>JBEBJH010000132.1:0-13188 GCA_040079965.1 Cyclobacteriaceae bacterium
TATAATATACTGGTATAAAAAAAGACACCTCTTTACATGAGGTGTCTTTACCTAACCCATAACCCCTATATTAATTACCTAAATTGATTGCTAAGTATAGTTGCGCACAAGAATTTTTGGAGTTGCCTATTGCAGCTCGTGCTGCATCACTATCAGCAATTTGTACTAAGCCATAATTGTACCGAACCCCAACTTGAACTGCTTTGAAATTATAACCTAAGCCTCCTGATAATCCATAGTCAAAGGAGGTGAGATTGTCTTTGTCTATTTCATCAGCACCGTTGGCAATGTCGCCCTGATAGGATATGTTGGCGTTTAGTAAATAACTTGCGTACCCACCAGCCTGGATCTCTACAGACTCACCAAGCTTAAAGACAGCGAGAACAGGCAATTCAAGATAGTTCAGATTGTATTGAACATCCTGATAGAAGGCTCCGCTGGTATACTGTGCTTTAGAGCCTTTAGTAGAGTAAAGTAACTCGGGCTGAATAGCGAATACATCAGAGGAAAAGAGTTGGCCAAATAACCCAAGATGAAACCCAAGACGTGCATTTTCATCTGTCACATTATCAATAAACAGGTTACTCACATTTAATCCACCTTTAATGCCTACTCTTTTGTTGGATTGTTGTGCAATTCCTTGCTGATTAATAGCTAAACTTAGCAATGAAATAACCAGGATTGCACTTAAGGTAGTAAGTCTTGTTTTCATAGATTCATTAATTTGATTCGAAGTTGGTAGCTTAATAATTGATCCAATTTTCAGGTACCTTCATTTAGCGAGTTTAATAGTCCAACATGATCACACCCAAAGATAAATTTCCACACCTGAGGCGTTTGCACCCCGGTGTAGACTAGTTAATTGCATGAATTTGAAACCGGACATCGTATATATCTCTGTTTCCTTTAATTCAGATAGCGCCTCAGTATCCAGGCAGTTGTTTCATGTTGTTCCATAATACCGGTAATGAAATCAGCAGTGCCGGCATCCTTGCCGTTTTCAGCACCTCCGTTAATATCCTTCCTGAGTTGTACAATGATCAACTCGTGATCCTTCAGCAGTTCTTTCAACATTTCTTTTTGCGATGAATATTCATCCGGGGATTCTTCCAATCTTGATAATTTGGTGAATTCTTTCATTGTGCCAATTGTCTTTCCTCCTAGCTTGCTGATTCTTTCGGCTACCAGGTCAACCGTTTCCTCAAGTTCCGTGTATTGAGTTTGGAATAGCTTGTGTAGTTCCATAAAACTGTCTCCGCCTACATTCCAATGAAATTTTCTTGTCTTAACATAGAGGACCATTTCATCTGATAGAAGGGATGATAGCTGTGAGATGCTATGATGTAAATATTTTTCTGAGATACCGATTTCGGGTTTCATGCATAGTGAATTAATTGTTTTTTATTTGATGTGGTCGGGCCAGCTCTCGTTCGAAGTAGACAAGTTCTTTGCGTTTTGGAAACTCGTGGAGTTTGCAATAGTATAAGTTGTTAATACAGTTGGCGACAATCAGCTTCAGGGTCGGTCGGATTCTTTCGTACACAATTTCGCCTGCTTTAAATTTGCTTTCCATGGTTTTTAATTTAAATGTTTACCGTTGGTTAAATTACTCTTCATAGCCACTTTTTATAATTGTGGAGATCATTTTGAATCGGACTTTTGCCTTCATTGAATTGCGGAAGTGAGCCGGTATAATGATGGATTGACCAGTTTTTAACAAGTTTGGCTTACCATCAATTTCAATTTCAGCTTCCCCATCAATGACTTGAATAAATGTGTCATAAGGAGAAATTCTTTCTGCTAGCATTTCTCCTGAATCAAATGAAACTACGCTCACATTTCCAGTTGTTTTTTTAATAATTGTTTTAATAACTACCGAGTTTGGAACATACTCGATAATTTCAACAATGATGAACGCTGAAGATTTTTCAACTTCGGTTTGTTCCATACAAGAATTTATTTGTTAACAGAAACCAACTGACACTAACTGCAAGAATAATATCAATCTTGTCAGGACTCTGAAACAATCTTATTCAGTTCGTCATTACTTCTATTTAAGCGATCTTGAAGCTCTCTTACTGTCGCTTCGTACTCTTTTTCCTGGTTTGAATCCTGCCCGACAAACCAAGTGAAGAGTTGCTTAAATTTCCACATGTACCTATTCCATACCTGCATAACACCTCTGTATAATTGCTGAGAATTACTAAAGAATTTTCCGCCCCTGGATAACACGGAGAATTACCGCAATCACGGCAATAATAAGTAGTATGTGGATAAGGCCTCCGGAATTGTATCCCAAGTACCCGACAGCCCAAATGATAATCAAGATGACTGCGATTGCATAAAGTAGATTTCCCATAATTTTAATTATTTATTTAATTCCATGAAACGCTAACCCAAGAGTAGAAACACCACTTGACACATCAAGAAATACTCCCACCTTTTTGCTGATATGATATTCAGCTCCAATATGAATGTTGAGAAATAATGAATTGTTATCGTGATAATAGTTTTTATCTCCATCATAGCCAGCCTCCCAGCTAGCGTTAACAATGGCAAAGCCAAGAGATCCTGCGAGGTAGAAATCCCAATCAGAATGTGCATTTAGGAGGGTATCAAAATAGTAGCTTCCTTTTACGCCAATAGGAATTACGGTTTCATGATAGCGATAGTTCTGCGGGTTGTTACCATTTCCCCAATAGTACTCATTTGAGTAACTGTAAAAGCTAACGAAGGGAGCCAACGTAAAACTTTTCGCTACATCAAATTCATAATCAATATAGAAGACAGGCCTGGTACGATTAACATATTTATAGTAGCCCGCATAGCCGCCCGCACCTAGTCCTATGTTCAGGCTCTTCCCGTATGTCTCTTGCGCCTGGCTAGTAAAAGGCAAAATGGAAATGAGAAGTATTGTTAGCGTTATTATTCGTTTCATAATAGTTGCAGAGATTGCTTTTTTAAAGTAAAAGAATCAGTAGTAAGATGATAATGATCACAGCGCCAACTGAGAGGTAGATACCCCCGCTCGATTGGGCAAGTTCCTTTTTAATTGTTCGAACTTCTTTACGCAATTCTCTTTTCTCAGATTTGCTTAAAGGTGCTTTATCCAGGGCATTGATTTCGTCAAGCCGGGTAAGTAGAGCCTGAGCTTCAGCAGTGGGAATTGCAGGTACCGATGTTTTCGTGGGATCGGTAGCAGCATTCAATGGGATTGAAATAGTTGCACACATCATTAATGCTGCAAGGGTCAAGACTGATAATTTTTTCATAGGTATTCTCTTTACAGGGTGAGTTTTTTTACCCTATAAAGGTCAATCCTATTCACGTAAGTAGCTTTACATACTTACTGATCAGACTTACATAAATCACATGTTTTCCAAATTGCCCTTGCGCTTTTTCTTTAGTTGATTATAATAGGAAGGGGAGAGGCCTGTCACTTTCTTGAACTGGTTGGATAAGTGCGCCACGCTGCTGTAATGCAGTTTATAAGAGATTTCGGTAAGGTTTAGCTCATCATAAAGCAACAACTCTTTTGCTCTTTCAATTTTATGGATAATAATGAATTGTTGTATAGTGATTCCTTTTACCTCGGAAAAAACATTGGAGAGGTAAGTATAATCGTATTGTAACTTTTCGCTGATATATTCCGAGTAATTCACTTTAGGCACTTCATCTGAATAATGAATCATTTCATTAATTACGTTCTTAATCTTTTCGATCAGAATGCTTTTTTTATCATCCAGCAATTCTAATCCGGAACGGAGCAGGTTTTCCTTTAATTCTGCTCGTTGCATTTCAGTAATATCTTCAAGAACCTCAACCATACCAAGGTCAACCACAACGTACCGCAATCCAAGTTTGGCAAGTTCCTCTTTCACAATCATCTTGCATCGAAGGCTTACCATGTATTTGATATATAATTTCATCGCAGCAAATCAGTGAAGAATGTAATAATTTACCAAAGTTATGAAATAGTTGATAGAATTGAATTGACCAACTTGGCGACTAATAGTAGTTCAACAAAGTGAGGCGTTAATTTCTCCTTAAAAATTATGAATGACAGGATGCTTAACGATAACATATACCAGGAAGGTGCAGTCATTATGGCCAGAGCGCACCCTGACGTGAAACTGGTTATCAGGAAATACAACCAACGCATCTATTATTGCGATCAGGTAGATAAGCCGGAACAGAAGCAACTTGTTTATTTTGAACGAGAGCTGATTGCCCCGGTTTTGTCATCCCAATCCAGGCAATTCACACGGGTAATAAGTAAATTCTCTTTAAAAGAAATTCACAGCCTGTAATTGGCATTTAGAATTCTACATTCTTTACGAACTTATCCACTACTTACCCAGTTCTTAGTTTAGGTTTTGGAATGTCCCTAATATCTGCCAAAAAAACCCCTTGACAACCGTAAAAGGCTTTTCTGGCAAATACTCGTCAAAATTTCGTACCTTTGAGAATCAATTTTTTGAATCCTGCTGAAGGCTATCATCTTACTGAAGATCATTACCTGCCACTTGATTTTTTCAATTGAAAGTGGGCCTGCAAGCCCAAAACAGCCACTTAAAGCGTATTGAGTCTGTTTACTGTTTGAATGTTCTACCTTTTAATTCTAATATGCCTTCATTAACCCATCAGAAAAATATAACGTTTGGCTCCACCAGACGCGATTTTACAGCCACTTTGAATAAGCGTGTAAGCGATTATTTCAAGGTGAATGGGGTTACCCGCCATGCAGATTCTGAAATGGTAATAAAGACCATTTTCATGTTTGCCATGTATTTTGTGCCTTATGGTTTAATTCTGGCCGGTGTAGTTACGGGCACAATTTGGTTGATTGTATCGGTATTGATCATGAGCCTCGGCCTGGCCGGAATAGGATTATCTGTAATGCACGATGCAAATCATGGTGCCTATTCAAACAAGAAGTGGTTAAATACACTTATCGGATATTCGCTTAACCTCGTAGGCGCCAACGCCTTCAACTGGAAAATTCAGCACAACGTATTACATCATTCCTATACCAACGTTCATGAAGAAGATGAGGACATCAGCCCCCGTGGCGTATTGCGGTTAACCCCGCATTCCGACTGGAAATGGTTTCACAAGTATCAATTTATTTATGCCTGGTTTTTATACGGATTGATGACCATCGTATGGATGGTGTTTAAAGATTTCGTGCGCATCGTTAAATACCAAAAGAACGGACTTGCTGAAAAGAATAATGCAAACATTGTACAGGAGTGGATCATTTTGATTTTTACCAAAGTGGTTTATTTCACGTACATCTTTTTGATTCCCGTATTGTTTACACCTCTGGCCTGGTGGCAGATACTTATCGGTATTCTCACTATGCACTATATCGCGGGGTTTTTACTGGCTATTATTTTTCAACCCGCTCACGTTATTGAAGGAACCGAATTTCCGTTACCTGATGAAAACGATAAGCTTGAAAATAACTGGGCAGTTCATCAATTGCTTACCACCACCAACTTCGGCAATAAAAGCCGGTGGTTTTCATGGTATGTAGGCGGACTCAATTTTCAGATCGAGCATCATTTGTTTCCTAACATTTGCCATGTGCACTATCGGAAAATTTCGGGTATCGTAATGGATACCGCCAAAGAGTTTGGCCTTCCATATAAGAGCGCACGAACGTTTATGGATGCCCTTGCCGGGCATGCCAGGCTTTTAAAGCAATTGGGGATGAGACCCGCCTAGAAAACAAGCTCCTTTTATTAGTCATTCATATTATTTAACCCAATCTATACAGTTACATGCGGCAATTAAAAATCAGTAAGCAGATTACAAACCGGGAGAGTCAATCCCTGGATAAGTATTTAGTGGAGATCGGAAAAGTGGATTTGATTAGCGCTGAGATGGAAGTGGATCTGGCGAAGCGAATCAGGGCTGGTGATCAGGCTGCGTTGGAGAAACTTACGAAAGCTAACCTTAGATTTGTTGTTTCTGTGGCAAAACAATATCAGAACAATGGTCTTACCCTGGGCGATTTGATCAATGAAGGAAACGTTGGGCTTATTAAAGCAGCCATGCGATTTGATGAAACCCGTGGTTTTAAGTTTATATCCTATGCGGTGTGGTGGATTCGTCAGTCTATTTTGCAGGCATTAGCTGAACAATCCCGCGTAGTGCGGTTGCCATTGAACCGTGTGGGTTCACTGAATAAAATTTCCAGAGCTTTTTCTGAGCTCGAACAGAAATTTCAACGTGAGCCATCGCCAGCTGAAGTAGCAGAGATTATGGAAGTGAGCATTGAAGAGGTGGAGAGCACTATGAGTGTAGGTGGCCGTCAGATCTCAGTAGATGCTCCGTTTGTTCAAGGTGAAGAAAACAGACTTTTGGATGTTCTGGAAAGTAGCAGCGAGGAGACTCCTGATTCAGGGTTGATGATGGATTCATTAAAACTGGAAGTTTCTCGGGCATTGTCAACGCTTTCTGAAAGAGAGTCGGAGGTTATTTGTGATTATTACGGATTAAATGGAAGTCATCCGATGACCCTGGAGGAAATTGGGGATAAATTTAAGCTTACCCGCGAGCGGGTGCGGCAGATTAAGGAGAAAGCTACCCGGAGACTAAGACATGCTTCACGTAGCAAGTATTTGAAATCTTATTTGGGATAAGCGATCTCTTGACAGTGTTTTATTATTAATCCGGAAAAATGAATCAGAAATTCTTCAGTTCAAGTACAGGCGAGACGTATGTGTCACTTTGGAATAAGTATCGTCCTGCTTTACTTAAGCTTATGGTGGCATCGGAAGAAGGACCACAGCAATACAAATTTTATGGCCATGAATTCAAAGCCTTAAATCCCAAAGAGAAAAAAGGATTTGCATTTACGATGCAGGCGGCCAACGGCAAGGCATTAAATAATATAAAGAGTTCCGTTGTAGCCCAGGATTTACTTTATGTGCTGGCTACATCAAAAAAAGCGTCTGAGCTGATGGGAGGTAGTACCTACGAATTTACCTTGGATAAGCAGTTTACTCTAAGCGTTACCAAACTAACCGCAGAGAAAGTAATTACTACTTAATTACTTTTACTCGTACGGCATTTAGGCCTTTAAATCCTCGTTCGGTTTCAAAACTTACCATATCATTCTCTTTAATAGGGGTGGTAAGCCCGTTGCTGTGAACAAAGATACTTTCACCGTTGTCTGAATCTTTGATAAATCCAAAGCCTTTGGAGGTATTGAAGAAAGTTACCTTTCCTTTTCTGGCAGCGCCTCCACTTTGATTCGCAGAACCAAAATTGGATGAGCCGATAACGATATCCTCGGTTTTAATAGTTGATCTCTTTTTGGTTGGATCGGGGGGGGTAGAAGAAATGTTCCCGTTTTCATCTACATAGGCCAACATATCTTCAAAAGAACTTCCTTCCTTGGCATTAGCCTTGCGTTCTTCTTTGCGTTGTTCTTTTTCCTTCCTTTTTTGAAGTCTCTTTTTTTCTAGTTCCTTTTTGTTAAACGTTTCTTGAGGTCTGGCCATGTATTTTTGTTAGGATGATGACGATGATATTCCTCTATAGCTCAGGATTGGAGTAGTTTAGTCTATTTTTCTTGAAATATAAAGGAATGCGAAGATACAGAATTCTTTTAAAAATCATTTCGAATTCTTTTCATACTCATAACGTGATCATATCCTAAAAGGCATAGTTTCAACTAAATTTGATCTTTATTACTGAATTTTATCTGTTAAACAGTTACAGTCATGATTTCTGTAGTGGGTATTCCTTACGATGAATCTTCGTCTTTCCTGCGCGGGCCTGCCCTGGCACCTGCAAAAATCCGGGAAGCATTTCATTCAGACTCTTCCAATTATTTTACGGAAAGTGGTAGCAATCTCAAAGACCATCCGGGCACAACCGATGCGGGCGATATTGAACTTGACAAAAGTATTTCGGTACCGATTTCGATAGAGAAGTCGTTTGACAAAATCTTATCTACGTCTGATAAAGTTCTGACGTTAGGGGGTGATCATTCAATTACGTACCCTGTAGTTAAAGCATTTGCAAAAAAATATTCACAACTCACCATCCTTCATCTGGATGCGCACGCAGATTTATATGATACTTTCGAAGACGATAAATATTCGCATGCCTGTCCGTTTGCACGGATCATGGAAGAGGGATTAGCCGTGCGATTGGTGCAGGTTGGTATACGCACATTGAGCACACATCAACGCGAGCAGGCAGCTCGATTTGGTGTTGAGATTATTGAAATGAAGAATTGGAATAGTGCGATCCACTTCCAATTCGAGGGCCCGGTATATCTTTCTCTTGATATGGATGCTATTGATCCAGCGTTCGCCCCAGGGGTTTCGCACCATGAGCCGGGCGGTTTTACCAGTCGCGAGGTGCTATCGATTATTCAAAACCTGAAAGGCAATTTAGTGGGCGCAGATCTGGTAGAGTTTAATCCTACCCGCGACCCGTCTGAGATAACGGCAATGCTGGCAGGTAAACTTTTTAAGGAACTGCTGGATCGGCTTTTAAAATCGGGCACCAATTAATGTATTATTTTCATTTAATGAGACTGCTGTTCGTCCTAAGTATTTTTTTGATTTCTATTTCATGTCAAAGTCCGCGACAGGAGTATGATGTTATTATTCGCAACGGAACAATTTATGATGGGTTGGGGAGTACACCTGTTATGGGCGATGTTGCAATTCGTGCCGATACAGTAGCCGCTATTGGAACTCTGGTCAATGCTGGTGGTAAAAAAGAAATTGATGCAATGGGATTGGCAGTTGCTCCCGGATTTATCAATATGCTTAGCTGGGCCGATGGCTCATTGCTCAAGGATGGTCGTTCCATGAGCGATATCAAGCAAGGTGTTACACTGGAGGTTTTTGGTGAAGGGTGGAGCCCGGGACCACGGGTGAAAAGCGGAATTAGCGATACACTGTGGTCCTCATTGGGTGAATACTTTGACGTGCTGGAAAAGAAAGGCGTGAGTACAAACTTTGCTTCGTTTGTTGGTGCCACCTCTGTTCGCAATTACGTGCTTGGGTATGAGAATCGTGCGCCTTCACAAAGCGAGCTGAATCAAATGAAGGAATTAGTTGATTCCGCGATGAAAGAAGGAGCAATGGGTCTTGGCACCTCGCTCATTTATGCTCCGGCTGATTATGCATCAACAGATGAATTAATTGAACTGAGCAAAGTGATTTCCAGATATGAAGGAATGTACATCACCCACATGCGTAGCGAGAGTGATAAAATTTACTCGGCCTTAAATGAAGTTTTCAACATTTCGAAAGAAGCGAACGTACCGGCTGAAATTTATCATTTAAAGATCAACAACACGTGGAACTGGAATAAAATTGATACGGTACTCGCAAAAATTGATAGCGCTCAGCGAGCTGGTTTAAAAATTACAGCCGATATGTACACTTACAATGCCAGCGGCACCTCACTCACAGCCCGCTTGCCTACGTGGGTTCAGGAAGGTGGTGGCCCAGCGATGCGTAAACGATTAAAGAATCCGGTAACGAGAAGGAAATTGCTCCGCGATTTGGAGTTGGGAATCCCATCAAAAAATTCTGACCCGAAAGATGTCATGTTGCTTGGGTTTAGAAAGGATTCTTTAAACCAGCTATACCGAGGCAAGCGTTTAAATGAAGTGGCACAGCTCCATGGTAAGAATGCCAATGAAACCATGCTTGATTTGATTGTAGCTGATAAGTCGGGAATCGCTGCGATATTCTTTTTGATCTCGGAAGATAATGTAAAACGAATGTTGGCGATGCCTTATGTGAGCATTTGTTCGGACGCGGGTTCGATACCGGCCGAAGTACCTTACACAGAGGACGCTACTCATCCCCGTACCTATGGAAGTTTCGCCCGGTTGCTTGGTAAATATGTAAAAGAGGAAAAAATAATGACGATGGAAGAAGCTATTCGCAGAATGACTTCTTTACCTGCTTCTAATCTGAAGTTAGTAAAGCGTGGAAGTCTGAAAGCAGGCAATTATGCAGATATTGTGATTTTTGATCCTGCTACCATTAAGGATCGCGCAACCTTTGATGAGCCACATCAGTATGCCGAAGGTGTTGTACACGTTTTTGTAAATGGAACTCAGGTCCTTGATCAGGGAAATCACACTGGAGCTTCACCAGGTCGATGTCTTCGGGGGCCAGGCTGGAAAAAGTAAGAATCATTGGATGATTGATTTATTTTCAAAGCACTCAGAACAATATGCCCAGTTTAGGCCAACCTATCCGGATGCGTTATATCAGTTTATTTTTTCGGAGGTCAATTCGTTTGGTGCTGCCTGGGATTGCGGAACAGGCAACGGACAAGCGGCACACATATTAGCTCGCAAGTTTAAAAAGGTATTTGCAACAGACATTAGCGCCAAACAGATAGAACATGCGGTTAAGTCCGACAACATCTTCTATTCAGTAGCTGGTGAGGAAACTACCTTTCTGGCTAACAGCATCGATTTGATTACCATAGCTCAGGCAATCCACTGGTTTGATCTGAGTAAATTTTATAATGAAGTAAATCGGGTCGCAAAGCCTAGAGCTGTAATCGCTATCTGGGGATACAGTTTGTTTTGTATCAATTCTGTGATGGATCCAATAATACAGAATTTCTACAAAAATGTAGTGGGACCGTACTGGAACAAAGAACGAAAATTGATTGATGAAGAATATAAGTCAATTCCCTTTCCGTTTGCTGAGATAAAATCTCCCGCCTTTGAATTCTCCTTTCAGTGGAATAAAGATCAATTGCAAGGATACCTTACTACCTGGTCGGCCGTGCAGAAATGCATTCAGGCTAATCAGATCAATCCTGTTTTAGAACTTATGGAGAAGATCAGTCCCTTCTGGACCCAGGACCTAATGAAGGTTACATTTCCACTCTTCCTAAGGCTAGGAAGGGTGAATACGGTGTAAGCCATTTAAAAAAATCCAGTTCGAATTCTTCCTGCGATTGCTTACTTTAGGAAAAAGCTGTCGAATGAAGAAAGTGTTTTTGTTTTCAATTGTTCTCGTTGCTCTTTCTGGCTGCAGGAAAGATCACTACGATAGTATTATTAGTCAGGCGCAAGTGTACGATGGATCAGGAAATGCACCCGTTGTTACCGATGTGGGTATTCGTGCTGACACCATAGCTTTCATTGGTGATTTATCTGGTGCAGAAGCACCTGTAATTATTGATGCCAACAGACTTGCCTTGGCCCCAGGTTTTATTGATGCTCACAGCCATCACGATCGGGGTATGTTTGGAATCCGCGACATGCCGGCCTGTGTAAGCCAAGGAATTACGACCATTGTAGTGGGTCAGGATGGGGGCTCAAAATTTCCACTAAGTAATTTCTTTGCGGAAATTGAAACAACACCAGTGGCAGTGAATATCGCTTCTTATTCGGGCCACAATACTTTACGCGATTCAGTAATTCCCGGAAACTACCAACGAATAAGTTCGTCAGCAGAAGTTGAACAAATGAAGCAGATGTTGCGCCAGGATATGGAAGCTGGTGCCTTGGGGTTATCTACCGGTCTTGAGTATGATCCTGGAATTTTTTCCGATCCGGCCGAGGTCATCGCATTAGCAAAAGTGGCCGCTGAATTTAAGGGCCGATACATCAGTCACATCCGCAGCGAAGATCGCTATTTCTGGAAGGCGATTGATGAACTCATTACTATAGGAAAAGAGACGCACATGCCGGTGCAGATTTCCCATACCAAGTTGGCTATGAAAAGCATCTGGGGTCAATCGGAGAGGTTAATTAAAAAACTCGATTCCGCACGCGCTGCCGGAATTAATCTTACCGCAGATATTTATCCATACACTTACTGGTCATCGACAATGACCGTATTGTTTCCGGAGCGGAATTTTAAAGATCGTAAAGTGGCAGAGTTTGCACTTACAGAATTAACTACACCCGAAGGCATGCTCATTGGTAACTTTAGCCCAGACACTTCTTATATTGGTAAAACGTTGGCTGAAGTGGCAGCTATTCGCAGGACCGATGCACCCAAAACGCTGATGGATTTAATTGCGGAGGTGGAAAAGAAAAATGGTGACGAAAGTATTATAGCCACCAGCATGGCCGAGGAAGACCTGGCAATTATTATGAAGTGGCCCTACGCAGGTATCTGTTCTGATGGTTCGGGTGTGGGCCGACATCCAAGAGGTTATGGTGCCTTTACAAGAGTGATCAGAAACTATGTCCGTGAATCAAAGATTTTATCGATGGAGGAGGCCATTCGAAAAATGACTTCGCTTACAGCGGATAACCTGGGGATAAAAAAACGCGGCCGGATCGTAGTTGGTCAGTATGCCGATTTAGTGTTGTTTGATCCTGAAAAAATTGCTGACCGGGCAACTCCAGAAAAGCCGCAACTTCCTTCAGTAGGTATTTCGAACGTGTGGGTAAATGGCAAAGAAGTTTTTGCGGCTGGGAAAACGACAAAGGTTTATTCGGGAAAAGTAATTCGTAGAGAAAAATAGTTAATAGGACTGTATCAAAAGGTATCTTTGACTGTCAGCCTGAGCCTGTTGAAGGCGATCAGGTTTCATCAATAGGTTTCGACAAGCCTGCCTTTGCCGAAGCGGCTTCGCGCAGGCAGGCTCAACCTGACATAGTAACGGCAATACCACAATAAAAAATAACTGGATATGACTAACAAAATCAATCGCAAGGAATTTATCGATCGCAGTGCAAAGCTGATGGTCGCAGGTATGCTGGCGCCCTTTGTAAGCCAGGCCGGAGAATTATTTCAAACCAAAAAAATTAAAATCGGTTTGATTGGGTGCGGCAGTGTTTCGGGTATGTATCTGCCGCATTTATCAAAATCAGAATTTGTTGAGCTGGTAAGTGTATGCGACATCAAACCTGAGCGGGCCAGGGCTGCTGCCGAAAAATATCGTGTACCCAATCACTATCCTCATATTGATCAACTCCTGGCAGATGCACCTTTTGATTTGATGGTCAATCTCACCAACATGCAAGAGCACGGTCGACTAAACAAGCAGGCTTTGATGGTGCGCAAGCATGTATGGAGTGAAAAGCCGATGGCCAACACCTATGCCGAGGGAAAAGCACTCTTGGATTTATCAAAAAAACAGGGCGTGCGAATCTGGGGTGCGCCAGCGGTGGTTAACAGTTCGCAGTTTGCCTATATGGCCAAAGCCATTCAGCAAGGTAAG
>JBEBJH010000133.1:0-13195 GCA_040079965.1 Cyclobacteriaceae bacterium
AGCCACAGATGTTTCAAGTTTAATCAACACCTGTTCAGCTGATGCGGCTTATACTACAGTGGATGCCACTGGGGATAAGAGCAAGGGTAGTACATGGGATAGCGGCCCGAATTACAATCGTTGGTTCAAGTTTACGGCCACTACGAACTACATGAAAGTACAGTTGAAGACAGGCGGAAGTGAAGGTACGATGCAATATCCATATCTGGCGATGTGGGCTACGAATGGCATTACTGAAATTACTTCAATAAACCGTAATGGACAGTATACCGATCTTGAAGTCGATTATTATGGATTGACTCCGGGTGTGGTTTATTACATTTCGGTGGATAACTTAACAGGCACGGGGTATCGGGGCACATTCAAGTTATGTTTGAATGATGTTGTTGGGAATAATTTTTATGAAGGAGCCACAGATGTTTCAAGTTTAATCAACACCTGTTCAGCTGATGCGGCTTATACTACAGTGGATGCCACTGGGGATAAGAGCAAGGGTAGTACATGGGACAGCGGTCCGAATTACAATCGCTGGTTTAAGTTTACGGCCACTACGAACTACATGAAAGTACAGTTGAAGACAGGCGGAAGTGAGGGTACGCTCCAATATCCTTACCTGGCGATGTGGGCAACGAATGGTACCACAGAGATTACGTCAGTAAACCGTAATGGGCAGTATACTGATCTTGAAGTCGATTATTATGGATTAACTCCGGGAGTGGTTTATTATATCTCTGTTGATAACCTGACAGGCACAGGCTACCGGGGCGCGTTCAAGTTGTGTTTGAATGATGTGGTAGGAAATAATTTTTATGAAGGAGCCACGGATGTTTCAGGTTTAATCAACACCTGTTCAGCCGATGCAGCCTACACAACCGTGGACGCAACTGCGGATAAGAATAAAGGTGCTGCATGGGACAGCGGCCCGAATTACAACCGCTGGTTCAAATTCACGGCTACCACAAACTACATGAAGGTTCAGTTGAAAACAGGTGGCAGCGAAGGCACGATGCAATATCCATACCTGGCAATGTGGGCTACGAATGGTACCACAGAGATTACTTCCGTAAACCGTAATGGGCAGTATACCGATCTGGAAGTAGATTATTATGGCTTAACTCCGGGGTTGGTTTATTATATCTCTGTTGATAACCTGACGGGCACAGGCTACCGGGGTACGTTCAAGTTGTGTTTGAGTGATGTAGTGGATTATAATTTTTATGAGGGAGCTTTCGATGTGACCAGCTTAGTAAATGGTTGCTCTGCTGATGCGGCCTATACAACTGTTGATGCCACTGCGGATAAGAATAAGGGGGCTGCGTGGGATAGTGGCCCGAATTACAATAGGTGGTTTAAGTTTACGGCTACCACTACCTACATGAAGATTCAGTTGAAGACAGGCGGCAGTGAGGGTACGATGCAATATCCTTACCTGGCAATGTGGGCTACAAATGGGACAACAGGGATTACCTCAGTAAACAGGAATGGTCAGTACACAGACCTGGAAGTTGATTATTATGGATTGACTCCGGGAATAGTTTATTATATCTCGGTTGACAACTTAACAGGGACAGGCTATCGGGGTACTTTTAAGTTGTGTTTGAGTGATGTTGTGGATTATAATTTTTATGAAGGGGCCATTGAGCTAACCGATTTAAATAACTGGTGTTCGGCCGATGCAGCGTATACAACCGTTGATGCAACAGCGGATAAAAATAAAGGCGCTGCCTGGGATAGCGGTCCGAATTATAACCGCTGGTTTAAGTTTACGGCCTTGACTCCTTCGGTGAGTATCCAACTAAAAACAGGCGCCCCCGAAGGCAATTTGCAATATGGATATCTCGCCTTGTGGGCTGCCAACGGAACAACAGGATTAGCATCGGTAAATAGAGCCGGACAATACAATGATTTGACTATAAATTATGGTGCGCTTGTCATTGGTGCCGTGTATTATATATCGGTGGATAATTTGACAGGTACTGGCTATCGGGGTACGTTCAAATTATGTGTAAATAACGTAGACCCGACATTGTATTTTTCGAGAGCGGACGGAGATTGGAGTGATCCCAATACGTGGTCGAATATAACCTACGGAGGCGTGGCGGGCACAACTCAACCCGGTGTCGGAAATGTGGTATATATCCGCGATAACGCGATTACCGTTACTTCGGCCGGGCAGGCAGCAGAAGTCAACATAACGACAAGTGCAGCAAACACCTCGCTTACGATTGATAATGCTACACTAACCGTTAACGGTCGGTTTATCAAAACGAATTCAACCAATAATTCAACCATCACTACGGTTCAGAATAATGGAGTTCTTAGCGTAGCCAATAATGTATTGATAACCCGCAGTGGAGGTAACAGTAATACGCAACTTAATCTTCCATCTGGCTCTATGACGGTGGGACAAGATGTGATCTGGACCAGTTCAGGAGGCACAGTGGCTACCAACACCATGACTGTAAGCAACGCATCATCCTTAGCTGTTGGGCGCGACCTAACATTAAGTTATTCCGGAGGAATGAAAATTGGGTTTGCATTCAACAATAGTTCTACACTATCTGTTGGCCGCGACATGACATTTACATCGACTTCAGCTGCACAAACCGAGGCGATCTTCAACAATGCTTCAGCCATGAGCATTAAGAGAAACATTGTGCGTGGAGGAACGCCTTATGGTACTCTTACATTTAATAACACATCTACGCTTACGTTCAACGGTACAGCCAACCAACAAATTATTCCGGCCTCAGCGGGTTCAGGGGGCGATGCCATTACGTATAATCAGGTAGTGTTTAATAATACCAGTGGGTTTGCGATTGACTTCACGATGGGTGGAGTTGCATCAATTCAGGGAGGCATCACCTTAACGCAAGGAATTTTGCAAACAACCGGAGTCAATTTCCTTGCACTCTTGAATGGAGCTACGAGTTCAATTGGAAATACTAATAGTTATGTTAGTGGTCCGATGACCATTGATTTGGCTTCCAATGTTCCGGGCACAACGCTTACGTTTCCATTGGGGAAAAGCGGATCATATAGACCGGCTGTTTTATCGGTAACTCATTCTGACAATGCATCTGCAACCTATACAGCAGAACACTTCTTTTCTTCCGCAGGTGCTTTAGGGTATACATTACCCGGCACCATTGAAAGAGTATCTGGAGTTCGCTATTGGACCATTAATCGATCGGCTGTTGCCAACCTAACCAGTGCTACGGTTACACTCTATTATGGAATAGGAACGACCGATGGAGTTACCGATCCAGCCAACTTACGCGTAGTTAAAACCAATGGAGTCGGCATAGTTTGGTTTGATGCAGGCGGAACCGGATCGGCAGCAGGTACTGGAACAATTACCTCTGCTCCCTTTGCGACTTTCAGCGTAATCACCTTAGGAAACGCAACGGGCGGAACGAATCCACTTCCCATCCAGTTGAAATCATTTGAAGCAAAACCAGTTGCCAACCAAGTTGAGTTAAAATGGATAACAGCTTCAGAGTTGAACAACGATTATTTTATAATTGAAAGATCAGCAGATGGAGGTGAGTTTGCTGAGTTGGCGCATGTGAAGGGGCAAGGCACTATTCAATCTGAAACCAACTATCAATTTCTGGATCAACAACCCTTGGTTGGGCGTTCCTATTACCGACTTAAGCAAACAGACTTTGATAAAAAATTTAGCTACTCAAAGGTTGTGATGGTGGAACTGGTTCCCGGTCAAAATCCTCAGATTACTATTTACCCTAATCCCGTTACTACCGGAACCTTTACCATTAATTTAAAGGGGTATTATCCAAAAGAGAACGTTGAGATAAGATTGACCGACACTGTAGGCAGACAATTATCAATTCTCACTGACACAGTGAATGACTCGGGAAGTAAGGAGATTGAAATGCGCAGCACGGGGTTAGCGCCTGGGGTTTATATTATTTCCACAAGTCGGGGATGGTCTAAGAATTTTTTAAGATTAGTGGTTCGGTAGCCAAAGATTTGACCTGAAGCCCAGGCTGAGATATTTTTGAAAAAAACTGGTGTGTGTTGGATATTTGAGGCCAGCTATTAAATTTGCAGTCCCATTAAATAAGCGGGAGTAGCTCAGTTGGTAGAGCACGACCTTGCCAAGGTCGGGGTCGCGAGTTCGAGTCTCGTTTCCCGCTCAAAACCCCTCTCCGATAAAGAGAGGGGTTCTTTTTTAAAATGGGAATTTATCCGCCCGGGTGGTGGTTCCGATAGCTATCAGGATGGTAGACACGTCCTGATAGAATCGGGATGGCTAGTAATATCTGTACGGGTTCGTTCTTTAGTATTTTTGAGTACCATAAGCAAATGATAATTGCCCGGGTGGTGGAACTGGTAGACACGCAGGACTTAAAATCCTGTGGATAGTAATATCTGTACGGGTTCAACTCCCGTCCCGGGTACGAAATTTTAACGTCCATTCTTGATCCAAGGAATGGACGTTTTTATTTAGCATGGATCAAGATGCCTGAATACCATGGCTTTTTGTTTTGGCATAAATGTCTGAACTTGCTACAACCATCAATTACTTTATGAAAAGAATTGTACTGATCGCTTTCTTTTTATGTTTTGGTCTGGCCTTTAAAGGCGTAAGCCAAACCGTATACTCATCGGCCAAGGGTGAAAAATATCATACAGCAGATTGCAGACTATCGGGCGAGGCACAACCTTTGAAAATGGCCAATGCCAAAAAAGCAGGTAAAGGACCTTGTGACATTTGCAAACCCAATGAGCTTGGAAAGGCAAAGCTAAATCAATGTGGTGGCAAAACGGCTGATGGCACGCGCTGCAAACGCATGACAGCCAATAAGGATAAGAAGCGTTTTCAACATCAGTAATCTGAATTCTGTGTGGAAGGATTATGAGCAGGCTATCAACGAGGCCACCAAATACCTCCGCGACAAAAAGATTTCTCCAGAGATAGCAGTGATTCTGGGCACGGGCCTGGGCAATGCTTTTATCGATAAGATCAAAGTAATACAAATCATTCCTTACAATCAGGTTCCCCACTTTCCGGTTTCAACAGTAGCAAGCCATAAGGGCCAATGGGTATATGGGGAAATGAACAAAAAGAAAGTGCTGGTCATGCAAGGGCGTATTCATTATTATGAAGGCTACTCCATGCAACAGGTATCGCTGGCGGTTCGGGTTATGAAAAGACTGGGAGTAAAATACTTACTCATTTCCAACGCTGCTGGCAATCTTAACGAAGCGTGGCGACATGGCGAATTGATGCTGCTGCAGGATCACATCAATCTGCAACCCGTTAACCCCTTGCGTGGATCTAATCTGGCACACGAAGGTCCCCGTTTTCCTGATCTTAGCTGCCCCTATTCAACACTTCTGAATGATAAGTTGGTTTCAATAGCAAGAAAGCAAAAGGTCAAACTTCATCAGGGTGTGTATGCCGGAGTAATGGGGCCCAACCTGGAAACCCGGGCCGAGTATCGATACCTTCGAACCATTGGTGCAGATGCGGTAGGAATGTCTACTGTCCCTGAAGTGCTCGTTGCTAACCATTGTGGGTTGCCTTGTTGTGCGATATCAGTATTGACCAATGATGCTAATTATGATAATCCTAGACGAGTGGAATTGAAGGAAATAATTGATGTGGCAGGACGGTCAGAGAAAAACCTGACTGAACTGTATAGTGAATTAATCAAACAACTAAATAGCTGATATGGACCGTCTCGCAATTCATCCGCAAGGACCCACTTTCTCGCGTATTATTTCCGGAGCCTGGCGTTGGCACACGGTTTCGCAAGACACCGTTGCCAAACTTATTCAAACCTCGCTCGATGAAGGCATCACAACCTTTGATCATGCCGATATTTATGGCGACCATGGCAACGAGGAAATCTTTGGAAATGTGCTGAAAAAAAATCCGGGCCTGCGAAGTCAAATGGAACTCGTTACCAAATGCGGCATTAAGTTCAGTTCAACTAAGCGCCCCAAGACATGGGTAAAACATTATGATACTTCGAAAGACCATATCATCTGGTCAGTAGAGAATTCATTGAAAATGCTTGGCACCGATCGACTTGAGGCACTACTTATTCATCGTCCGGATCCATTATTAGATCCAATGGAAGTTGCCGAAGCATTTGGCCAACTGAAGCAAAAGGGCAAAGTATTACACTTTGGGGTCTCAAACTTTACACCCAGTCAGTTTACGATGTTGCAATCTTTTTTATCATTTCCTTTGATAACGAATCAGATTGAAATTTCACTTTCGCGAGTGAATTCATTGTTCAATGGAGATTTGGATTTATTGATGCAATTGAAGACTTCAGCTATGGCATGGTCCCCGTTGGGCGGGGGTAAGTTAATGGCCAACGAACGCGAAATGTTCAGTAAAGCTTCTAAATACAACGCATCCTACAGCCAGCTTTCGCTTGCCTGGTTATTAAAACATCCCTCAGCAATTTTTCCGGTAATTGGTACCACTAAACCCGAACGGATTGCAGAGGCCGCGAAATCGATCGAAATTAAACTGGATCGACAGGATTGGTTTGAAATGTTGCAGTGGGCTACTGGAAGTGAGGTAGCATAGTACTATCTTTAGAAGCATGAGAATCCGCAATATTCTGCTTCTGTTAATTTTTCTTGGGACACTTTCAGTGTGTGCACAGGAGGTGGATTTGGTAAGGCTCAACTACGATCGCGCCAATATTAAAGCAGATCAGATTGGTATGGCGGTAAGTCCGGATGGAAAGCAAATTGCTTTTGTTTACAATGACCAAACCGTAAAAATATTTGATGTTGCAGCCAATCGTTTTGTTAAGCGATTCCGGGGACCTTACTCCAGCCTGTTTGATATCCAGCTAACCTCTTCGGGTCACATTGCACTAATCGCAGAGAAGGAAATGCAAGTATGGAGTTGGAAAGAGGAAAAAGTACTTTTCAATTTCAGATTCATGAATGATGTAACCAAGACAGCTTTTAGTAGGAAGAAAGACTTGCTTGCCATTGGTGAAAAGGATGGAATCGTAGAAATATTTAATCTAACGAGTGGAAGTAAGGTGCTTGAAATTCCAAAGAAGAAGGATCACGTTTCGGCTTTAGCTTTTCACCCAGATGGAAACTCGTTACTGGTAGGTGTAATGTCTGGAATTAACCTATCACCCAATGCATTGTCACTTTATGATATAGCTTCTGGTAGTGAAATAAAGAAGTCAGAGGAGACAGCCAATTACACTATGGTTGCCTATAACGAATCAGGGACAGAGATTTTCTGTGCAGGGTTGAACAAAACTTCAACCAAGGAGGTATTAAATGTGCTGGATGTCAACACACTTATGCTTAAGCGAAAATTTAATTCAGATCTGAATATCACCAATTCCCGGGTTCCTTATGGTGGCACAATCTTTAAGGATAAACTTTTAACCTTGTCACTTTCTCAGTCATTTACCGTGCGAGAGTTTTTAAACGGGAACATTTTGTTCACCACAAAATCAGATAAACTAAAAATGCCAACCATTTGGAAATTTGGAGTAGGAAGTTTTCATATTTATCCTCTGCAATCTGGTGAGAAAGTAATGGTCAATGCTAGTAAAAATAATATTAACCAGATTTATGATTCACGCACAAATTCAATAATAGGGTATTTCTTTTCAGATAGTAACGATGACTATGCAATAGTATCACGCGATGGTCGCGTAGAAGGAAATCCCGAGGCGTTATGTAAGGTATTCTGGTCAGCCCGAAGTTCAACTGCAAGAACTTCTTTGGAAAGCACGTTCGAAACAGGATTTACTCCAAGGCTGCTTTCGCAGATGATAGGCGAAGACGACTCACAACAAGTGGCCTTTGAAGTTGATAATGTTGTGAATAAAATTCCGGTGCTTCAGCTGAAGACAGTGAATGGAACACCCACACCAGCCAATGCTTCTTTTACCTCTTCTCAAAAAGTGACAAAAATTGACGTTGCCGTAACGCAAAATCCAGATGAGGTTACAGAACTTAAGTTGTTTCAGAATTCAAAACTGGTGAAGGTAATTTCCAATGCAGGTAAAACCTCGTATGCGTTTGATGTTTCCTTAACCAATTCTTTCGGAGAACAAAATTACTTTTATGTATCAGCAGGAAGTAAAACCGGAATTGAATCGGAGAAAGTTAAGTTTACAATTACCTATAAAGGTGCTTCGGAAGCGAAGCCCAGACTTTTTCTTGTAACTATTGGGATTGATAAATACAAAAACCCCAAATACAATTTGAATTATGCGCAAGCCGATGCGGATGGAGTGGTGAAGATGATCAGCCAGCAATCCAAAACTCTTTTTCAGGAAATTATTCCATTCACTATCCGGAATGAGAGAGCGACAAAGACCAATATTTATTCTGCTCTTGAACAGATAAAGACAAAAGCTCTGGAGCAGGATATGATTGTGGTTTACTATGCAGGTCATGGAGTAATGTCAGGCGGTACTGATAAAGAGAAGGAATTCTTTATCGTTCCACACGATGTAACTCAATTGTATGGCCGCGATGAAATGCTGTACGAAAAGGCCATCTCTGCAGCTGACCTAAAAAAATACGCTCAGGCCATCAATGCACAAAAGCAGGTATTTATTTTGGATGCCTGTCAATCAGCTGGGGCGCTTGAATCTCTGGAAAGTCAAAGCCGGGGTGCAGCCGAAGAAAAAGCCATTGCTCAGTTAGCACGGAGCACAGGTACGTTTTGGATTACTTCAACGGGATCTGATCAATTTGCCTCAGAGTTTGCCAAATTGGGTCATGGTATTTTTACGTATGCCTTGCTGGAAGGCATTGGCGGAGCGGCCGATGTTAACAAAGATCAGCGCCTCACGATTCGTGAGTTAAGTACGTATATAGAAAATAAAGTACCAGAACTATCCGAACAGATGAAGGGAACAGCCCAATTCCCTTCCGCCTATTCATTTGGCAATGATTTTCCGATAGCGGTTTTTGATAAGTAGAAATAATTGAGCCTACAGAATTTCTTTTTCTTTTAGTTGTAGGGCAACTATCCTACCCGCATTTTTGTATTCCTTTGAGCTAATCTCCCAATAATGTCCAAATCTGCCTCGGCTAAGAAAATTACCGACCTCTCAGGTCATGATTATATTGAAATTGTTGGTGCCCGTGAGCACAATCTGAAAAACATCAGTATTTCATTTCCACGAAATAAACTCGTGGTGTTAACCGGCATTAGTGGCAGTGGCAAGTCCTCATTGGCATTTGATACAATTTATGCCGAAGGCCAGCGGAGATATATGGAAAGCTTTTCGGCTTATGCCCGAAGTTTTATCGGGAACCTGGAGAGACCCGATGTAGATAAAATCAATGGCCTGAGTCCGGTGATTTCCATCGAACAAAAAACAACTTCACGCAATCCCCGGTCAACTGTAGGTACAGTAACCGAGATTTACGACTTTATGCGGTTGCTTTATGCGCGTGCGGGAGAGGCATTCTCTTACCTGTCTGGCGATAAAATGGTGCGCCAATCCGAAGATCAGATTCTGGATGCCATCATTAACAACTTTAGCGGTAAGAAATTAACACTACTTGCGCCCGTGGTAAAAGGCCGCAAAGGGCACTACCGCGAATTGTTTGTTCAAATTCGTAAGCAAGGATATTCTAAAGTGCGCGTGGATGGCGAAGTGCTGGACATCACTTCGAAAATGCAGGTGGATCGTTTTAAAATTCACGACATTGAAATAGTTATCGATCGTCTTGTGCCGTCTGAAAAGGACCGTCATCGCATTGGTCAGTCTATTGCTACTGCCATGAAGGAAGGCAAAGGGGTAATAATGATGATTGACGAAGGAGGTAAAGTCCATCATTTTTCAAAATTCTTGATGGACCCCAAAACCGGATTATCGTATGACGAACCGGCTCCGAATAATTTTTCTTTCAACTCCCCATACGGAGCATGCCCAACATGTACAGGCCTGGGAATTATTGAAGAGATTACAGAAGACTCGATTATTCCTGATAAGAAGTTAAGTATCAGCCGGGGTGGTATTTTGCCGCTGGGTGAGTACCGCGATATCTGGATCTTTAAAAAAATTGAAGCAATCCTCAAGCGATTCAAGCTTACACTTACAACTCCAATTAAAGATCTCCCCAAAGAAGCACTGAAAGTATTATTGTATGGTGATGATATTCCTGTAGCAGTGGCATCTGTAAAATATCCGGGTACTGAATGGAATACCAGGTTTGAAGGCATCATCAATTTTCTGCAGAAGCAAAAAGATGAAGGCTCTGATGCCATGCGCAAATGGGTTGATGATTTCACAGTCACTAAAATATGTCCAGAGTGTGATGGGGCCCGTTTAAAAAAAGAATCACTTCACTTTAAAATTGATAATAAGAATATTGCTCAGTTGGCAGAACTGAACATCAATGCGCTGCAAAAATGGTTTGATGGCTTAGAAAACCGACTCAATGATAAGCAACGGTTGATTGCTGCTGAGGTCTTGAAGGAAATACGTAAGCGAATCGGTTTCTTACTCGATGTGGGGTTGGACTACCTGCATCTTAACCGTCCCTTAAGAACATTAAGTGGGGGGGAGGCTCAGCGAATTCGATTAGCTACCCAGATAGGAACACAACTTGTGGGTGTGCTTTACATTTTAGATGAACCTAGCATTGGACTGCATGCACGTGACAACGCAAAACTCATAAAAGCGTTGAAAGATTTACGTGATCTGGGCAATTCCGTAATTGTTGTTGAGCATGATAAGGAGATGATGCTCGAGTCGGACTACATTATTGATATTGGTCCGGGTGCGGGTCGTCATGGCGGAAGCGTAGTCGCAGAAGGAGATCCGGACACTTTTTTGAAGAGTAATAGCACAACAGCCAGGTATTTAAATGGCAAACTGGGTATCGAATATCTCAAAGATCGAAGAAAGGGGAGTGGAGAGTTGATTCACCTTACCGGTGCAACGGGAAACAATTTGAAGAACGTTGATCTTGAAATTCCACTTGGCACATTTATGTCCATCACAGGCGTTTCAGGCAGCGGCAAGTCAACCCTGATTCATGATACACTCTTTCCGATTTTAAATCAACACTTTTTCAATTCGCGCACAGAGCCTTTGCCCTATAAAAAAATTGAGGGCTTGAAATTGGTTGATAAAGTAATTGAAGTGGATCAGTCACCGATTGGTCGCACACCGCGCTCAAATCCGGCTACCTATACAGGAGTGTTTACCGACATCCGCGATTTATTTACCCAGATGCCTGAAGCAAAAATCCGCGGCTACAAAACCGGTCGTTTTTCATTTAATGTTAAAGGCGGCCGATGCGAAACCTGCGAAGGGGCTGGATTGCGTTTGATTGAAATGGAGTTTTTACCGGATGTGTATGTGCCTTGCGAAACGTGCAAAGGCAAGCGCTATAATCGCGAAACGCTGGAAGTCCGTTTCAAGGGAAAATCTATTTCGGATGTTTTGGATATGACGGTGGAGGAGGCTGTATCGTTTTTTGAAAATCAGCCCCGGATACTGAGAAAGATTCAAACGCTCAGCGAAGTGGGTTTGGGCTATATTTCATTAGGTCAGCACGCCACCACATTGTCAGGTGGAGAAGCACAACGCGTGAAGCTGGCCACCGAACTTTCCAAGCGCGATACCGGCAAGACTCTCTATATATTAGATGAGCCCACCACGGGCCTTCACTTTCAGGACATAAGCCATTTGCTGGATGTTTTGCAGAAACTGGTTGATAAGGGAAATACAGTGCTGGTAATAGAGCATAATATGGATGTTATAAAATCAGCCGACTATGTAGTTGATCTGGGGCCAGAAGGCGGAGCTGGCGGAGGCTGCATTATCGCAAAAGGAACTCCTGAAGAAGTTGCTAAAAATCCTGCTAGTTATACTGGAAAATTTCTCAAACCTGAGCTCCATTAAACTTAAGTAGTCCATCTTCTTTTTCCTGTCCTTCCGCTCATGTAAGAGAAAAACGTTCCGGTTTTTGATTCACTACCTTGCGGTATCGTATGGTTAATAAGTCGCGATTATATTGGTCGTTGCAAGTGGGGGGCTGGGTGTTGTATGCTGCGGTTCAGATTGGGGCCGCACTTGCCTCGGTAGGAACGATCAGCACTCAACGCATGATTTTTCTTTCGTACGAAGCCTTCTTTTGCTTTTTACTTACCCATGGCTTCCGGACCTACATGAACAATAACCGGTGGCTTGCCATGGCTATGCCAAGGCTTATACCCCGCGTAATTGCAAGCGTCTTACTGTTAGGAGCAGTTATGTATTTCCTTCGAATTCCTGTTTCAGTTCCTCTCGGCTTATTTAATTGGAATGTAGTTCTTGATCCTTCGAATATTCTCGGTCAGTCGGTGTACTATGCCATTCTCTTTTTTCTCTGGTCAGTATTTTACTTTATGTATAATTACTTTGAGCGTTACAACAAATCATTAAAGTTGGAGGCCTCAGTAAAGGAGATTGAATTGAACAATCTTAAATCACAATTGAATCCGCATTTTATTTTTAATGCCCTTAATAGCATTCGGGCTTTGGTGGATGAGAATCCGGAGAAATCAAAACAGGCAATCAATCAACTTTCTAACATTCTAAGAAATTCATTGGTTACTGAAAAAAAGGGCTTAACCAAATTTGGTGATGAGTTGAAGGTAGTGCGTGATTACCTTGGGCTGGAAAGCATCCGCTTTGAAGAGCGATTGAGAACTGAGTTTGATATTGATCCGGACTCGAAAAACTTTTTAGTCCCACCGTTGATGATTCAAACCCTGGTTGAAAACGGAGTAAAGCATGGAATCTCTAAATTGACCGAGGGCGGGTTGATTCAGGTGAAAACCAAAGTTGAGAAAGGAAAACTCAACATCAGGATTCGCAACAGTGGCCATTATCACGTGAATGGACATAAAAGAAGAGGTGGCCTTGGACTGGTAAACACCTCGCAGCGCTTGAAATTACTGTATGGCAATGAAGCACGCTTCGCAATTAGTAACGAAAGCGATAATTTTGTATTAACTGAAATAATAATTCCACATTTACACAACACATGAGAGCATTAGTTATAGATGATGAGCGCCTGGCGCGCAAAGAGTTGATCAAGTTACTGGAAGAGCATCCTTCCATTGAGATCGTGGGGGAGGCAGTGAATGCCGATGAGGCCGAGCAGATGATTAATGATCTTAATCCGGATCTTCTTTTTCTCGATATACAAA
>JBEBJH010000134.1:0-13157 GCA_040079965.1 Cyclobacteriaceae bacterium
ACCTTCCCTCCACCCCATTATTAAGTAATTATGGGGTGGAGGGAAGGTTGACAATTAAGTTTCCATGGCCAGCTATGGCCCGCACTATTTATGGCGATCATAAGCGATTTAAAGAAACCTACTTCTCAACGTTTCCTGGAAAATATTTTACTGGTGATGGCTGTAAGCGCGATGATGAAGGGTTTTATCGGATCACGGGAAGAGTGGACGATATTATTATAGTGTCGGGTCACAACATGGGTACAGCCGAAATAGAAAGTGCGATTGATGAGCACTCTGCGGTGTGTGAGACCGCAGTGGTTGGGTTTCCCCACGATATTAAAGGCCAGGGTATTTATGCCTACGTAATTTGTTATGATAAGCCGCATGAAGAAGAGAATCTGAGAAAGGAGATTCGTGACATGGTGTCAAAAGTAATCGGCCCGATTGCCAAGCCCGATAAGATTCAATTCGTGAGTGGTTTGCCAAAAACCCGATCCGGAAAAATTATGCGCAGAATTTTGCGCAAAGTAGCCGAAGGCGAAACCAACAATTTGGGAGATATTTCTACGTTGCTGGATCCCGCTATTGTGGATGAAATTAAAAATGGGGCACTTTAAATAATGTTAAGGAAAGACATTGTAAGAATTGTCAGCCTGAGGTTCTCCCTGTCTGCCGAAACGGGAGCGCAGGCAGGGAAGGCTATTTTAAACCAAATCAGTTTTCGAGAGCCTCAAACTGACAGTAACATCGCAGCAAGTCTTTTAAGTGGTATGACACCTACTTGAAAGTTCAGTTAAGTGAGTATTTTTACCTATTAAATAAAGCAACAGATTATGGCAATGGATGTAAGCGGAACGGTGGTAGCTCTTTTACCCCTCCAAACTGGACAAGGAAAAAACGGAGTCTGGAAAAAGCAGGAGTTTATTATTGAAACTCCTGGGCAATATCCCAAAAAAGTGTGCCTTTCACTCTGGGGCGAAAAAGTAGATGAGAATAAGGTCTCCATCGGAGATAAAATAACGGCTTCGGTTAATCTCGAAAGTCGCGAATACAATGGACGCTGGTACACAGATGCCCGTGCCTGGAAGATAGCCCGTCAAACAGGCGGTGCCGATCGTGAAGTGCCACCCCCAACCGAGGATACCTTTATCCCGGATACAAACGCAAGTGATGACCTACCGTTTTAGTTGAATAAAGTCTTTAAAATGAGAAGGCCCCGCAAATTGCAGGGCCTTCTTTTTTGAATCTTAAATTTCTATTCTACGATCCGCACGCTTCACAGGCATCCGGGTTATCCAGTGAGCATGCCATGTCGGCACGCTTCTGATCATAATCCGAAGCAATGTTTTGATCGTATGGAATCGCCTGTTGTGTTTCATTCTTTACAGCGGCATAGGCAGCTGTTGGTTCCGTTACCGTAATAACTGCAGGAATGGCTTCAGCAACATGCGGCTGTTGCATGGCGTTTTTGTCAAGCGTAAACTTGATTGCATCAGCAGCGGCAGTAGAGCGCAGATAATACATGCCGGTTTTCAACCCTTTTTTCCAGGCATAGAAGTGCATAGAAGTAAGCTTACCAAAGTTTGGATCCGTTAAGTGGATGTTCAAACTCTGCGACTGGCAGATGTACGCTCCGCGATCGGCACTCATATCTATAATTGACTTCTGGGAAATCTCCCACACGGTCTTATAAATATCCTTAATGCTTTGAGGAATCTCAGGAATTGGTTGAACTGAGCCATTGGTTGAAATCAACTTTTGACGCATGTTCTCACTCCAGAGTCCAAGGCTGATAAGGTCTTTCATCAAATGCTTGTTGGCAATAATGAATTCACCGGATAAGGTTCTGCGGGTATAGATGTTTGACGTATACGGTTCGAAACATTCGTTGTTACCTAAAATCTGTGATGTAGAAGCAGTAGGCATAGGAGCAAGCAACAACGAGTTGCGAACGCCAAATTGCTTAACATCTTTTTTCAGATTGTCCCAATCCCAACGACCAGACGCTGGAGTAACACCCCACATATCAAATTGGAAAATTCCTTTTGATACCGGTGAACCCTTGAACGTTTCATAAGCGCCATTCACTTTAGCTAGCTCCATAGAAGTTTCCATGGCGGCAAAGTAGATGGTTTCATGAATGTCAGTATTTAAACCACGCGCTTCTTCAGAATCGAATGGCATGCGAAGCAAGATGAAAGCATCAGCCAACCCTTGAACACCAATACCAATCGGGCGGTGGCGCATGTTGGAGTAACGCGCTTCCGGTACCGGGTAGTAGTTAACATCAATCACCTTATTCAGGTTGCGGGTAACTACTTTCGTGATTTCATATAATTTCTGGTGATCGAACTTTCCGTCTTCAGTAACGAACTTGGGAAGTGCAATCGAAGCGAGGTTACACACCGCTACTTCATCAGGAGATGTGTACTCCATGATCTCGGTGCACAGATTGCTGGATTTAATCGTACCCAGATTTTTCTGATTCGATTTTTTGTTGGCAGCATCCTTATACAGCATGTATGGAGTGCCGGTTTCAATCTGAGCCTCCAGAATTTCAAACCAAAGGTCTTGTGCTTTGATTTGCTTGCGGGCCTTTCCTTCTTTTTCGTATTTCTCGTAGAGGCGTTCAAACTCTTCGCCATAGCAATCGGCAAGTCCGGGAGCCTCATTCGGGCAGAAGAGTGACCACGAGTCGTTGTTTTCAATCCGCTTCATGAAAAGATCCGGAATCCACATCGCATAGAACAGATCGCGTGCGCGCATCTCTTCTTTGCCGTGGTTCTTTTTCAATTCAAGAAATTCAAAGATATCAGCATGCCAGGGTTCAAGATAAATGGCAAAGCTTCCTTTGCGTTTACCACCACCCTGATCTACATAACGGGCAGTCATGTCAAAGTTTCTCAACATCGGTACGATACCATTCGAGGTGCCACCGGTGCCTTTGATGTAGGAGCCTTTTGCGCGCACGTTGTGAATGCTAAGACCAATACCACCAGCGGATTGAGATATCTTGGCAGTTTGCTTCAGGGTATCATAAATTCCATCGATGCTGTCGTCCTTCATAGTAAGAAGGAAGCATGATGAAAGTTGTGGCTTGGGAGTTCCTGCATTGAACAGGGTAGGAGTGGCATGTGTAAACCACTTCTCGGATAATAAATTATAGGTTTCGATACCAGCGGCAATGTCTTCACCGTGAATACCAACAGCAACGCGCATCAGCAAGTGCTGTGGACGCTCAACCACTTTACCATCTACCTTCATCAGGTACGAACGTTCCAGGGTTTTGAAGCCGAAGTAATCATAACTGAAATCACGATCGTAAATGATCGCATCATCCAGCTCAGCGGCATTCTCATGGATTACTTTCCAGGTTTCCTTCGAGATCAACGGAGCGTTTTGACCGGTCTTTGGATCCACATACGTGTAGAGTCGCTTCATCGTGTTTGAGAAGGACTTGCTGGTAACCTTGTGGAGGTTTGAAACCGCAATGCGAGCCGCCAACTTGGCAAAGTCAGGGTGCTTGGTAGTCATGGATGCGGCAATCTCCGCAGCCAGATTATCAAGCTCTTGTGTGGACACACCATCATACAAGCCATTAATCACTTTCATGGCCACCTCTACCGGGTTGACAAATTTGGGATCTAAACCATAGCAGAGTTTTTCAATACGGGCAGTGATTTTGTCAAACTTTACGGACTCCCGGTGTCCGTCACGTTTTAATACGAGCATTTCTAATAGGGTTGTGTTGGTAAAAGAGAAAGTTTAAAAAATGTAATCGAATGTATCAAAAATCTTCGTTCAGTGAAAACTTCGGAGAAGAATCTTTTTCCATACTGTTCATTACTCCGGCTTTTTGGTATTCGGCTACCCGCTTCTCAAAGAAGTTGGTTTTGCCGCGCAAGGAAATCATATCCATGAAGTCGAACGGATTAGTCGCTCCATATATCTTCTTACCGATCAATTCGTTCAGTAAACGGTCGGCTACAAATTCAATATATTGACGCATCTGAGCGGCATTCATCCCGATCAGGTTTACAGGCAGTGCATCGGTCACAAATTCCTTTTCAATTTCAACCGCATCTTTAATAATGTCAATTACACTTTGCTCTGGCAATTTGTTTACGACATGCCGTGTGTACAAATGGCACGCAAAATCGCAATGCAGACCTTCGTCTCTGGAAATCAACTCGTTCGAAAATGTTAAGCCTGGCATCAGGCCGCGCTTCTTCAACCAGAAGATGGAGCAAAACGAACCGGAAAAGAAAATTCCTTCCACAGCCGCAAAGGCAATGAGTCGTTCCTGAAAAGTACCTTGCGAGATCCAACGCAACGCCCAGTCAGCTTTCTTCTTCACACAGTCCATCGTATCAATCGCGTGAAACAACTTGTCTTTTTCGCGCGGGTCTTTAACGTAGGTGTCTATTAATAATGAATAGGTTTCTGAGTGGATATTCTCAATGGCAATCTGGAATCCGTAAAAAAACTTGGCCTCGGTGTATTGCACCTCGCCAACAAAGTGTTCAGCCAGGTTTTCGTTCACGATTCCATCACTGGCTGCGAAGAATGCCAGCACATGGGTAATAAAATGACGCTCACCATCATTCAGATTAAGCCAGTCCTTCATATCCTGGCTCAGATCAATCTCTTCGGCTGTCCAAAAACTGGCTTCAGCCTGTTTGTAAAACTTCCAGATTTCAGGTTGTACGATCGGGAAAAGAACAAAACGATCCTTATTCTCCTTCAAAATGGGTTCTTCCTGTACCGATTGACTCATCGTAAAATATTTTAAAAGGTTACTTATGTTTTTACAAACAAAAACGGGTGCATGTCTTTGTTTGCAGTTAATTCTTTTTGTAGCAAGCGTGAATTGTGAGCAGAGTCACCAATCCAAACTACAGCATCGACAAATATTCAAATTGAACCGTAAAAAATCAAATAGCCTTTTTGACCATTTTTTATTTTAATTACCATGGTAGAGCCATAAGTGTTTGAATATAGGTTGATTAATTTCAAGTCTCGAATAGATTGATTAAGGATAAAAAAAATAAAATTTTTTTATTAGAGAAATCTGTAATAAAATTGAAAAAGAAAAGGGGATGTATCGAGCATCCCCCTCAGAATTCCAAACTAGTAAATGAACCAATTTGGTTCTAACCTGAGTATCTCTTTTGGATAAGACTAATGAGATCTCCCAAAAGAAATGTGTATTTATTGGCACTTTTTCTCAGGTCTCTTAACCCCTAATGAAGAAGAGGCTCACTATAAGAATTATAGTGAGCTTTTTTCATTCATCAGCATCGACAAATATTCGAAATGATGAAGGAAAAACAAAGGGGTGATTTTTATCAAAAGTGAGAGCGAAGCGAATGCATTTCGTGTAAGTATTTGGTAGATAGTTGATTTAAATTTTTTGCGTCAATCATTGGATGAGATGAAAAAAAATTAATTTTTTTTAGGCCTCCTTTTATTAGATAAAGAGCAAAAAATTGCTAGTCTAAAAAGTACTACTTGTAGTAAGACGAAAGACGTTATTAGCTTTAGATTAACCTTGTTGGGCTTTGACTCAACGGATGCTTCTGCCCGGTCTCTGCATCGCCTGGCTGTGCTGGTGCAAAAAGGCAGCCCTCGAAAATAACAAAAAATCCACTTTTTTCTTCATTCTGATGGATTTTGTCAACTCCGTTTGTTTTTCAGATCGATTGACTTATCTTTGCAGTCCATTTTTAAAAATCAATAAGCATGTACGCAATTGTAGACATTGCAGGAAAACAGTTTAAGGTGGCTAAAGACCAATATATCTACGCGCCCAAGATGGAGGCAGAAGCTGGTTCAAACGTTTCGTTTGACAAGGTTCTTCTTCTTGATAATGAGGGCAGCGTGCAAGTTGGCGCCCCTACTGTAAAAGGTGCTATAGTATCGGGTAAGGTATTAGAGCATGTAAAAGGTAACAAGGTGATCATCTTCAAGAAGAAAAGAAGAAAAGGCTATGCGGTGAAGAACGGTCACCGTCAGCAGTTCACGAAAGTACAAATCGAGAGCATTGGATAATGAATTGATTTGGCAATTTGAAGATTTGAAAATGACTTCCTTAGTAAGCATCAAATCTTTGAATCATCAAATCACCGAATTTTCAAATTTTCAAATCAGATAATTTTCAAATTGTATTGAGATATGGCACATAAAAAAGGTGAAGGTAAAGTAAAGAACGGCCGCGAATCGGAAAGCAAACGATTAGGGATTAAAATATTTGGTGGCCAGAAAGTAATAGCCGGTAACATCATTGTTCGCCAGCGTGGTACTAAGCATCACCCGGGTCGCAATGTGGGTATTGGTAAAGACCATACCTTGTTTGCGCTAACACCAGGCGTGGTAGTTTTCAAGAAAGGAAAAGAGAACAAGTCTTTTGTATCGGTTCAGGCCGAAGCTTAGTTTTCCGAAAAATTGAGGCAAAAAGAAAAGGGCACCCCTAAATTGGGATGCCCTTTTCTTTTTATACATAATTTATTTCACCTGGGGATTACTTTCTTCCAAGGGATCAAAAAAATGCCAAATCAGAGGTAAATCAAACTTTTTAACTCATCTAAGAACGTTGTTGCGGTGAATACGCCCTTGACAAAAGGATATTTTTGTTTTTTTTCATTTTAAAATATTTCCTGTTAAGGAATTATCAACTAATTTGGAGATTCATTTTAATTATAACCTAAACCTTAACCTATGAAGAAGTTTTTACTGTTATGCTTCTCATTCGTTTTTGTGCTCAGTGCCTGGGCACAAGACCGAGTGGTTTCGGGTAGAGTGACATCTGCGGAAGATGGAACGTCTTTACCTGGAGTGAATGTGGTTCTGAAAGGAACCACGAATGGAACGGTTACCGATGCCGATGGTAACTACAAACTAACTGTACCGGCTTCCGGTGGCAGTCTGGTGTTCTCTTTTATCGGTCTCCAAACGCAAGAAGTTGCCATTGGTGAACGCTCAACCGTAGATATAGGCCTCGGCCTGGATGTAAAGCAGCTTACCGAGGTTGTTGTAACAGCGCAGGGTATCACACGGGATCAAAAGTCTCTGGGATATGCCCAGACTACAATTTCCTCCACCTTATTGGCGAACAAACCAGAGACTGATGTGGCTCGCGCTTTACAAGGAAGAACTCCAGGTCTTCAAATCCTGAATTCATCTGGTATGGCAGGTAGCTCATCGAAAATCAGTATACGTGGAAATAGCTCCATTACAGGAAACAATTCACCTCTTTGGGTTGTGAACGGTGTTCCTATCAGTACGGATCAGAATGATATCAACGGGCAAGGTCAAAATAACTTCGTAGATGGAAACATTGCTCCTTCTCGCTTTCTGGATATCGACCCCAATAACATTGAGTCCATATCCGTTTTAAGAGGCTTAAGTGCAACCACCCTGTATGGTTCACAAGGAAGAAATGGTGTAATTCTGGTGACTACAAAAACCGGATCTTCCAAAGGTTCGAAAAACAAATTTGACGGTTCAATAACGCAGTCTTATTTTACTGTTAAAGCCGTTATACCAGAATTTCAAGACAAATGGGCCAATGGTTTTGATGGCGCTTATGGTGAATTCTATAGCAATTGGGGTAATTTAATGAATGGTACGCCTACACGGTTTGCCCATCCTTATTATGAACACAGAAATATGTTTCCGGAATTCCCGGAATTTGCGACTTCTGGTTCGACATTATTACCCGGTCAAACAATTCCTGGTTATATTCCTGTTGCGGCCTCTAACAATGTTAAGGATTTCTTCCAAACCGGATCTTCCGCCACAACTTCTCTTACTTTGGGTGCATCTTCCGAATTTGGAAGTTTGAACTTCAGCTATAGTCATCTTAACGAGACTGGTTTTGTGCAAAACAATGGTGTAAAGCGCGACAATTTATCGTTAGGAGGAACGGCTAAGTTGACGGATAAATTAACCTTAACGAATGTATTCAACTTTGCCAGAACGGATTTTCAAACACCGCCTACTGCAGCAGGGGATGCCTCAAATACATTTGGTGGTGGACCCTCCATTTTTGCCAACTTGTTTTTTACGCCCCGGAATATTGATTTAATGGGCTGGCCCTATGAGGATAAGGTTACCAAAGGAAGTGTATACTATCGCAATACCAAGGGGATTACCAACCCTCGGTGGATAGAGCAAAATGCTCGTCAAACCAGCATTACAAATCGCTTCTTTTCCAGCACCAGTTTTAATTACAAAATTGCGGATTGGGTAAATGTTTCCTATCGTCTGGGATTGGATACCTATTCGGATTTTCAAACCTATTATAATAATAAGAGTGGTGATGCCGGATTTAGCGGTGCCCTTACACCCGGTGCTTTTCGTACGGCAACCGGTATTAGCACCATCGTGGACCATTCAGTTTTGGTGAATCTCAATAAAGACTTAAGCCCTGATCTTAACATCAGCGGAGTGCTTGGATATAACTATAGACAGAATGATTTTCGCCAGGAGGGATTGGAGAGTTTAGGTCAGGTAGTTTTTGGTCTCCTTGAACACAGAAACTTCACCAGCACCCTTCCCCGGGATTGGAGAGGTAACCAACTGAATTATCAAACGAAAAGTGCCATTCAGGGCGTATTCTTTGATGCAAACCTTGGTTATAAAAACATGTTGTATGTTGGCCTGGCAGCCCGAAATGACTGGGCATCTGTTTTGGAGGAAGATAATAGATCTCAATTTTACCCTAGTGGTAGTATCGCCTTTCTTCCAACAGCGGCTTTTCCTAATTTTGCTTCCTCAGTACTCGACTTCTTAAAACTTCGTCTTGCTTATGGAAGTTCTGCCAATTTTGGCACACCCTACAACACAAGACCTTACCTTACTTTGAATTCTCAAACTCGTGTAGATGCTATTGGCAATGTGGTTACCTCTGCGTTACCTAGTTTGCTTGCTAATCCGAACCTGAAACCTGAACTTTTAACTGAGACTGAGTTTGGTATTGAGGCCGCCATGTTTGAAAACAAAATCAAATTGAATGCTTCATATTATAATAGGGAGGCGAAAGACCAGATTATTCAAAGAACGCTGGATTATTCAACCGGCTACGGTTCTACTTTCATTAATGCAGGATCCATTTCAAACAAAGGATTTGAATTATCATTAACAGTTACACCAATTAAGAGTAACAACTGGAGATGGGATATAACAGGTAATTATACCAAAAACACTTCATTAGTGAAATCGTTACCTGATGGTTCTAAATCAATTTTGGTTGCCGGATTTTCAGACCTGGGAAATTACGCTATTGAAGGTCAGCCTCTGAACGTTATTCAGGGTACGTATGTGCCTAAAGCTCCTGATGGACAGTTAATCGTGAATTCCACAGGAAGCTATGAGATATCCAATGATGTTGGTATTATCGCTGACCCCAATCCTAAATGGTTTGGTTCGCTTATTACCACCCTCTCCTATAAATCCATTTCTTTCGGAATGCAATGGGATTACGTAAGTGGAGGTCAGATATTCTCTTACAGTGCAGCTACTATGATTGGTCGTGGAGTATCCAAGGATTTGGAGGATTTTGATCCAACCCTTCCTTTGATCTTGCCTGGAGTTATTGAGATAACAGACGGAAGTGGAAATGTGACAGGTTATAAGGATAACAATATTCCCTTAACCACTGCCGGAGTGTTCTTTAATAATACGATTGTGGGTGGCAGCGCAGATGATAGAGGTGTATATGATGCAAGCCGTGTTCGTTTCAGAGAAGTATCCCTGAGTTATACTTTGCCAAAAGCATGGGTTTCAAAATTGAAACTAACAGGTGTAAATATTTCTGCAGTGGGTAACAATTTATGGTTCAATGCTATTAACGCTCCCAAATACGCAAGAGCTGACTTCGACAGAACGGCTTACGGTTCTGGCAATGGCGCAGGCTTTGATTACCTTGGCGGTCCCTCTGCCAGAAGGTACGGTGTGAACGTAAAGATTAATTTCTAACGATAAAGACATGAATAATATATATAAAAAAATCGGAATATTTTTTCTCCTTCTGGTTACAGCGTGTGATCTGGATGGAGATTTGGAAAACCCTAACCAAGTCAGTGTGGGGGGTGCGGATGTTGACTTAATCATGAATAATCTCCAGTTGAATTTTGCCGACTTCTATCATTCGGCTGCTGGTACGGTAGATCCTTTGGTACGTATGCAAGCTATGACGGCTGGTTATCGCTATCAGACGGCTTTCAGTCCATCCAGCTTGGATGATACATGGGACCTGGCGTATAGAAATGTTTTGATTAGCAATCAAATTATGCAGCCCCTGGCTGTAGAAAAAGGCTTGACAACACACGTGGCTGTCGGGAAAATTTTGGAGGCTTACACCTATCTTACGCTTGTTGATGTATTTGGAGATGTGCCGCAAACAGAGGCCCTTAAAGGTGCATCTGGAAACTTTAATCCTACAGTCTCAAGTGGTTCGGACATCTATACATATGCAATCCAATTACTGACGGAGGCCAGAACGGAGTTGGCTAAAACCGGATCGGATGCTGGCGGAGCTCTTGTCAGGGATATTTTTTATGATGGAAGCCGAGCCAAGTGGAATGCTCTTTCCAATTCGTTGGAATTAAAGGCTTGGATTAACATTTCTATGATTCCTTCAAGGGCAGCAGAAGCCAATACCAAAATTGCAGGTTTCGTGAATCTCACAACAGGTGCTGCAGTAGCGAACCTGGTAGATACAGAGGCTGAAAACTTCCGTTATAAATATGGAACAGCTACCGTGCCCGCTGGCTCCCGCCACCCCTGGTACGAGCAGTACTATGGCGCTACTCCTGGTACTGCAGGTGGTTATTTAAATAATTATTATTTACACGAGGTATTTGGCAAATGGGATCCTACCGACCCGACCAATCCAGACAAAGTAGTTCAGGATCCTCGCTGGAGGAACTATTTTTATCGCCAGATTGGAAGTACTGTGGTAGCGGAGGCTAAGTTTGACCCAAAGGCAATATTTTGTGGAGCACCCCCTCCACACTACGCTACTTGGGGTGGAGGTGTGTTCTGTACTTTTCAACCCGGATTCTTTGGTCGCGATCATGGCGATGGTTCCGGTACCCCTCCTGATGGTGCGGCCATGACTTGCGCAGGCGCTTATCCTGCCGGTGGAAAAATTGACTCCAACCCTATTACTAATAATACCTACAATGTTCCAGCTAAAAGAGGAGATGGCGCCAATGGAGCAGGGATTCAACCTATTTTCATGTCCTGGTTTACTGACTTTACCAGAGCTGAATTGATGGCTAGAGCCGGGCAGCCCGCAATTGCTAAAACAATATTGGCAACGGCTATTGATAACTCCATTACCCAGGTTAGAAATTTCGTTACGGCTGGGGGTCAAACGCTATCGGCAGGTGTGTTACCTTCTACTGCTAATTATCAGGCAGCGGTTTCTACTCTTTACGATGCAGCTTCTGTCAAAATGGACGTTATCGGTAAGGAGTATTGGATTGCGCTTTTTGGAAACGGTATAGAGGCTTATAATATGTATAGAAGAACCAGTGCGCCAAGAAATCTGCAGCCTACTGTTCAGGTGAGTTCAGATCCTTATTTCCGATCTATGGTTTACCCTGCTATTTATGCTAATTTGAATAGCTCGGCAACTCAAAAGGATGCGGGCGCTACCAATAAAGTATTTTGGGATAATAATCCAGACAACCTTAATTAATCGAAAGAATCATGAAAAAGAGTTATATATTATTCCTGATAGCGCTATTAGCCATTGGGATTTCCTGCCGGGATGAATCGCTCGATCCACTCAACTTTGAGAAGGTTAAAAAGGGTTCTATTCTGGCATTGAGGGGAACACAACTAGACAACATTTACAATAAAGGGAAAGCAGGAGCTGAGGTTTTCCCTAAAATTGCAACGGGTACTGAAAAGTTTGTTTTTGATGGGGAATTCTTAGCAGAGGATCCATCTACTTTGGCAAGTGTGGATGTTTATGCAATAAAAGGATCGGGCGCCAGTACAACCAGGGAGTTGTTAACCAATGTTCCTTTTTCGCAATTCAAAACAGATGACACCTATCCCCTCCCATGGGTAACTATTTCGATTGACTTCTCTTTTATTCTTTCGAAAATTGGTTTGGAAAATACTTTTCCATTGTCGCAGGCAACTATTAATACACTGTTAACTACATACAGAGGTGGCATTAATATCGAATGTGATCTTAATTTGACAGATGGAACTAAGGTTTTAGCTGCCGATATCGTATCTCAAGGATTGTTTGGGAGTAATCAGTTTTACCCAGCCATGAGATTGAATTACGCGATGACGGACTATTGCTCATACGTTGCCAGTGATTGGGCAGGTACTTTTGATGCCACGGAGTTATCTGAACTTTTTGGCGCTTATGGTCCCTATGATGCAACATTAACTCAAGATGGCGCTGATCCAAATAAATTCTCTACCGATAATTGGTACGATTCGGGAATACCTGTTTATTTTATCTTTTCGCCTTCAGTTGATCCATCCACGCAAATTGTTACTGTTCCCAGTCAGCCTAATCCTCTTAATCCGGCACGCACAATAGTTGGCTCAGGAACTTATAATTCATGTCTGAAGGAAGCGCAAATAACGATGACTTATTCTCAAGGAACCACAGTTCTTGATCAGCTTGTTTGGAAGCTTGTCAAGCAATAAAAGTATTTTATCATGAGTAAAAAAACCCCTCTATATCCTTTAGAGGGGTTTTTTATTGACGAAAACTCTCCGAGGTCCCTTGGCAGAAGTATTCCATGTGTGAACAAAACTTCACAAACGGGAAGCGAAAAATAAAGGTATTGTTATTCGATTATGATGCCCGCATTATGTAGGATCAGGCTACAAATGAATGGAAGAATTTTTCTCCAATCCCTACAGATTCCGTTACGTTGCAACTGTTGCTGATGAATAATTGCTCTGGTTGGCAATCTTATAGAAAGAGCAGGACCATGTCTGAAATTTATCTGGGAATTTGGGATCGTTTTTTCCTTACCCTTACAGGAGAAAATATAGAACTCGAAATTCTTTAGACATTCCTGAGTGAATTCCGCTTTGATACATTTCCAAAATAAGCGATATAGCAAATTAAAAATTAAAAGATATTTGTATTAAATTCAAGAATAAAGGCAATGCATATTAAGAATATTTTC
>JBEBJH010000003.1:0-57354 GCA_040079965.1 Cyclobacteriaceae bacterium
GTATTGGTTCACCTGCGGGAGTTCTTATCTCCATCTCAAAAGGGGTCATTCGCTTGTATTCCGTAAACCGGAACATCTTAGTGAAAAAACCAAGATTATCCTCGCGGCATTGAAGCAGTTGCTCTTTCGTTTCCGGATCATAGACATCAAAGCTATTCGCTGCCTTGAATATTTTTACGTGTTCCTTAACGAAATAAAGGTTTCTGTTGAGCGCGGAATGCATAGAGTTTTACTGGATCTTGTTTAAAAAGTCGCACTAAAATAAGATAAAGTTCAGGTTGTGCCTGTTGAAAGAGGGCTGGGCGCTCAAAAAAGTTCTCAACGGCTACGGCAAAAAACTCCTCCATGTTGTCAAAAGCATATCGTCTGAAGAAATGTTGCTCATTGGCTGCAAGATTAGCCATTTCAGTTGCGGCATACTTTTCAAATTGTGTCACATATTCGGTATCCAATATTTCATAGTGATCCACCAGTTTGTGTTCTAGCCATAAGGCATGGGCAAATTCGTGAAGCAACAGATTGATACCATCACTCTCCAGTTTGAGGCCCTCGGCAATTCCGCGCCAGCTAAAGACAATTGTCCGCAAACCAGGATTCACTTCGCCCTTGTGCCTTCGATGTGTAATCCGTGAGTTGTAATAATCAGGATATACGATGATCCTTTTATAAAATGATAAACCCTTTGATGGCAAAAACAAGAGCAGTTGAGCCGCAGCACAAGAAATAATGGCTTTCATCGCCCTTGTTAGCTTCAATCGTTCCCTGGGAACAAATTCAAAATATTCGTATTGATCGCGAGCCAGTCGCAAAAACTTCATTTTAAGCGCCCATGGCAACGTTGTGTAAAAAATGTACTTACGATTGAGAAACCGGTGAAAGATGGGACCATAATAAAAACGAAAGCGCAACTCCTGATATCCGCCATACAGAAGTCGCGCTAGTGCTGCCAATAAAGCAGCTCCCATGTTAGATTTTCTTTAGCAACTCGGCCATCGAAACTGAATCCTGAATAACTGATTTCACCGAACTGATAGCAACCCGTTCTTGCCTCATAGTGTCGCGATCGCGGATAGTCACTGTGTTATCCTGTAGGGTTTGATGGTCAATGGTAATACAATAAGGAGTACCAATGGCATCTTGTCTGCGATAACGTTTACCAATTGCATCCTTTTCTTCATAGAAACACCGGAAATCAAACTTCAATTGGTTCATAATTTCCATCGCCTTTTCGGGCAAGCCATCTTTTTTCATCAACGGAAGTATTGCCACTTTATTTGGTGCCAGCGGTGCCGGAATTTTCAACACTACGCGCTCGCTTCCGTCTTCCAGTTTTTCTTCTTTGTAGGCTGACGAAAGAACTGATAAAAACATGCGATCGAGTCCTACCGAGGTTTCCACTACATAAGGAATGAAGTTCTGATTGTCCTCTGAATCGAAATATTGCAATTTCTTGCCTGAAAATTTTTCATGGCTCTTCAAATCAAAATCGGTGCGTGAGTGAATGCCTTCCAATTCGCGGAAACCCATGGGGAAATTAAACTGAATGTCGCATGCCGCATTGGCATAGTGAGCCAGATTTAAGTGATCATGATACCGGTAATTATCAGCTCCAAGTCCCAATGCTTTGTGCCACTTCATGCGCTTCTCTTTCCAGAACTCATACCATTTCATCTCTTCTCCAGGCTTCACAAAAAACTGCATCTCCATCTGCTCAAACTCCCGCATCCGGAAGATGAATTGACGTGCAACAATTTCATTCCGGAATGCCTTACCAATCTGGGCAATCCCGAAAGGAATTTTCATGCGACCCGTTTTCTGAACGTTCAGGAAGTTTACAAAAATGCCCTGTGCTGTTTCTGGACGCAGATAAATCTTATTTGCATCCTCGGACACAGAACCCATTTCCGTAGAGAACATCAAATTGAATTGGCGAACTTCAGTCCAGTTCTTAGTTCCCGAAACAGGATCCGCGATCTCCAGATCAACAATCAGTTGCTTCAGGTCGGCCATATCACCACGCCCCAGTGCATCCTTCATGCGGGCATTGATATCATCTATTTTTTTCTGATACTCTACTACACGGGGATTTGTGCTTAAAAACATAGCGCGATCGAAATTCTCAAATCGCTTGGTCGCCTTCTCAACTTCTTTCTCAATTTTCTCCTCCAGTTTTTCAATCACGCCCTCAATCAATTGATCCGCCCGATACCGTTTCTTGGAATCTTTATTGTCGATCATCGGATCATTGAAAGCATCTACGTGACCGGACGCTTTCCAGGTAGTAGGATGCATGAAAATAGCGGCATCAATCCCTACAATATTATCATGAAGCAGGGTCATGAATTTCCACCAATACTCCTTGATGTTATTTTTTAATTCAGATCCATTTTGACCATAATCATAAACGGCACTTAGTCCGTCATAGATTTCGCTGGAGGGAAAAATAAAGCCGTACTCCTTTGCGTGGGAGACCACATTTTTGAAAAGATTATCTTCCTGATTTGCCATAAGCCGCAAAGATAGAAATTAGTAAGTAGTAGATTGAAATGGATGGCGTTATAAAATTTCAGGAGGATACCGGTAGGCTGACCGTAAAGATTGAACCCTGACCATACTCTGAAACAAATGTGATAGTGCTGCGTAGCTTATCAGCTGCTTCATTGGCTATGTATAAGCCCAATCCGGAACCCGCAGCGGTATCATTAGCACGATAAAACATCTCAAATATGCGATTATGATGTTCCTGCCTTATCCCAATGCCATTATCCTCAATGTGTATCAGACATCGCTCATCATCAACGATTGCCCTTACTTTTAATGAAGGGTTGGGTTTTGTGAAATCCTGATATTTGAATCCATTCCCAATCAGGTTATTAAGTATCACTTGTAATCGCGCCCCATCCGTCTTCACTTTGAGAGAATCCTCCATCTGAACCACAATATTAACTTTGCTAATATCCGTGGAGTACTTAAGAGTGTGGACCACTTCATGGACCAATGCTTTAAGGGGCACATCTGTCAGCACGACCTCCGTTCTTGCATTCCTTGAGTATTCAACAATCTCCTTGATGTAATTATCCATCACCTTCAATCGCTCATGCATCAATAAAAGATAGTTCTGGGCTTCGGCAGGGTCTCTTTGAGCCAGATGGATAAGACCTGCCATGGAAGTTAGTGGAGCGCGCAAATCATGAGATGCACTATAGACAAAGCGATCCAGCTCTTGATTGGTTTTTAGTAGCTCTCGGTTTTTAGAAAGAATATTTTTTTCGGTGGACGTAACCATCCGATCGAAAAAAATCAGAATAAGAACTCCAATCAGCAAAATAATGAGGAAGCTAACCACAACGTAAAAGTGAGCCTCGTTAGGGTGAAATTTAGCAGGATCAAAAATCGCTATTACGAAAAGGATGAAGCTCAATATAGTAAACCCTATTCCGAAAAATCGTTCGCGATATCCAAAAACCGCCAGCGCCCCAAGACTGCTGGGAACAAAGTATAAATAGGAGCCTGTTTGCAGGGGATCTTCATCTATATAAGAAAAATAAAATGCAAAGAAGTTACAGCGAATCAGATGAATAATGATGGCAGTATTTACTTTTTGTCCTCGTAGCAAAAACAAACAAAAAACAGAAATGAGAAATCCTATAAATAAAGAAGCTGGCTCACCCTGCTCATTGAATAAATTAACGATGAAATAAAAGAAATCAATGCCGATATACATAATGATGAGGTAGGCACCGAGAATTATTTTTCTCTTCTCGCTTTCGGTCTCAAGTACCCTATCCTTCAGTATGAATTTTTGAATCCCCATGTCAATCAATTCAGATTGGTAACCAGATCGTAAACCTTGAACCCTTACTTACCGTGGATTGCATCTCTATCGAGCCTTTCAAACGTGTCAACGTTTCCTGTACAATATAAAGGCCCAATCCCGAACCCTGAGATTTTTCAGAGGCCCGATAAAACATCTCAAATACTTTTTCCTGGTGTTCCACTGCAATGCCCACACCATTATCTTCAATATCAATTCGAATCTGCTCGCCTTCAGGATATGCTTTAACCATTACTTCCTGCTGTTCTTTATGTGGATCGTGATATTTGAAAGAGTTACCAATCAGGTTATGCAAAATAACTTTCAAACGGGTAGGGTCTGAAATAATTTCAAGGTCGGGGGGTATGTCCAGCCTAACATAAATCTGCTCCATGCCTTCTGCAAACTTAAGATCCTCGATTGTTTCCTGAATGATTGGCAAGAGTAACAAGTTTTCACGTTTCACTTCTTGCCTGGCATTTCTGGAAAAATCTATGATCTCTTTGATAAATCCATCCATATTGTGAACGCGATGCCGCATCAAGTCAAGGCATTGATGAATTTCCTCTGGGTCATTTGTTTTCTGCGTTACTTCAATTAATCCCAGCAAGGAACGGAGCGGGGCGCGGAGATCGTGTGAAGCGCTGTAAACAAACCGATCCAACTCTTTGTTGGTTTTCGCCAACAAATCATTTTTTGCCAGTATCTCTTTTTCGGTAGCATGATTTACATCAATCAAAAAATATAAGAGTGCAATACCGGTTGTCAGTGCTATCACGAAATTTGTAGCGAAACTGATTTGCACGTATTCCTCGGTAAAAATTCGTTTAGGTTGAATCGAAAACCCACCCCAATAAGAAAGGAAAAATAATACGACCGAAAGCAAAGCGAAAGTAATAGCCAGTTTCCGGTCTTTATGACCAAAAAGTGCAAACCCCGTAATTCCGGATATGACCAGGAACATATAAATACCGGTTCGATAAGCATCATTTGAGGCAAACAAGAAGATAATCACATTTATGAGCGTCATGAATAAAATGTTGGCCAACCTGTATCTTCTTTTCCGATTGAATACCAGGGAAACTATCGCAATTACGATGACCCCTACGTAATAGGGTTCATTTCCATAAATACCATTGAGTCTGTCATTGATTAGGTAAATAATGCCAACAAGAATGGCTACAACTATAAGGTGACCGCTTAAAATAGCATTTTTATAGTCTACCCATGAGACAATATAGGTGTCTTTTCCAATGATGATATCTCTGAATTTCTTACCCAGCATGCGAATCTTCAACCAATGATCACAAAAAAAACAAGATAAAACCAAATTTTTGCCCATTAGAGATCTTGGTTTATTAATTTTCTGATCCATGATTCAATTCCATGTTATTGGGCTAGCCATTGCCTTCTCCCCCACAGCCCGCGCTATGCTGGCCGAGGCAAGCCGATTGGTTAATCAGTCTAAATCACAACTTATTCTCATACATGTTGGGGTTCACGGGCCTGAAGAAGAAAGAAAGATTAATGAAATGCTGCTGGAAGCCCAACTAAATCCTACGAATGTTAAAGTGGTATGGAGAAGTGGAGATCCTGTAATGGAAATTCTGAAAACCTGCAAAGAAGAAAAAATTGATCTGCTGCTAGCTGGGGCTTTAAAAAAAGAAAATCTCGTTAATCACTACCTCGGCACCGTAGCGCGAAAAATCATGCGCAAGGCTGATTGTTCTGTTCTAATGATCACCAATCCATCGTTGGAAAGTAAACCACTAAAAAATATTGTGGTGAATGCCGAAGACAGCCCTTATGTAGAACACGCAATCTATGCAGCCTGCCATTGGAACCAGACCATGCCGGGTACCTGGATTCACATTGTGCGTGAATTAAAACTTCTGGGTCTCGCTCTTTCCGCTAATGAACAATGTACAGAAGAGGAGTATGCCCAAAGTAAACAAAACATGATGCGCGAAGAAACGGCTGAAGTAGAAAAAATGCTTCAACGGATTCCTCACGACAAACTGAAGATTAATATTAAACTACTTTCAGGGAAATCAGGCTTTGAACTGGCTCGCTTTGCCAATCGCAAAGTGTCCGACTTATTAGTAATAGGCGCCCCTCGCAGACGGTTTTCGCTATTTGATCGCGTGTTCCCGCACGACCAGGAATATATTTTTAACGACCTGCCCTGTAATGTACTTGTTGTTCAACCCCGCATCTCATGAACAAACTAAGTCAGCATGAGGTAATGAATTTGCTGATTCAGCTCAGCGCGATGCTTATCATGGGGCGCTTGTTTGCTGAAGCAGCGCGCAAAATAAAACAACCGGCTGTAGTAGGTGAAATTCTTGCCGGAATCATTCTGGGTCCAACCATATTAGGCATGATTCAGCCGGATTGGTTTCACGGATTGTTTCCAGCTGGCTCATCATCTATGGTGTTGGATGGGTTTGTGCAGGTAGCGGTTGTGATGCTTCTCTTCATTGCGGGTCTTGAGGTTGATCTTCATATTGTTTTGCAACAGGGCAGGCAGGCAATCTATACCAGCACACTTGGGCTCATCATTCCTTTTGCTTTGGGATTTATGTTTCCTTATTTCTTTCCGGAATTTTTTGATTCAACCGATGAGACTCGTCACCTCGCCTATTCTCTTTTTATGGGCACCTCAATGGCAATCACAGCCCTGCCAGTCATCGCAAGGATTCTCATGGATCTGAATATTTTCAAATCACGGATGGGCATGCTGGTAATTTCTTCCGCTATGATTACCGACCTGATCGGTTGGTTAGTATTTTCGGTTGTTCTTGGTATGATCGGCAAAGAACAAAGCATGTCGATCTGGAAAACAATACTATTAACAGTTGGTTTTACGGCTGTCATGCTCACGCTGGGGCGAGGATTAATTAATCGCGGCTTACCGTGGGTGAACCGTAAACTTGCATGGCCTGGAGGATTACTTTCTCTTTCACTTGCCCTGTGTTTTCTTGCTGCCGCTTTCACAGAATACATTGGCATTCATGCAATTTTTGGCGCCTTCATTGTTGGCGTAGCATTGGGGGACTCCGAGCATCTTAGCGAACGCGCCAAAGAGATTGTTCATCAGTTTATTAATAACATCTTTGCACCGCTCTTTTTTGTTTCCATTGGCTTGAAGGTAAACTTCATCGACAATTTCGATCTAACTCTTACGCTGGCCATCATTGCCATTGCTTTTGCGGGAAAAATCATCGGGAGCGGTTGGGGCACCCGTCTGGGCGGTTTCACCTGGCGCGAATCCCTTGCGGCAGCTTTTGGCATGAATGCCCGTGGTGCAATGGAAATTATTTTGGGATTGGTAGCCCTTGAAAATGGATTGATTAATGAGAAGGTCTTCGTCTCTCTGGTAATCATGGCGCTCGTCACAAGCATGAGCAGCGGGCCGTTAATGAAGTGGATGCTTAGGAAATAGCCTAAGCAATTGCTTCAACCAGAAAATCATTGAGCGGCTTCAGGGTCTTACACGCAGTGGTTACTTTCTTAATAAAAGTCTTACTGATTACATCCGCATCTGTGAACCGATGCGACACTACATAACTCTTGTTTTTGAGAAGTTCAATGTGCGGGTGATCCTTGGGAAATCCTTTGGGAGCAGTCTTTAATCTATCAAAATCATCCAGTGAAGGAAAAAGCTTTTTGAATTTTTTGTCTTTCAGAATTTTCACAAAGTCGCCTGCATTGTAATCGATCTCTTGTCTTATTTTCGATAGCCTCTCAGCATCCGGCATATAAATTCCTCCGGCAACAAAACTTTTTCCAGGTTCGATGTGAATGTAAAAGCCTGGCTCTTGTTCCATTTTGCCATGGGCAGAAAAACCTGCCCCCATATTCACTTTATAAGGTCGTTTGTCTTTGCTGAACCGCACATCCCGATAGATGCGAAATGCTTGCTTACGCGGATTAATCCCAGCGAGACTTTCATCAAACGTCAGTAGTTCCTTATGAAGCGCTTCTAAAAAATCCTCAAAGTGCTTTTTCGAATCGAGGTATTTCGACTTGTTCTTTTCAAACCACTCACGATTATTATTCTTTGCAATCGCTTTTAGGAAAGTAAGAATAACCTTTAAGTCCATACTAATAACAATTATTGTTTCTATTTATTTCTCATTCAGGCTTTTCGATCTAAATGCCGCTGCCGGCAAGGCTGGAAATCCATTCACTGGTGAATCCAAATAAAAATAAGCAATTGCCGAAACATCATCACTTCTATAGAAATTAGTCCATCCTTGTGGGAAATTTTCGTCTGTAAGTTTAGGCACCGGGTTCATTTCAAAAAGTTTAACAAAACTTTTTTCCATAGCAACAGTAACGGGAATAAGCTGGGCACCATTCTTTGCGTAGGAGCGAACCTTGTCCGTCATCTCACCGCCCATTATCTGAATCGCAACTTCACAATTCTTTGCAAAAAATACCGGATCTGGAATGTGATAGCGATAAAACGCCCATTGTCTGCCGGGCTCATCCGCTATTAAACACCCTTGATAGTCATGAGCAAAAGCTCCTTGTCCCCAGCCGGTACCTATATAGTCTTCCGTACCTGTACCGTTCAATGTAGGTAGATCTTTATCTCCATCCAGATAAATTTTTACTTCACCCTCACCCCACCAGCTTTTTTCATACAGTGGATCGGTGATAATACCCATGTTCATTCCTAAATACCGGCCCTTTCCTTTTACGGATGGAAGAACAATAAAATCCTTAGCTAACTCTGTTTTTTCAATCCGGTTCCAATATGCGTGAAAGTACATCACATCGGGACCATGTGCTTTCACTTGCTGATAGTTGACATCGTAAAAAAAATTCACCGCCTTATCACTTTCATTCACCAATACAATGCGGGCCGATTTGCGATAAGGCATGGGCACATAACTATTAAACGACCGACCTTCAGGATCGGAGAACATCGCATTTTGAAACGCTACTTTTCTTCCAAGTCCTACACCAAAAAAATCGCCCAGCGGAACGGACACAGCGGGAGTGGTTGATCCATCCCAATACATTTCGATGCGAATAGCCCGCAATACCTTAGGCGTACGGTCGCTAATAGTCATCCAGATTCGCTGAATAACTCCGGCCCCGGTTGTATTAAGCAAGGTCTTGGTTTCACCTGGAGCAAACATTTCGGACGGATGGCCTTTGGCTTTTTTATTTTCTGCACCACCTTTCCCGCGCGCTGCTGATGGATTTTCGAAACTTGCCCAACGGGTTTCGGTTCCTTCCGGAAGTTTATACCATTCCTGTGCATTTATCTCGCCAGCCACAAAAAACAACAGGCAGGCAATAAGTTTTCCAGATGTCTTCATACGTTTTATGTAATAATTAAAGATACTCAACGATCGATTCAAGGCCAATTCCACGCGAAGCTTTTACAAGAATGGTGGAATCTACTATCGGGCGTTTCTTAAGTTCCTCAATCAACAACTCCTTTTTTTCAAATAATTGACCAGCAGCATACATATTTTTCGCGGCCTTCATCAGGTTCCCACAGAAATAAACCTGATCAAATTTCTTTGTATTCAATAACTCTCCAATTTTCTGATGTTCTTTTTCTGCCTCTTCTTCTAATTCAAACATATCACCCAGAACAGCCACTTTTCTTGATGCCTTCATACTTGCAAGGTTATTTATCGCAGCCTCCATAGAACTGGGATTGGCATTGTAAGCATCAAGAATAATTGTGTTGGTTCCCTTCTTTAGAATCTGTGACCGCATATTACCTGGTACGTACTCCGCAATAGCTTTATTGGCTTCACCCGTCTCTACTCCAAAAAACTTTCCGATGCAAAGTGCTGCTGCTATGTTTTCAAAATTGTAAGCTCCTATCAATTGGGTTTGTACGATTTCTCCATTTTCAGTCTCATACCGGATGAATGGATCTGCGTCTAATAATTTAACATGTAAATAGTCGCCCGGTGCCGAGTAGAAATATGGATTCTTAAATCGCTTGGCCATGTTAGCCAGAATGGCATTCTGAGAATTGATAAACACTGTTCCATTATTAACAATCAGGTGCTGGTACAATTCTGATTTGCCTCGGATAATGTTTTCAAACCCTGCGAACGTTCCAATATGGGCTTTGCCAATGTTCGTAATAAACCCATGTGTTGGGTTGGAAATCGAGCATAGCAATGCAATTTCACCCAGATGATTAGCACCCATTTCTATAACAGCTATCTCAACTGACTTATCAATACTCAATAATGAAAGCGGAACCCCAATGTGATTATTCAAATTGCCTTTGGTGGCAAAAGTTTTGAATTTCTTACTAAGTACGGTATTCAACAACTCTTTACTGGTAGTCTTACCGTTCGATCCCGTTAGGCCAATTACCGGCATGGTTAACTTAGTGCGATGATACTTAGCTAACTCCTGCAAGGTTTTTAAGGTATCCTCAACCAAAATACATCGTGGGTCTTTGGCATACGTGGCATCATCAATCACTGCATACCTTGCTCCTTTCTCCAGAGCTTGTTGAGCAAACTCGTTGGCATTGAATTTATCGCCCCGTAAGGCGAAAAAAATTGACCCTTCTGCTATCTGGCGGGAATCGGTAGAAATTTTTCCCGTTTCAAGGAATTTCTCATATAGCTTCTCGGTTTGCATCGTATATCAGACTGGTAAAGTATCTTGCAGGCAAGATAACAGGTGGCTGTGGGTCATCGTTATAGAATGTGAATATTTTTAAATGAGGACTGCGCAGCTTTTATTGCTTTTAGCTCTATCCATAAGTGTGAAGGCTCAGTTTACCTACAAACTGGACCAAAGCATTCCTGTTGAAGCTAATGGAAAAAAGCTAACGCTTCCCTGGGCAGGCGGGCTCAACTCAGTACAGGTAAATACGATGGACCTGAATGGAGACAATCAGCAAGACCTCGTATTATTTGATCGCACCGCGGATAAAATCCTGACTTTTCTTAACCAGTCAAATCAATATGTTTACACACCCGACTATGAAGAATTATTTCCTGCAGAAGTAACGCAATGGCTTCTGCTTCGCGACTACAATTGCGATGGCAAGAAAGACATCTTTACCAGCGATCCGTTCGGAATTATTGTGTATGTCAATATCACCAAGGCCGGAGAAAAGCTTAAATGGAGATCTTTCAATCCGGGGTTTCCACTCCTCACTAAAGGGTTTACTGGCAACGTTAATCTCAAAGTGAATGAATCTGATATTCCTGCAATTGATGATGTAGATGGTGATGGCGATCTGGACATCTTAAATGTTCGATTTGTTGGAATTGGAACCATTGAATGGCATAAGAACCTAAGCATAGAACGAACTGGCATATGCGACTCTCTACAATTAGAACGTGTAACACAAAATTTTGGCGGCTTCGAAGAATGTGAATGTGGAAAATTTGCATTTGGTCAAACCTGCGCCTCCTTGCCTGGCGGACGCACCGAACACGCAGGTGGTAAAGCACTGCTTACAATTGATTTGGATAATGACGGAGATCGCGAATTGCTATTCGCAGAAGAATCCTGCGCGCGCGTGTACTTGTTAAAGAACAATGGAACCGCACAAGATGCATTGATGAACAGCGCTGTCATGTTTCCTGCTTCTTCGCCTATTAATTTTTTAATTTTTCCGGCTCCTTATCTGGAAGATTTGGATTTTGATGGCAAGGTCGATCTGATTGCTTCGCCCAATATTTATGCGCGAACATTTTTGAATACCAATTTCCAGCAATCCATGTGGTTCTATAAAAATACCGGGACCAGCCAATTGCCTGATTTTACTTTTCAAAAAGCCAACTTTCTGCAAGAAGAAATGATTGATGTTGGCGATTATGCTGTGCCAGCTTTTATTGACTCGGATGGCGATGGCGATCAGGACCTTTACATCAGCACGTACGCTGGCCCTGATTTTTCAAGCTCTGTTTACTTTTATGAAAATATTGGCACTCCTGATAATGCCTCTTTCAAATTGATAACCACTGATTTTATTAATCTGTCATTTGCGAATTACTATAATGTAAAACTACAATTTGCCGATTTGAATGGAGATGCAACTCTCGACTTTGCCTTTACCGCAACCAGTCCTCAAAATGGCAGTACTACATTACTATTCGTGCCAAACCGATCGGCCAACGGACTGGATTTTTCAGGACAATCCCTGGAAACCACAAACTTTCAAATCGGACAGACAGAAAACATCTTAGTGGTTGATGTAAATCAGGATGGGCTTAACGACATTCTATTGGGCAAAACTACAGGGGCTGTGCAATATTGGAGAAACACAGGCCCTGCCGGACAATTCAACTATACTATGGAAACTGGCAGCTTTCTGGATTTAGGAACGAGTACGGACCGTCAAAGTCCAACGTTGGCTGCCGGAGACCTTGATGCCGATGGCCGCGGTGATTTAGTTTTAGGAAACCAGCGCGGTGAACTTACCCTATATGGTGACTTTCGGGCTCAGAATCCGAATATTAAGGGAGTAACTGAAATAGTCTATAATACTTTGACAGAAGAATACTACTCCAAAAATTTAGGTGGGCGAAGTTGGCCCACCATTGTTAATCTGTTCAATAGCGATAAGCCTTCCGTGGTTATTGGTAATACGTTAGGTGGAATTCACATTCTTAAGAATGAAGAAAGTAAGGCCCTGCCCGAAGAGCCTGTGATTGACTTGTTTCCCAATCCTGTAGAAGCAAATGAAACAATGAAAATAAAAACAGACCGTAACATGACAGTTCAGTTCTTCTCATCGATTGGTCAAAGACTTTCTCAATCCTATTTTATTCCAGCCAACCAGGAATACCCCGTAATATTTTCGGGATTAACCCGTGGAGTCTATCTTGCACGCTTTACTTACAATGGTAAAACCCTCGCGAAACGATTTATTATTTATTAACCTGCTTCTTCTATTTTATCATGAATTCTTTTGGCGTAATCTTTGATATGGATGGTGTAATTGTAGATACCAACCCATACCATAAAATTTCACTGAAGCAGTTTTGCGAAAAATACGGCTACCAATTAAACGATGAAGATCTTATCAGTAAAATCTACGGTCGCACCAACAACGAATGGATACGAAATATCTTTGGGCCGCTTCCCAAAGAAAGAATTCTGGAACTAGGTGAAGAAAAGGAAGCAATGTTTCGCGCCATCTCTAAAGATGTTATCAAACCAGTATCCGGCTTAGATGATTTTTTAAAAGCATTGGAAGAAAGAAGTATACCCAAAGCGATTGGCACATCAGCTCCACGTAGCAATGTTGACTTTGTTTTAGAGTACACGAACTTAAAAAAATATTTTACCACGATTCTTGATCAATCGGATGTTGAACACGGGAAACCCGATCCTGAAATTTATTTAAAAGTAGCCGACCGCTTAGGATTTCCTCCTCACCAATGTATCGTTTTTGAAGATTCTCTTTCCGGTGTAGAGTCCGCCCAACGGGCCGGTGCCAAAGTAGTAGGAGTTACGACAACCCATAGCCACCAAGAATTGGCGCATACTGATTTAGTAATATCAGACTTTGAAGGATTAGAACCTTTGGAATTATATAGAAGGGTTTTTGAACGCCCTTAGCGAATCAGGTTATTTGCAAAGGCGTATTTGATCAAGCCTACCAATGAAGTTGTATTCGTCTTACGGAAAATATTCTTTCTGTGGGTTTCAACGGTGCGTTCACTGATAAATAGTTTTTCAGCTATCTGTTTGTTGGAATACTCCTTCGCAATCAGGTTTAGAATCTCCCGTTCCCGCTCTGTTAATAATTCTACCGGTTGCTCATTTAACATGTCGCTTAACATCAAACGGGTAATTTCAGGGCTCACGTAAGGCATTCCTCTAAAGATTTGCTGAAGCGCATTCTTCAATTCAGCCTGTTGAATACTTTTAAGCAGATACCCATCCACGCCTTCCTTAAGGATTTGTTTCACCAGCAATCCTTCATCGTGCATACTTAAGATAACTCGTTTTACAGCTGGATATTTCTCCTTTACCCGAATTGATAATTCGAGTCCATTAGCTCCGGGTAGCCTGTAATCCGTTATTAGGATGTCCGGTGTCTGCGTCTCTAATTTTTTTAAGGCTTCTTCGGCACTGCTGGCTGAACCCACAATTGAGAAATGAGCATCCTGATCGAACATAGAGCGCAATCCATCCAAAACAATGTGATGATCATCAACAAGAAATAATTTTATTGCTGCGTCTTTGGTCATGTCCGCTAAAAATAACCGTTACAACTCAATAAGTTGAGTTCTTACGGAAGAAATTGCATTGGAATATTTTCGGGCTTGTAGATGTTAGGAAAATGCCCCCAGTTTACTGAAACAAGAAAAGCAATGAACATCAGGGAAAGAGCTACTGCCAACAGGTTAGAATTTATCGGACTTGCTTGAAAAAAATCTAATGTAAAGGAAACGAGGAATGCGGCTACCACCGAAAGGCAAGCCCAGATAAGCAGATTTGTTAAATTATTTCCGCAGATATATGCGGCTGTACTTTTATCCTTGAGGTGAAAATGAAGAACTCTCACGAATGTCGCATATTGCCGCGACCGGTCTTCGCGCTCGCGATTGCTTAAATAATAGTGATTTGTTACTACTATTGGATCATGGCCATCGGGTATAATAATGGACTCATATTTATTTTTTGACTTGCACAACCTAACGGAGATGATATTCGCATAAGGAATAGTTTTCTCCTTCCCGTCCGTTTGAATTGTTAGGGCATAATCTGACAGAGTTATGGTGATCGGCTTTTCTGACAGACTGTTTTTATACGTGTACTCCTCCGAGACTTTCATCTATGAAAAGTACATCATGCAACTGGGCTTGGGTAATACCAGTTAACCCGTATTTTCCATCCGTGCCAGTACGGAGTCAGGCCGCTAAAGCCATAACAGAAGGCACAACTACTATCAATGTAGTTCCTTTTCTTCCTGGTTGTGTGTCAATTTCAATACTTCCTTTTATCATATGAAGCCTGGAATTGATATTCTTCCAGCCATTGCCCTGGCTTTCTGTCAGTGTACCAATATCAAATCCATTGCCGTCATCTTCGATAGTTAGCACCAATTCCTGCGGGTGTTGAACGAGTTGTATGGAAATTTGACTACCCTCACTATACTTGATTACGTTGTTTACCCACTCCTGGCAGATCCGATACAAAGCAATTCGTTGATCGGCTGGCATCTGTTTGTCAAGATCATAGGTTTGAACTGATACCGAAACGGAACCTGATCGGGTGATGCGGGCAGCAAATTCTTTTAATGCTTCCTCCAGCCCGCTTTTCATCAATACCTGTGGCATCAGGTTAAATGCAATGTTTCTGATTTCGGTGTTCATTTCATTTAATACTTCCAATGCATGATCAATGGCTGATTTTTCCAGTGCTTCCCTTGAAAGGCTAAGGCGCAAGGCAGAAATCATTTGGCCAAACCCATCATGCAAATCAGCAGCAAACCGCTTTCTCTCTTCTTCCTGGGAGGCAATCACCGCTTTCAATTGGCCTTCACGCAAGGAAGCGCGGGTTGACTGAAGTTCTGCTTGTTGTTTTAGTTTGAGACGATTTTTCCAGAGATATCCAAGACCAAGAATAGCTCCCAAAATGGCAATCAGTAATAAAATAGCCAGCATACTTTGATTGAGCCGGGAGTCCTTTATTTCATTCTCTTGCTTTAACATCAAAATCTCATTCTCTTTCTTCACTGTTTCATATTGAGTTTGCAGCTCAGCAATTTGTCTGGATTTTTCTTTTTGATAGAGCGTGTCCTTAACGATCACAAATTGCCGGTACTCTTCGTATGCAGAAGCAAAATTCCTCTGAGCCGCCTTGATCTCTGCCAGCTCAAGACGTGCGTCCATTACTTCTTTAAGGGCATTTATCTTTTGAGCCAACGTCAAAGCATCTGTAACACTTTTTTCAGCCAGCTCCAGCTGACCTTCTGCTTTGTAGATGCTGCCGAGATAGATCATTACAAAGGCTAACTCTTTTTTATTGTCATACTCTTCGTTGAGTTTACGGGCTTGAAGCAGGTAAGCTTTGGCCTTGTTTTTATCGCCACGTTTATCATAGGCCATTCCTGCATTACATAAGGTGGTTGGCAAAAACTGTTTAATACTTTGTTCTTCAAATTCACGGGTGGCTATCAGCGAGTAGTAAAGAGCGCTGTCGTAGTTGGGCAGGTAATAATATACTGACCCGAGATTGGCATGGCACACAGCTATACCAAATTTGTTGTTGAGCCTATTGTAGATAGCTAGTGCCTCCTGATAGTTGATGATGACTTTCTGATACTCACCCTGACTTTTCCGCACAATTGCCATATTCACAATCACCATGGCAATTTTAGAATCATCTTTTAGTCGTTCGTAAATCTTGCGGGCATTCAGGTAATACTCCAGCGCCTTCTTGAAATTACCTTGTTCATCATAAATGATTCCTATATTATTAAGCGTGTTGGCCGTTTTCGAATCATCACCCAACTTCTTGCGCAAGTCAAGGGCCCGCAACTCAAAGTCGAGAGCTTGAGTATAGTTTCCCTGCGCCTCATGGGTAACTCCAATATTATGCAGAGCCTCCACCTCAAAGTCGGGAAGACTATACTTCTTAGAAAAAGACAAGGCCTCAAGTCCATATACTCGGGCCGTATCGGCATTGATAAACCGGTACTCCCAGCATAAATCAAGCAGGTATCTGGTTTTAGCCTTTTCAGATAATTCCTGGGTTAAAAGGGTTTTGAGGCTGTCAATACTTCTATTTTGACCCACAGCCATAAAGGCCGTGAGCCAGATAAGGCCAATCAGAGTTTTTCTCATAACCGAAAAATATCTGATTTATAGTTAATTATGAGGTTTTTCAGTCCTTATTAAGCCTCGGGTGACCTCAGTATCGCCTTTTTGACCCAATCGACCAATATTTTATTAGGGGCTTGGTTTATTAAGTGGCATTTCCCGATATTTGCAGTCCCTTTTTAAGAAGGGCTAAATCAAATACGTTTTATGGCAAGAGTTTGTCAAATCACTGGAAAAAGACCTCATGTAGGCAATAAGGTTTCTCACGCTAATAATAAGTCGAAGCGTAGATTTTATCCGAATCTTCAGACTAAGCGCTTTTTCATTCCTGAGGAAGACAAGTGGATAACCCTTAAGTTGTCTACAAAAGCAATCAAGACCATCAATTTGAAAGGGATCACGGCTGTATTGAAAGATGCACGTGCTAAAGGAACCCTCTCCATTTAATTTGAATTTTTAATCTGCTACCATGGCAAAGAAAGGAAACAGAATACAGGTAATTTTAGAATGCACTGAGCAAAAAGCCAGCGGCATGCCCGGCATGAGCCGTCACATTACCACTAAAAACCGGAAGAATACTACCGAGCGCATTGAGCTTAAGAAGTATAACCCGATTTTGAAAAAATATACTCTTCACAAAGAAATTAAGTAATCATGGCAAAGAAAGTTGTTGCATCGTTAAAGAAAACTGACGGTAAGAATTACGCCAAAGTAATTCGTGCTGTAAAATCTGAAAAGACTGGTGCCTATATCTTCAAGGAGGAGATTGTAGTAGCTGATCTGGTTAAGGAAACTCTTGCCAAGAAGTAATTGGTTAGCGAGCAGATAAGATTAGAAAGTCCCCACCGCGGGACTTTTTTGTTTTAGTTACTATCTTAAGCTGATTTTTATCTATTACGACTATGTCATTCTTCTCAGATTTGTTTCCTAAGGAAAAAAAGGAAAGTCTTGATCAGGGCCTGCAAAAGACCAAAGAAAGTTTTTTTAGCAAACTGGGGAAAGCCATTGCCGGAAAGTCTACCGTTGATGATGAAGTATTGGATAATCTGGAGGAAATTCTGATCTCTTCAGATGTAGGCATACAAACAACCATCAAGATCATAGAGCGTATACAGGCCCGCGTGGCCCGCGATAAATACCTTAGCACTTCTGAACTGGATAGAATTTTAAAGGAAGAAATAGCAAACCTCCTTACCGAAAACAATTCGCAAGACCTGACAGATTTTGATGTTCCTGCCGGAGTAAAGCCTTATGTGTTAATGGTTGTGGGCGTTAATGGCGTTGGCAAAACCACAACTATTGGAAAGCTTTCGGCACAATTTAAAAGAAAAGGAAAATCTGTAGTGTTAGGTGCCGCAGATACCTTTCGGGCCGCAGCAGTAGATCAGTTGAAGCTCTGGGGCGAACGTGTTGGCGTACCTGTGATTTCAAGAGGCATGAACACCGACCCCTCCGCTGTTGCCTACGATGCGGTGCAGCATGGTGTTGATACCGGAGTGGATATTGTTATTATTGATACAGCCGGACGATTGCATACGAAAGTGAATCTGATGGCCGAACTCACGAAAATAAAACGTGTTATTCAGAAGGTAATCCCCGAAGCACCTCACGATGTGATGCTCGTTCTGGACGGAAGCACCGGTCAAAATGCGGTGATACAGGCCCGTGAGTTTACCAAAGCCACTGAAGTATCGTGCTTAACAATTACAAAATTAGATGGCACTGCCAAGGGTGGAGTGGTGATCGGCATCTCTGATGAATTTAAAATACCCGTAAGGTATATTGGCGTGGGCGAAAAGGTGGATGACCTTCAGGTCTTTAACAAAACAGAGTTTGTTGATTCCCTTTTTCAACAAAGAAAATCCTAATCAATCTTGCGTATAGGTATTCTCCAAAATACCTGATAATTAAAGCCCCAATAGCTACTCTTATACATTAAGCCATACCCTGGAATTTCATAGGTTTCAAATCCTGAGTTATTTCCAACGGTCGGCAAAAATTTTAACCGGGCCGTATACCCCATCCAAAATTGTTTCCAGATTTTAACCCGCAAACCGGTAGTAAGTTCTACCCACCCGGCTCTTGCCCCGTTATTAGTTGCTTCCCTTTGAAAATTTCCAAAATCTACTGCGCTATAATCATAAACCACTTTTTCGTCAAAAATGGCTCGGGCATATCGAAAGCCAAGAAAGAACATATTCTTATCTGGATCTTTTAATAAGAAGTTAATATCTGCACCCAGGCGGATATAGCGTCCATCGTTGGTGTAGGTACCGTTGGTAATAGGTAGATCCCGGATCCATCTTCCGTACTCGAACGTAGGATAATACCTTCCAAGATCGACATCGGCATTTAGCTCCCAACCACTTCGAGAACTTTTAGCAAAAGTTTGTCCAAGAATGATCAAGTCCGTACCTAACCGAATACCGGTTGGTTTTTGAATTCCGCGTGTAGAATCGGGTGGATTATCCTGTGCCTGATTCTGAATCACCAGACCAAGCAGCAGTACACTAATCAACAGATAGTTGAATATTGATCGTTGCATTAGTGGATAATTGGTTCGCGACTATTTCAGTTTTTGTAAAGGTAGTGTCGATTATTTCCAGGTCACCATAGTTTGTAAATGCCCCGCATGTGTCTGAGATAATCTGTACGCTTGTTTTATACCTTAGATGAAGCGTTTCAACCCGGCTTTCAAAAGTAAATGTAAATGTGATCTCGGTTGCCTCCGGATTTAACGGAAGCTGTACCGAACTCACTTTTGCATTCTCATAGTAAATTTTATCTAGGCCTGAAACCCGAATCTCATCGAATGTTATTTCCCGGATATTCTTGCCGTTTACGAAAGCTATCTTCGCCAGGTTTGTGCTGGTTATAATGCAATCCGGTTCGTTGAGGCAACCCACCGCAATAAAAAATAAGCTAACGAATCGAACGAATTTCAAAGGCTCGTAGTTGATCGTGCAAATATAGTCCATGCCCATGGGGGGCAGAATTTAACGGGAGGTATTTTTCGTAAATTCGCACCGAAATTCAAGTTCGTGAAAACAAAAGGCACCAAAAAGACTAAAGTGAACATTGTTACATTGGGTTGTTCCAAAAACCTGGTGGACTCTGAGGTGTTGCTAACCCAACTTCGGGGTAATGGAATTGATACCACGCATGAGTCTAAAAAGGATGATGCCAATGTAGTTGTAATAAATACCTGTGGTTTCATTGATAATGCCAAGCAGGAGTCCATTGATACCATATTGAGGTATGTAGACGCTAAAGAAGAAGGTATCGTTGAAAAAGTATATGTAACAGGCTGCCTGTCCGAACGCTACAAAGATGATCTTGAAAAAGAGATCCCCAAAGTAGATGCGTGGTTTGGCACGCGTGATCTTTCTCGCCTATTGAAACAACTAAATGCCAATTACAAACACGAACTGGTTGGTGAGCGTATTCTTACCAATCCGAGTCATTTCGCTTACTTAAAAATTTCCGAAGGGTGCGATCGCCCCTGCTCATTTTGTGCCATTCCTATAATGAGAGGCAAGCATGTTTCAAAACCTATCGAAGAATTAGTTCTGGAAGCAAAGAACCTGGCTAAAAAAGGAACCAAAGAATTATTGTTAATCGCGCAAGATTCAACCTATTACGGTCTTGATCTTTATAAGAAAAGAAACCTGGCCGAACTAATGCAACGATTATCGGATATAGAGGGTATCGAGTGGATCCGACTTCACTATGCATTCCCCGCAGGTTTTCCATTAGATGTATTAGATGTGATGACCGGGCGACCCAACATTTGCAAGTATCTTGATATTCCGTTGCAACACGGCTCAAGTGAATTACTCAAGCTCATGAGGCGTGGTATCACACGAGAAAAAACGGAAGAACTGTTGGCCACCATTCGCGCGAAAGTACCTGGTATTGCTATACGCACCACACTGATTGCCGGACATCCCGGGGAGACGGAAGCTGAGTTTGAGGAGATGATGAATTTTGTAGAGACTTCTCGTTTTGATCGCCTGGGCGTGTTCCCTTACTCGCATGAAGACAACACCTATTCATTTTCAATGAACGATAATGTACCTGACGAAGTAAAGCAAGGGCGTGTAGAGCGGTTGATGGAATTACAACAAGGTATTTCGTTGGAACTAAATCAACATAAAATAGGAAAGACTTTTAAGGTATTGATTGATCGCAAAGAGGGAGGTGACTTCTTTGGTCGCACAGAATTTGATTCTCCTGAAGTAGATAATGAAGTAATTTTGGATGCTACAAAGAACTATTTGCGCGTAGGTGACTTTGTTATGGCCAAAGTAACTGCAGCGAGTGAGTTTGATTTAATGGCGGAAGTAGTGAAGTAAAAGATTTTAACAATATTTTAACAGGATTCTCCATTTAAATAAATCCTCAAACTTTATCAGAAATTAGTCGTTAATCGTTTATGCTTTCTCTAAATCTCACCTGTTGTTAGTATGCGCCTTCAGAAACTTGCGTTTTCCGAAACCCGTTCATTCTCTTCCTTCTTTCTCGATTACATTCAGCAAAAAGATTCTTTAAAACCATTTTACTCTAGATTTCCGGAAATCAAAAATTTCGAAGCACAGATAAAGGAAAAAGCCAATTCCTACTCAACTTCAAACAGAAAGGTTTTAGTTGATGTGCTTGAAAAACAATATGCCGGATTGGATACTGCCGATCCAGTTAAACAAAATCTGCTTGCCCTAAGCGATAAAAATACATTTACAATTACCACGGGCCATCAACTAAACATTTTCACCGGACCACTTTACTTTATCTACAAGATAGTAACCGTAATTAATGCATGTAAGGAACTTAAAAAGCATTATCCTCACTATCACTTTGTGCCAGTTTACTGGATGGCATCTGAAGATCATGATTACGATGAAATAAAATATTTTCGTCTATATGGACAAAAATATACTTGGGAAACAAATCAAACCGGAGCGGTGGGTAGATTTGATACCAGGTCGATTGAGAAACTTTTTGAGAGTATCCCAGGAGACATAAGTCTTTTTAAAAGAGCGTATCAAAAAAATCGTACTCTTGGCGAAGCAGTAAAGCATTATGTCAATGAATTATTCTCCAAAGAAGGATTAGTGGTGATCGATGCCGATGATCACCATCTGAAGACTCTCTTTCAAGAAGTGATTAGGAATGATGTATTTGATCAAACGCCCAAAAACCTGGTAGAAGAACAAAACACTCAACTTGAATCACTCGGGTACCATCCTCAGGTTTTTGCCCGTGATATTAATTTTTTCTATCTGGATAAGAATCTTCGCAGTCGCCTTGAAACGAAGAAAGGCAAGTTTCACGTGGTGGATACTTCGCTTCAATTTTCAAAATACGAAGTTGAAAAAATGATTCAGGAGGAACCTGAAAAATTTAGCCCGAATGTGATTTTGCGGCCATTATATCAGGAGATAATTTTACCGAACCTTGCATACGCGGGAGGCCCTGCCGAGGTTGTTTACTGGCTACAATTAAAAACTGTCTTTGATCATTTCAAGGTTCCCTTTCCAATATTGATGCCAAGGAACTTTGCCATGGTAATTGACCAGCCCGTATCACGGAAATTTGAAAAAACTGGATTGGAATATCAACACCTATTTGAGGAAAAGAATTTCCTCTTTAATCAATGGATTGTAAAAAACTCCGTACACAATCTATCTTTGGGTAAAGACATGCAATCTGTAACTGAAACATTTACTTTCATTCGTAATCAGGCCGGCAAGATTGATAGTACGCTCATCAAATACATTGAGGCCCAGGCCAAACAGACCCTTAATAGGCTTGAAAAAATCGAGCAAAAAATGTTACGTGCTGAAAAGCGTTTACACTCAGATAAAATCGGGCAACTTGAATCCGTTAAAGATGAACTCTTTCCCAAGGGAAGTCCACAAGAACGAATAGAGAATTTTTTAAACTTCTATCAGAAAGATCCTCAGTTTATTCAAAGTCTTCTCGAAAACTTCGATCCGTTCGATTTTAGATTCAATCTTTTGTTTTACTAGTGCATCAGCATGAAGAAGGAAGAGTTACGAAAGTTTTACCTTGCTAAACGTAAAGCATTAAGCCCAACTGAACATGGTCAATTATCCCAGCAACTCAGCGATCAATTTTTTAGCATTATGGATTTATCTCAGATCAGTGTTTTGCATATCTATTTACCGATCGAAGCTAAATGCGAACCAGATACTTGGCTAATAATCAATCGGATTCAAAAAGAATTTCCACGCATCCGTATCGCAATTCCACGTGTGAATCATGATGAAATGGAGTCAATTCAATATGAAAGTCACGCGCAGCTAAAAAAAAATGAATGGGAAATCTGGGAGCCACACTTTGGTTCGCATGTAAACGCAAAAGAAATTGACCTTCTGATTGTTCCTTTACTTGCTTTTGATACACAAGGTCATCGTATTGGTTATGGAAGGGGATATTACGACCGTTTTTCTAAATCTTGCCGTGTAGATTGCGTAAAAATCGGGTTGTCTTTTTTTGAGCCTGAAAAAACAATCAATGAAAGACTTGAGACTGACTTAAGTTTGAATGAATGCATAACACCCAATAAAAAATATTCTTTCTAATTTTTTTGTACACAACGGATAGTGGTCCACTTTTTCAAAAGGTCGCCCGTCCGTTGTAATGCCTTGAATATGTATCAGGAAGGTTCCATGTACTGAATTTTGAAAACCTAATTAGTGGGGATGTGGAAAGATTTTTCTAGGCCGGCTCCTGCTGGCTCAAACAATGAAATGAACCCAGGCCCCAGATGATGTCGGTTGAATCAAGGCCGATTACTTTTCTGTTAGAAAAGCATTGCTGAAGAATGTCCAAAGCCCGGTCATCGTTTTTATCACGAAATGTAGGGACAACTACATATTTATTACTGATGTAGAAATTTGCATATGAAGCAGGTAAGCGCATGTCATCATAAACAACCGCGGATGGCATTGGCAACTCAACAATATTCATCTGTTTACCATTCTCAAGCCTCAACGTTTTTAGTTCCTTAAGATTTTCCTTGAGAAGTTCATAATTCTCGTCCCGCTTGTTTGACTCAACGATCGTAACCACCGTATCCTCATTCACAAATCGTGTGAGATCATCGATATGCCCATCTGTATCATCGCCCACAATGCCATCACCCAACCAAAGAATGTGATTGACTCCATAATAGTTATACAAATATTCTTCTATCTGGGCCTGATTAAGGTGCGGATTCCTGTTGGGATTTAACAGGCAAGCTTTTGTCGTTAGTAAAGTCCCGTTTCCATTAAACTCAACAGAACCTCCTTCCATAACAATGCCCGGATGAACTACAGGAATATTGTAATGTTTCGCTATAAGTGTGGGAATTACATCGTCCAGATCAAAGGGTGGGTATTTGCCACCCCAGGCGTTGTAGCCCCAATCCACAATCATTTTCTTCTTTTCTTTCGGATTAATTAAAAAAGCAGGGCCATGATCGCGGCACCAGGCATCATTAGTAGGATGAAAAAAGAATTCCACCTGAGATAGATTTACTTCTGCTTTTTGCAAACAAGTGGTTGCCTTTTGTTTCATCGCTTCGTCCAGCACATTGATATTCACTTTTTCTCCTTCCGCCACGCGCTTAATAAATTCGGCATACACCGGATAAATCGTTTCAATCTTGCCAGGCCATGACGCTTCTTTGTGTGGCCAGCTTAGCCACGTGGCGTGATGTTTGGCAAATTCAGCGGGGAAATGATAACCGAGTTGTTTTGGAGTGTTCATAACAGTTGGCTGTATGCAGTTAGTAGTTAGCAGTTAGCGAACTCATTTGCCTACTGCTGTCTGCCTACTGCCTACTTTTAAAATTAATCTTCGTCAATAAACCTTTTAGTGATAGGCTGATAGGAATCAATTCTGCGATCGCGAAGGAAAGGCCAATGCGTGCGATACCTGTCGGTCTTGCTCAGATCTATCTCCAGAACATTTACCTCCTCCTTTTCATGAGATCCCTTATATAAGATACTTCCAAAAGGATTAGAGATAAACGATCCGCCCCAGAATTTCATTGCACCGTTTTGTTCGAAGCCTACGCGATTTACACTCACTACATGTACCCCATTGGCAACAGCATGGCTTCTTTGAATGGTTTGCCAGGCATTATACTGCTCCGTGTTTGTTGCCTCATCCTGCGAAGTTGCCCAACCAATGGCAGTTGGATAAAATAATATTTCAGCGCCCATTAGTGAGGTAATTCGCGCTGCTTCCGGATACCATTGGTCCCAACAGATAAGCACACCTAACGTAGCGAACCTGGTTTTAAAAACTTTATAGCCCAGATCACCCGGAGTAAAATAAAATTTCTCATAATAAGCCGGATCATCAGGAATATGCATTTTTCTATACTTACCCAGGTAGGTGCCATCTGCATCAATCACGGCAGTTGTATTGTGATAAAGTCCTTCTGTTCGTTTTTCAAATAGCGATGCAATGATAACAACTCCTAAATCCTTTGCAACGCCCGAAAGAGCATCCGTTGATGGTCCGGGGATAGATTCAGCGAGCTTGAAATTTTCATAGTCTTCAACATCGCAAAAATAAAGTGAGGTAAAGAGCTCTTGTAAACAAATGATTTGAGCGCCTCCGCTTGCTGCTTCCCTTATCTTTTGGATAGCTTTGCTGAGATTCTCTTTTGGCTCCTTCGTGCAACTCATTTGTACGATGCCAATTTTTACTTTTTGTGCAGACACTTTGTTAAAATTTAAGATGCAAAAATAGGGATTTTGTAGTTCCCGGGGTCAGATTTTTATCGCGCGAACCATCTCTCTCTTCCCAGGCGGGCCCGCCAATGATTCAACCTCCAGACCCAGAGATTTAAGATCTCGTTTGAGTTGACCTTTGGCACAATAAGTAACGAACACGGCTCCAGGCTTCATGGCCACAACTACTTTTTCCAGCATAGGCACCTGCCACATTTCAGGCTGCTTATTGGGTGCAAAAGCATCAAAATAAATTAGATCGAAATGTGACGGCTCTAACGAAACTGATTGCAGAGACTTATTTTCTTTATACACCTTGAAGAAAGGATTTATGTCACTCCATTCTTGCCAAGGTGCCTGATGAAGTTTTTGAAAGCTTTCTGCTCCTTCCGGATTGGAATAATTCAATGCCTTCCAGATTTCATCCGGTAAAGGAAATGTCTCAAGGGAGTGATACTGAAGTTGAATTTTTTGATTATCGGCCCATTGCAAACTCAACCAGGCGTTCAGTCCTGTACCAAAACCTACCTCCAGAATTGATACCGAACCTGAGTTATCCCGCGTCTTTAAATAATTCAATCCTTTGCTAATAAACACATAGCCTGATTCCTGGATTGCACCATGTCGGGAATGATACGTTTCACCCATTTCTTCATTCAGCAGGGAATGAGATCCGTCCTCTGTAAGTATAATTCTAATCGTGCTCAAAACTGATATAAGTCATCCCAAATAATGATGTAATATACTTTGTCAAATAGTATCTTTAAAATGTCATGCAAGTCAAAGTTCGATCACACCAATCTTTACTAATTTTACAATACATTATTTTTATTTCAGCTATTCTTTATTTCGGAAAGTCCCTGTTCATCCCTTTGTCGTTTGCTGTACTCATCAGTTGTATCCTTTACCCATTTTGTGCCTGGCTCGAGAAACATAAAATAGGCAGGATGGGTGCCATTGTAGTTAGCTTGCTGGTGCTTACTATATTTCTCAGCTTAATTATTTTTCTCCTTGTTCAGCAATTGATGGGGTTTTATGAGGAGTGGCCTAACCTGCAATCTAAACTGGTTGGATCTTTTGATGAAATCAGTAAATGGCTTTTGTGGAAATTTGACATTGACAAGGAAAAACAGTTGATCTGGCTCAACAAAATGATCAATGACTCGGGTGGAAATGCTATGACGCTTGTACGAAGTCTTATTTCAACATCGGCCGTATGGGCTGTTCTTATTATTCTTGTCCCAATCTATTCTGTATTAATTTTATACTACCGCCACAAATGGCTGGAAGTATTATATCGATTATTTCCTGCCGAAGGGCGCGAAAGAATTCGGGATATTATGAAACTAAGTATTGAATCCTATTATAATTTCATCAAAGGAATGCTGGTCGTTTACCTGATCGTAGGAATTCTCAATAGCCTTGGTCTTTACTTATTAGGTATTCCACACGCTATATTATTCGGATTTATTGCCTCTGTCCTAACATTCATTCCCTATGTTGGGATACTGGTTGCCTCCCTCCTTCCTATTTCGATGGCCTGGATTACGTATAACTCAATTTGGTATCCCCTGGGGGTTGTTGGCATTTTTATGCTTGTCCAATACCTGGAAGCAAATTTGATTTTTCCTCTGGCTGTTAGCAGTAGGTTAAAAATAAATGCCCTTGTGACCATTGTGGTGATTATTGCCGGAGGAATTATCTGGGGCGTTGCAGGTATGATTCTATTTATCCCCTTTCTTGGAATTTTGAAATTGGTTGCAGACCGCACACCAAGTCTTAAGACCCTCGCATTAATTCTGGGTGGAGATTCCGACTCAGACTAATCTTTCTTAATCAAAGCCACGGCATAAGCATTCACACCTTCTTCGCGTCCGATGTATCCGAGCCGTTCGGCTGTTGTTGCCTTAATTGAAATATCGTCTTCACCAATATTCATAAGGGGTGCCAATACTTTTTTCATTTCTGGAATATGAGGATTCACTTTGGGTGCTTCCAGGCAAAGCGTGCAGTCAACGTTTTCTACTTTCCAGCCCCTTTCAGACAACATCCGGGTAACATCCTTTAAAAAGAACTTACTATCCATCCCACTCCACCGGGGATCCTTATTAGAGTAATGAAATCCAATGTCACGAAGATTAGCGGCCCCAAGAAGCGCATCGCAGATGGCATGAATAAGAACATCAGCATCTGAGTGGCCTACTGCTCCTTTAGTTGCCGGAAGTTTTATCCCGCCCAGGTAAAAATCACGCCCTTCTTCCAATTGATGAACATCAAAACCTAGCCCTACACGGATTTTCATACATTTAGTTTTATCCAAAAATAATCGGATTGACTGGCATACAATACTTATTGCCCTATATTTAAAGGCATTATTTTAGAATGAGCCACTTTCGAAATTTCTTAGTAGGCAAAGAGATCATCACTTCGCGCAAAGAATTTAAATATGCCCTGCTGCGTGGGCAGTTTGCATGTATTATCTGTTCGGTGGCTTTTTTTTATACCATCCTTGATTCTATCAATCATGTAAAAGTTTTTATACCCTGGTATGGACTTCTTGCCGGGTTAGCGTTTACCTCGCTTTTACTAAATAGAAAAAAATATTACACCGCTGCCACTATTCTGCAATTAATACTTATTAATAGCCTGATCTTCCTCTTTGCAGATGTGGACCATCCCTACGGAGGTGTCTTCTTCTTTTTTATGACCTGCTCCAGCGCAGGGCTAATCCTATTAAATTTTTATGATCGTTCTCTTAGTCTTGTCTTTGCTCTACTCCCTATCCTCCTTGGATATCTGGCCTTTACCCAAGACCTGAAGATAATACCTCCGCCTATGTATGAGGAGGGTATGGTTCGAATAAACTTTATTGCCAATCTGACTATTGGAATTGTATCAAACGTCTTTGTCGTCTTTTTCCTTATCAATCGAAATTCGGAAACGGAAAAAACACTGCGCGATAGCGAAAAGCATCTAATAAAAATTTCAGCCGATCTCAAAGTAAGTGAGGAACGCTTTGCCATGGCTCTGACAGGTACCCGCGCTGGAATCTATGAGTGGAAGGTTAAAAACAATTTAATATCAGTCAGTATCCACTGGAAAAGCCTTTTAGGATATGAAGAGAATGAATTGAATGACCTGACTCTTCAATTGTTTCTGTCCTTTATTCATCCGGAAGATCAGGTGCGAACCTCACAATCTATTGAAAGCCATTTGCATGACCATCGGCCTTATCAAAACGAATTGCGTATTCGAACCAAAGGCGGAGAATACAAATGGTTTCAAGACAGCGGAGTTTCAAAACTGGATGAAGAAGGAAATATCACAGTGGTTATTGGTTCCATTATTGATATTAACGAAAGAAAAAGAGCGGAAGAAGAACTAGCTCTTAAAAATGTGCAACTCGCAAAAACCAACGAAGAACTGGATCGCTTTGTTTACAGCGCCTCGCACGACATGCGAGCCCCACTCAGTTCGCTGTTAGGCCTGATTCACTTATCAGAAAAGACGGATAGACCGGAAGAAGTGAGCATCTATTTGCAAATGATGAAGGACCGCATCAAAACCATGGAGGGTTTTATCAGAGAAGTTACCGATTATTCGCGCAATACACGATTGGATATTGCTGCCATACAAGTCTCACTCCTTGACCTGGTGCAAGAAGTGGTTCAGAATCTTGCTTATTCTATTGTGAATAAAAAGGTGAGAATCGAAGTTGACATTGAAAAAAACCTTACCATCCACACCGATATAAGTAGATTAAAAGTAGTAATCACCAATCTATTGTCAAATGCCTACAAATATCACTTCTTCGATCAACCTGATCCTTATATAATTATCTCTGCCGTAAAGAGGGGTGAAATTGCAATTATAACCGTGAAGGATAACGGTCGGGGAATTGCCAACGAACATCATGCACGTATTTTTGAAATGTTTTACCGCGCCTCCGAAAATTCAGAAGGTTCCGGGCTGGGGCTTTATATCGTAAAAGAGACGCTTGACAAATTAAGAGGCAGCATCAGCGTTCAATCAGCAGAAGGGTCGGGCTCAGAGTTTACCGTTACATTACCTGCTGTTAAATAGAGTTAGTTCAATCTTTCAGCATGGTAATACAAAACACTCGAGTTCCTTTCATCCAAAATTTCTGTAGCCGTCTCCATTATTTCTTCCCGGTTTACCCCTTCTATTCTCTTCGACTCTCGGTTTACGAGATCCGGATCGCCCGATAAGGCTGCAAAGGCCAGATTCATAGCGCGATTGATCACCTCTACCTTCTCGAATTCCAATGTGGTTTCCGCCTGGTTTTTAACTTTTTGCAATTCGTCCGCTTTAGGACCTTCGCTAACAAAAGTTCTTACAACCTGATCAACCTCTTGTTCGGCTGCCTCCGGATTAATTCCATCTTTTAACCGCCCACTAATTACAAGCATGCCTGGATCCAGTGATCCCATTGTAAATGAAGATATGGACGTAAATATCTCTTTATCCTTTACCAATTGATTATACAACCTGCTCGATTGCCCGCGACTTAGAATATCACTTAATAAATCTGCAGCAAAATATTCCTTTTCAAAACGACCGGGCATATGATAACATTTATACAAAGCATTGGCTGGCACTTTTGCATGCACCGAAAGTGTTCGCTTGTTTTCCTGGCGTGGCTCGAAGGGAAGGCTGCGCACATGTTTCTTACCCGCTGGTATGGGACCAAACCATTTTTCAGAAAGTTGTTTTACCTGGTTCAAGGTTACATTTCCGGCTACCACCAGAATTGCGTTGTTAGGAAGGTAATGAGTGAAGAAAAAATCCTTGACATCATCTAATGTCGCGTTTTCAATGTGACTGATTTCTTTGCCTATCGTTGCCCATTGATAAGGGTGGGTATGATAGGCCAAGGGTCGTAGTTTCAGCCAGACATCGCCATAGGGTTGATTTAGATACCGTTGCTTAAATTCTTCCACAACAACTTTGCGTTGCACTTCCAGCACACGCGGATCAAACGACAAACTCAGCATCCGATCGCTCTCTAGCCAAAAACCAGTTTCAAGGTTAGCGGCAGGAACGGTAAGATAATAATTGGTAATGTCGGTATTTGTAAATGCATTGTTTTCGCCCCCAACCAATTGCAACGGTTCATCATAATTAGGAATGTTCACTGATCCTCCGAACATTAAATGCTCAAACAGGTGAGCAAACCCGGTCTTATCAGGTCGCTCATCGCGCGAACCAACATCATATAAAATATTCATGACCGCTATTTGTACGGTGGGATCTTCATGAACAAGTACCCGAAGGCCATTATCCAGCGTAAAAGATGAGAATAGAATCATGTATTATATTAGAATTTAACTAATTGTCAACTGTGTGGGCGCAAGATAGTCTCCCGGTTAATTTTTTCTATACTTTCGCGACTACCATTATTGCAATTATGTCTGTTGAAATAAAACTTATAATTCTGAGTTCCTTGGTTATTTTCAGCTACTTGTTCGATCTCGCTGCAAAGAAATTCAAAATTCCATCGGTTATCCTATTGCTGCTTAGTGGAATTGGTCTTCGTTATCTGGCTGATTTCTTTTCATTTGTTACCCCTAACTTTAACACAATTTTACCTCTGATTGGCACGGTGGGTCTTATTTTAATTGTGCTGGAAGGCTCGCTTGAGCTTAAACTTGATAAAGAGAAATCCGGACTTATTAAAAAATCGCTTGCCTCCGCGTTCTTTATTCTCATCATTACAAGCTCTGGCATTGCACTATTTTTTTATTACCTAACCGGAGAAAATTTTCGCACCTGTTTTCTGAATGCTGTTCCATTAGGCGTCATCAGCTCCGCTATCGCTATTCCATCCGCAAGCACATTACCCGTCAATCGAAAAGACTTTATTGTTTACGAATCTTCGCTTTCAGATATTTTTGGCATAATACTCTTCAATTTTATGATTACGAACGATGTGATTAATGTGACATCGTTTGTAAATCTTACCTGGCAAACAATTCTGATCCTTGTAATCTAAGGGCTGTTTTGTCTTGCGCTACTCTACTTATTAAAGCGAATAACTCATCACCTTAAATTCTTCCTGATCATTGCGATGCTTATTTTAATATATGCGATTGGGAAATACTATCATTTACCCACCCTGGTAATTGTGTTAGCGTTTGGCCTGTTCCTTAACAATCTTCAGTGGATCCGACATCTTCGATTCAGACAAATATTTGAATACGAAAACTTTAATAAGGACCTTCAGCAACTAACGCAGCTTAGTGGAGAAAGTGCATTTCTTGTAAGAACATTTTTCTTTCTGATTTTCGGCTTCACGCTTGAGATAGAATCGTTGCTTCACATTGAAGTATTAATAAATGGAGCGGTCATCATTCTCTTAATATTTGGTGTTCGGATTACCTATCAAAAGTTTTTTGTTTCTACTGCTTCATGGGCAGAATACTTTCTGGCCCCACGCGGACTGATCAGCATCTTACTTTTCTTTAGCATACCTGATGCCTTAAAACTAAAAGATCTTCAAAATGGGTTGCTCTTCTTTGTGATTTTAGCTACCAGTATAATTATGTCATTCGGGCTTCTGGGTGTGCGTGACAAAAAACCACTCCTGCCTCCAACCCATAGGAGGACTGATTGAAACCTTCTAAATTGCCTCCTCATCTAGCCTTATGAAGTTCACTCGTAAAAAATATTCCAACGAAGTACTGATCAATCTATACGAAGCCCTACTTCGCCCGCGCATGATCGAAGAAAAGATGTTGATTCTGCTCAGACAGAACAAAATAAGCAAATGGTTTAGCGGCATTGGTCAGGAGGCTATTTCAGTAGGCATTACTCAGGCCCTTGAAAAGGACGAGTATATCTTACCGATGCACCGGAACCTGGGTGTTTTTACTGGCCGCGAATTACCTTTCACACGACTTTTTGCACAATGGCAAGGAACCCCAATGGGCTATACTAAAGGGCGCGATCGTTCATTTCACTTTGGCACAAATGAACATCACATCGTGGGCATGATCTCGCATCTTGGACCTCAAAATGGTGTGGCCGATGGAATTGCCTTAGCATCAAAATTAAAAGGCGAGCAAAAAATCACCGTAGTTTTTAATGGTGATGGGGGCACCAGCCAGGGCGATTTTCATGAAGCTGTAAATGTGGCCGCAGTATGGAGCTTGCCCGTAATTTTTGTAGTTGAGAATAATGGCTATGGCTTGTCAACCCCTAGTAGTGAACAGTTTAAGTGCAAACAGTTTATTGATAAAGCAATCGGTTATGGTATAAAAGGCGTTCAGGTAGATGGCAATAATATTCTGGAAGTGTATGATACTGTGAAAACGCTGGCTGCTGACATGCGCAAAAAACCAGAACCCATTTTATTGGAGTGCATTACTTTTCGAATGCGTGGCCACGAAGAGGCCTCGGGCACTAAATATGTTCCGAAAAAACTAATGGATGAATGGGCTAAAAAAGATCCAGTCGAAACTTACGAGCAATTTCTTGTTCAGGAAAAAATCATAGATCAGAAATTTCCTGAAACGCTTCGAAAAAAAATCAAGAAAGAAATTGAAGCTGGACTCGAAGAGGCCTTTAAAGAAACGTTGCCCACACCAGATACCGAGCTTGAGCTAAAAGATATTTATGCTCCTTTCGAGCAACAAATAACTTCACCCACTCCAGAAAAAAAATCAGAGCGGAGATTTATTGATGCCATCAGTGACGGACTGAAACAAAGTATGGAACGACATCCAAATCTTGTGCTGATGGGGCAGGATATTGCTGATTATGGTGGTGTGTTTAAAATCACAGAGGGGTTTGTAGAAAAATTTGGCAAAGATCGGGTGCGTAATACACCCCTATGCGAGTCAGCCATAGAAGGTACGGGCCTTGGCCTCTCAATCAAAGGGATGAAAGCCATGGTGGAAATGCAGTTTGCTGATTTTGTGACCGAGGGGTTTAATCAAATTGTAAATAATCTCGCTAAAACGCATTGGCGCTGGGGTCAGTCAGCTGATGTTGTTGTTCGGATGCCTACAGGCGCTGGCACGGCAGCCGGTCCGTTCCATAGTCAAAGTAATGAGGCCTGGTTCTTTCACACTCCCGGTTTAAAAATTGTATATCCATCAAACCCATATGATGCGAAGGGACTCTTGTGTGCTGCTCTGGAGGATCCTAATCCCTATCTATACTTTGAGCATAAAGTGCTCTACCGATCAATTAAGGATGAGATTCCTGATGATTATTACACGATCGAAATAGGAAAGGCGAAACTGGTTAGCGAGGGAAATGATCTCTCCATCATTACATACGGGATGGGTGTTCATTGGGCCAAAGAAATTATGGGTTCAATGCCAGAAGTGAGTGCTGATATCCTCGACCTGCGTACTTTATTACCCTGGGATAAAGAAGCTGTGATGGAGACGGTAAAAAAGACAAATCGCGTTTTAATTCTCCATGAAGACACATTGACAGGAGGAATTGGTGGCGAAATTGCAGCCTGGATCAGTGAAAATGCATTTCAACATCTGGATGCACCTGTACTTCGAGAAGCGAGTCTCGATACTGCAATTCCTTTTGCCGCTACTCTCGAACAAAATTTCTTACCAAAAGGAAGATTAAAATCCAGAATTGAACAGCTTTTGAAATTCTAAGGAAAAGGCTGCGTTATGCTATGGCATAAAGGAACATTGCTTTTTTCCTTAACTTAGCCTGTTTCTACGCTATTATCTTGACAGTCCGCAAAGAAATAACCTCGCCCACCTGGTCGCGCCTGACGTTGTTCAGCGCTGTAGGTTTGCTTTTTCTTTCTTCTGCCATCAACGCACAGGACAATCGGCCTGTTAATAATAAACGGCAAATCAGGGAAACCCGGGCTAAGTCAGTAAAGCATAATGAAAAGGCTACAACCAGGGATATTGCAGGCAGAAAATTGCGCACGCGCAATAAATCAACTGCTCAGCGGGCGGTTTATACTGCAAACTCTCCCTACAAAAACAAAAGAAGGAGTGGCGGAGACCGGGCTGGTAAACCTATAGGTGGAAGTGCCCCTCGGGTACGATCTCGATCTGCCGAAACAGCTCGCGCGAACGTCTATCCACAGAAAGGTCCCTTTGTAAATAACGATTCAAAAAAACCAGCACAAGCCTATTCTAATAGGCGAGAATTATCAAGGTTGAATCGATTACAAACCCGAAAAGATCCCCCCGGCAAAAAGAAGCGAGTAACCCCAAGATCCAGCTCACAGGCTTTTGTTACCCGTGGAAAAAGAAATGTGTATTGGGGAAAATACTCCAAAGGAGAAAGAGCTGTTACCACAGATGTGGCTGGCCGACCGTTACGAACAAAAAATTTCCGCACCCCGGCCAATCCGGTTATGAAGGCTTCTGATCCTTACTACGGACGCAAGAAAACTGGTGATCGTGCATATAAAGGGACCTTCCGGTCTGGCTTTGCAACAGCCACAAGGCGTGGTGAGTTACCGTGGAAGGGTGATATTTCCGGGCAACCCATTCGCAGAAGCAAAGGAAGAGATAACCAGATAGCAGGCGAACCAGGAACTAGTCCGCGGATATCTCCGGGATATAGTGCCCAGTATATGAAAAAAGATTTTGCGCGCTTGCGCGGCATTAAAACTAAGAAAGGAGGGGGCAGTGTTACCGGAAAATATAAATCAAATCAACCACTGAGGCCTCGGGCTCCTGGTATTGGTGCCACATACATGCGTCAAGACCAAAACAAGTTGAGAGGCATTAAGCCTGTGAAAGGAGGCGGTGGAAGTGTGACTGGAAAATATAAATCGAACCAGCCGCTAAGTGCGCGAGCTCCCGGAATTGGGGCTTCATACATGCGCAAAGACTTAGGCAAGCTTAGAGGAATAAAGCCGGTGAAGGGTGGTGGAGGTAGCATCAGTGGGCGCATGAAATCAAATGCCCCGCTTGGAGCACGCGCACCCGGTAATCCGCGAGTGGACAGCATGATGGGAAATTATTCTGGTAATATGAAATCTTTCAGACCTCCCAAAGGTGGTGGAAGTGTGACGGGGCGCATGAAGAAAAATAATAACAACATGCCTATTCCGGTAAGAGCTCCTCTGGACCAACGTGCTGCCAACTATCAAGACAACTATCAAGGCTTTATCAAGCGAGACAAAATTTCATCTGGCTTTAGCCAGGATGGCTTGAGTTATTCAGGCAGTATCAAGGCCCGAAGAACTCCGAAAGGAGGTGGCAGCATAAGTGGTTCGTGGAATAATAAAAATCAGCCGATCGCAGGAAAAACACCGGGGTCAGTTTCAGCAAGAGTCAGTAGATTCCAGGGGAACCTTAAGCAACAAACCAAAACATTCAGTCAGGAAGGTTATGATTTCTCAGGTTATAACAAAACGAAAAAACCACTTAAAGGTGGTGGAAGTATAAGCGGAAAACTTTGGAACAATGATAATAAACCTATACCCGGAAGGACTCCGGGCGGATCAGCTAACAAAATAGATTCTTATCAGGGCAACCTGACATTAGCCCCAAAATCATTCAGTCGTGATGGTTACGATTTCTCTGGCTATAACAAAACAAAAAAACCACTTAAGGGTGGTGGAAGTGTAAGCGGAAAACTATGGAATAATGATAATAAACCAATTCCTGGTAAAACTCCTGGAGGGTCAGCTAACAAAATAGATTCTTATCAAGGCAATTTAAGATTCACAAAAAAGCCTGAGAAAGGTGGTGGAAGTGTAAGCGGAAAACTTTGGAATAATAATGGCGAACCGTTGCCTGTGAGGATGCCTGCAGGCGATCAGGCTGGTGATATTAACTACGCTGGAAAAACTAAACTTCCTCGTTTTAAACGAGAGTATGTCCGCAATCCAAATGCCAATGAAGAAGCCCTGAAGAAACACCGCCCCTATGAAACCGTGTATGAGATAAATGGTTTGATGGTGAGTGTAAAACAGAAAGAGACGGAAAAGAAGCCTAAAGCTGTGAAGGGTTCAATGCCGGGCGTTCCACCAACTAAAGCAACCGTGAAAGCCAGCGAATATTCGCGCAGTATGAAGATGTATTGGGATTACAAACATAACCCAAGCAGCGCTGATGAGGCGCAAAAGACAATTATGTATTCTAAATCATTTGAACGGGCAACGGAGTTTGCCGGTAAGACCCGATTAACCAAAAACTATCGGCATAACCCAAATAGCGACAGAGATGCGCTTAAAGTCATAGCCCCAGGCAAGGCTTATGCACGGGTAGTTGATTACCAGGGAAATATTAAAATGAATAAGTTCAATCATAACAAACATTTCCCTGATGCAGAGTTTGCCCATGGCAAAGGAAACAATGTTAAGGAAGAGCGAACTATAATGACCGATGTTAAGTTATTATGGGCGAAATTGTTCAAGAACAATAGTACTCAACCCGATGCTGTAAAAGATAAGGTGAGAAGACCACGGTACGACAAGAAAGAAAAGGAACTTTGGAAAGATCTATATGACTAAGAACGTGAAATGGACTGCATTAACAGCTACAAATCAATTAGAAAATATTCAGGCAGAATCACAAACCCACCCAGTAATCATCTTTAAGCACAGCACACGCTGTTCTATCAGCAAAGCAACTCTCGATCGGCTGGAAAGAAATTGGAAGCAAGAAGACTTGCCCTTGGTGAAATTCTATTTTTTGGACCTGCTTAGCTATCGGGAAATTTCAACCCGGATTGCAGAAACTTTTGAAGTTGAGCATGAGTCGCCTCAGGTTTTAATTATTCACAATGGAAAATCTGTTTATGACAAGTCTCACTTCGAGATAGAATTTACAAATATCAAAAATGCGCTGAGGGCAACTTCTGACATTAAAAATTAAACGTTACCGTTTGCTTAACTGATTCCGCCAGGCTAAGAGCAACCGGGCAAGTCTTTGCGGCATTTCTCAGCTTTTGCTTTTGCACTTCTGTAGCCTGCAATGAAGTGTGAGTGAAAGTAATTTGTATCTCAGCAATCTTTCTTGGACTGGATGACATGATTTTTACCACATCCGAGGAAAGACCTTTCAGATTAATTCCTTCCCTTTCGGCCACCTGCCCCATAATGGTCATCATACAACTGGATAGTGCCGCACTTACCAGGTCTGTAGGACTAAAAGCCTCACCTTTACCCATATTGTCAACAGGGGCATCCGTAATCATCAAATTTCCCGATTTCAGGTGTCTGGCCCGGGTTCTTAACTCTCCTAAATACTCTACCGTTGCCATTGCGCTCATAACAAGACTATTATTTCTGCGTTAGTTAAATTAATTTTACCTTTCCAAGGTAACGAAAAGAGGGTAGCATGAAACAAGGTATTATTCTGTTTCTTTTGATGGAAAGCATGGCTTTCTTACCTGCATTGGCACAAACCCAAGATACCTACGAATATAATTCTGAGTTTACGTGGGGGATCAACAAAAATTCGGCCGGTGGCCTGATAGGTGGCTTTACATTTAAAAAAGCCCGGAAGCTGAATGATAACATGCTCGAGACTTTTGGCCTTGAGATTATGAACGTTAAAAACTCGCAGGAAGTAAGACACAGTTCAGGGTACACTGGTAATTACTTCATCTTTGGAAAAAGTAATTACCTATATGCATTTCGATTTCAATATGGCCGAGATATCATATTGTTCACGAAGGCTCCTCAGCAAGGAGTAGAAATAAAGGCGGTTTTTGCGGCCGGGCCTTCCCTGGGAATTGTAGCGCCATATTATATAGAACGCACGGTTGACAATAGTTTTTTTACCTCTGTTCATGAACAGTACGACCCAAACAATCCCAATCATTCTTACAATAATATTTTAGGTACCGGTAATCTATTTGAGGGAATTGGTGAATCCAGTATCCAAATTGGGGGTAATTTAAAAGCAGCCCTCAACTTTGAACTTGGTTATTTAAAGAGCCAGGTTACAGGTTTTGAAGTTGGGTTTCTGGTTGATGCCTACTTCAATAAAATTAACCTTATGCCCACCGCAGACAACAAATCTGTGTTTCCAACGGTTTTTTTCACATTATTCTATGGCAATCGCAAGTAATTGCGATTAAAAAAATTTTGATTTTCTGTGACTGGGTGGGCAGAAGTGCATTCTATCATTATATTTGAGATTCCTAAACCCGTAACTAGTAACGTATGGAAGCGAAAAAGACAGAAAAAGCTGATTTAACTAAAAAGAGTAGTCTTTTTTTTAGTGTTGGTTTATTGTTAACGATGGCTCTTGTCTTCATGGCCTTTGAATGGAAGAGTTATGAAGATAGTTTGGTTGACCTGCAGGGCAAAAACACGAACATTTTTGAGGAAATGTTAGAAGTGCCACCCACGGAACAACCCCCTCCACCCGCCCCAATCATCCAGCAACCTCAAATTGTAGAGGTGCCCGATGAAGAGGAAATCAAAGAAGATCTCAACCTGAAGTTTGACGTGGAGGTAACCGAAGAAACTAAAGTTGAAGAGGTTGTTGTTGCTGCCGTTGAAGAAAAAGAAAACGTTGACGAGGTATTTAGTGTCGTTGAAGAATCGGCCGAACCTAAGGGTGGAATGCCTGCCTTTTATAAGTATGTAGGAGAAAAAATTAAGTACCCTGCTCAGGCAAGACGTATGGGTGTTGAAGGAAGAGTTTTCGTGCAGTTTGTTGTTAATCGTGACGGAACAATTGTTGATGTAACAGCCATCAAGGGAATTGGAGCCGGTTGCGATGAGGAAGCTGTAAGAATTGTGCAAAGTGCGCCTGCATGGAAGCCAGGTAAGCAACGAGGAAAGCCAGTTAGGCAAAAAATGGTTATCCCAATTATCTTCAAGTTAGGGTAAACTACTTTCAATAAAATTGAAAAGCCCCGGCTGTAAAGTCGGGGCTTTTTTATTCACTCGTATTAATTCTACAGGATAAGACCGCAAGCCAGCCCGAGTAAAATAATTGCCCAAGATGGAATTCTTGTAAAGGCAGTTAGCGCAAATGTGATGATGGTATACATCGCATTTAAGAAAATTGCTTTAACAGGTTGATCGTAAACGAGCGGTTGGAAAAGTAAAACTGTAGCCGCTACCACAAGTCCTGCATTAGCTGCATTAATGCCTTCCATAGAAGCCCTGATTGGTCTGAACTTCTTAAGACTGTCCCAAATGCGAATCATAAAAAAAATCAAAAAAGTGCCAGGTAGAAAAATGCCTGCTGCTGACATTATGCCTCCAACGATTTCACCGAGCACACCATACTCGCGCATCGCTAATGCTCCGATGTAAGAACTGAAAGAAAACACTGGCCCAGGTAATCCCTGAACAAATGCATAACCAGAAAGAAATTCTTCTGAAGTGAGATATTGCTTCGGTGCATATTGAACAAATTCTGTGTACAACATGGGTGTTAGAACCTGTCCACCACCAAAAATCAAACTGCCGTTTCGATAGAAGTTTTCAAAAAGGCGAATCGGCAAGGTTAGTTCCGGAATGCTTTTAGTGGCCCATCCAAGCAAGGCTGCAAAAATCAATACCCCAGCCCACAGGAAAAAATTTGACCAGGCTACATCAAACTTCTTTTTTTCTTCGCGGGGATGGGCCTTATAGTTAAGGGCAGTCACCAAGCCTGCCACCAGCAACACCAATGGAAAAACGATAGGAGACTTGATCAAATAAGTTGCCACTCCAGCTAAAATCATCAACACCAATGCCCGTTTAGTAGTAACCGTTTTCATGGTGATTGAATAGGCTGCATAGGCCACAAAACCAACTGCCATGGGTTGAATAAATCGTGTAAACCCGAGCGAAATATTTTTTGATTCAAAGCTTCCTATCAAAATTCCGGCAGCGGTCATAATCGCTACAGAAGGCAGGAGCCAGATCAAGAGTGTTAAATACGCGAGTGAAGGCCCTCCCAACCGATATCCAATTGCTGATAGGGTTTGGGTTGAGGTTGGCCCTGGCACAACCTGGCACAATGCATTAAGTTCGATTAAATCATTCTCAGAAATGTAATTTCTCTTCTTAACTAAAATATTTTGAAAATGGGCGAGGTGAGCCTGAGGCCCACCAAAACACGTAACCGATAACAGGAAAACATCCTTCAGAAAGATGTTATAGCGTATTCGCTCCAATATCTTTTCTTTATTTTTTTAGTCCTATTTCACCTAACCGTTCATTAAGAAATTCTCCAGCCCTTATATCATTCCATAACTTAGGGTGAATGTCATCCACGCATGAAGGCAAGGCTGCTAAATTCATTTCTGAGCGTGGATGCATGAAGAATGGTATGGAATATCGTGGTGTATTCATCAAATGCCTGGGAGGATTAACCACGCGATGTATTGTTGACTTTAACTGCTTGTTAGTTAATCTTTCCAGCATGTCACCCACGTTCACCACCAATTGTTCTGGTAGCGCAGTGATAGGAATCCACTTTCCATCTCTTCGAAGTACCTGTAATCCATCGGCACTGGCGCCCATCAACAACGTGATCAAATTAATATCCCCATGCTCTGCAGCCCGAACAGCATCGGCAGGAACTGAATCCGGATCCTCTATTGGAAAATAATGGATGGGTCGAAGAATGCTATTGCCATGATGAACCTTATCATCAAAATAATTCTCAGGCAGATTCAGGTACAAAGCAATGGCACGAAGCATTTGCACACCTGTCTTTTCCAATCGCTTATAGACTTCCAGCGCGACTTCTTTAAACTCCGGCAATTCAGTTGGCCATACGTTGTCCGGATATTCTTTTTTGATTGGATCATTATCCAATACCTCTTGACCTACGTGATAAAACTCTTTAAGGTCGCCTGTATTACGACCTTTTGCATGCTCTTTACCTTTCCCGATGTAACCGCGTTGACCCGCTAAGCCTGGAATCTCATACTTTTGTTTAACCTGATCTGGCTGTGCATAAAAAAATTTGATTGTGCTGTAAAGTTTAACTGAAAGCTCATCGGTAAGGTAATGATTACGTATTGCAACAAAGCCAATGCTGTTATAGGCCTCACCTAATTGCTTTACAAACTTTGCCTTTCGATTAGGGTCACCACTTGTGAAATCAGCAAGATCCAGCGAAGGGATAGAATCATAGAGTATTTCCGCCATAAGGGTAGAATTATAGGGTTAATGCAAGCTAATTATTTTTGGTAAATTTACCCATTGTCTCCGGTCAGGCATGATTTTCGCGAGTTCGACATCTAAATTCAAAATTGCCATGAAACCAATCAACAGAAGAAAGTTTGTTAAAGAATCAGTTGCTACCTCTTTAGCCATTGCCGCACCTTTCATATTTAAGACGAATAGTCTATTCGCAATGGAAACTCTGAACCCCGCAATCCAGTTTTCGCAGATACCTCTGCCTTACGCAAATAATGCGCTGGAACCTTACATCGATACCATGACCATGGAGATACATTATGGTAAGCATCATGCTGCATATATCAAAAATGTAAACGATGCGATTGCGGCTGAAAGCATTTCGTTTGCAACCGAGAAAGAATTTTTCTCAAACACTTCTAAACTCTCTGCGAAAGCACGGAACAATGGGGGCGGTGCATGGAATCATAATTTCTTCTGGCAGGTGATGAGACCCGGAAGTGGTGCCCCACCAACCGGAAAAGTAGCTGACGCTATTCAAGGCACTTTTGGATCAATGGATAAATTCAAGGAGTTATTTACTCAGGCTGCCATGACACGCTTTGGCTCTGGCTGGGCCTGGTTGGTGAAAGATGGAAGCACCCTTAAGGTGGGATCAACACCGAACCAGGATAATCCGATGATGGATATCAGCGAACTAAAAGGCACTCCTCTGCTTGCGGTTGATGTGTGGGAACATGCCTACTACCTTAAGTATCAAAACAAGCGCAACGAATACGTTGCCAACTGGTGGAATGTGGTTAACTGGGATGAAGTGGCTAAACGTCTTATTGCCTAATTTTCGATCGTTGATTTCTTATGAAAAGATTACTCCTGCTCTGCGCGGTGTGCCTTCCTCTTATTGGTTTTTGTCAGGCACAGCAACTAAAAATGTATAAAACTTTTGGGGGTGCACGATTTGAAATGGATACGCTGGTACTTAGTCCAAAGCAAGTTCTAGAGATTCTGAAAGTGGAGCCCGCGGCATATGAAGAATTTAAACGAGCCAAAGCCAATTATAACGTGGCCGGAGTGATGGGTTTCAGTGGTGCCTTCTTAATCGCTTTTCCGGTTGTCAGTGCGATATCCGGAGGGGATCCGGAATGGGGGTTTGCAGCCGGAGGCGCAGCTTTAATTCTTGGTTCGATTCACTTTAACAGGGTCTTTAAAGGCCGCGCTTTTCACGCTTTGGAGCTTTACAACACTAAGCTAACAACCCGAATACAACCGACTCTTTATTTTTATGGAACCCAGGCTCGGCTAGTGATTCGGTTTTAAGGTATCGCGTTGATAGATTTTCAGAGTGTCAGTGAAAATATTCTCTTCTGATAAAAGCTTGCCCCGAAACGATGGGGCCGCAATGCCAGTATGAAACAATCTTGGCGATGTGAATACCCGGGCCTCATCCCACAAACCTGCATTGATAAACATTGATAAAGTCAAACTCCCACCTTCGATCATGACTGATTGAATTTTTTCCTTCGCCAAATAATCAACTATTGAAATCAAAAAATCTTGCTCGTCCAATCTGACAAGCAAGAGTTTAGGGTGTTCTTCATGCTTTAGCAGATTAAAACAAATGGTTTTAACCGATCGATCAAATAAATTCAACTTATCAGATAAACGCAAAAACCGGTCAATCACCAGACGCACCGGATCGTGACCGCTCCAATCACGCACGGTAAGCATGGGATTATCATGAGCAGCAGTTTTTGTACCTACCAGTACTGCATCTTCTTCGCTTCGCCACTTATGTACCAACTGACGGGAAAACTCATTGCTGATCCACTTCGACTCATAATTACTATGAGCAATTAAGCCATCTGCTGTTTGTGTCCACTTTAAAATTATATAAGGCCGCTGTTGCTCATGAAAAATAAAGAATCGCTTATTGAGTTCGCGACCTTCTTTCTCTAACACTCCGGTAATTACTTCAACACCCGCGTCTTTTAATTTTTTTACTCCGTTACCTCCTACCAGAGGATTGGTGTCGACATTGGAAATAATCACCTTTTTTGCCCGATGCTCAATTAGCATATCCGCACAGGGTGGGGTTTTACCTGTGTGTGAACAGGGTTCCAGGTTAACATAAACTGTACTGCCTGGTATCTGGCTCTTGTCCTTCACACTGGCAATGGCATTAACTTCGGCATGAGCCTGACCATATTTTTGATGCCATCCTTCTCCAATTACATTTCCATCCTTCACAATAACGCATCCAACCTGGGGATTAGGGCTGACCGAACCTATACCCAAACGGGCTAGTTCAAAGGTGCGAAGAATCAAAAGTTCGTCCGGAGTCATTTAGATTAACTAACATTGCAAAGATCATTTTCACAATGACCAATTCCAAAGAACTTTTTAATGATCTGGTAAGGCAGGTAACCCTGACCGAGGGTAAAGGCGAAATTCAAAGCATCGTTTATCTTATTCTTGAAAAGGAACTGGGGCTGACTAAAATCAACATTTTGGCTGGTGAAAACATAAATCTTCCCGATCGTTCAGTCTTTAATCAATACCTGACGAGAATCAATAATCACGAGCCCATTCAATACATTCTAGGTGAGGAAATTTTTTATGGTCGGAAATTTAAAGTCAATCCCTCAGTATTAATACCTCGGCCAGAAACTGAATTGCTGGTAGACAAAATCAAATCTTTTGCACATCAATCTAAAAACAAAACTCTTCGCATTCTGGACATAGGTACGGGCAGCGGATGCATTGCTATTTCGCTTGCGTTGGAAATTCCTGGCTTGGTAGTAACCGCGGTCGATGTAAGCGAGGACGCACTTGCTTGTGCCAAACAGAATGCTACTTCTTTGATGGCGCCTGTTAACTTCTTAAGACTTGACATTCTTAACGAAGAAATAACGTCTCAATTTGATTTGATTGTAAGCAACCCGCCTTACATCTCAAAAGAAGAAATAAGTACTATAAGGAGAAATGTATTGGACTATGAACCTCATTTGGCTCTGTTCGCTCCTGGCCGTGATCCACTTGTTTTCTATAAAGTAATTGCACTCAAAAGTAGAAAAGCTCTTGCTGGTGGTGGTTCACTTTGGTTCGAACTCAATGAGCATTTTGGAGAAGATGTAAAAATTATTCTGGAGGACCTTGACTACAAAAAAGTGCAAATCTTTAAAGATCTGGATAATAAAGACAGGATAGCCATGGCACACCGAGTCGAAGATTCTGTTTATTAAAAAAACTGTGTCAACCAATCTCTTCCCCGATCCAAAACGAATGTTTTGAACTAAAGTCTACGATTCCATCTTTCTCTACCTGAAAATATCCCGATTTAAATTCAGGAAACTCAGATTTTAAATACTCAGGTAACAGATAAAGTTTTGTGTTGGCGGGTATCCATTTTTCAAAATGTCCGGTCTTAATCCAGCGCCATAGTTTATTATTCGCAAATACCTCCACATCAAGCCCTGCAAATGATTCAATTTTAGTTAGTTCATCAATACTACCTAGCAAGCAATTTACGGCTGTTGCCTTAGAGGCGGTGAGAAAATAAAAGGCTCTTGTCAAGGGGTCATCTCCTGGATTGTAAGAAAGAAATTTAACCGGAGCCTGATCATCTAACTTGTTTTTCCAAATCTCCACCTCAGCCAAAGGGGTAAGAACAATATCTACTTTGATGCCCCAACCGACAACAGTGTCCACCTGATCAGCCGACACAATTACCGTGGGCATCCACTCCAACAATTCCTGAACTCTACCAAATGAAATTGCGTGTGCATCCAGGATTAATAAAGCAGGTTCCTGATCTTCACGAACGATATGATGACTGGACATTTATTTTTCGAAGAAACAAACCGAACCCCCTACCCACGTTTTATCTTTATTGAATTTAACACCGATCATCTCGCCACGACTCAATCTGGCCAGGTTGGTGATTAATTGTGGTCGGGAAGAACCCTCATCCCAGAGAAACAACAACCTGATTTCCGTTTTAACGAGCCCATCAGGCGCCTGCACCACGGGTTGGTAATGAACTTTGCGTTGAAGCATGAAGTTTTTACGTTCGTCCAGTGGTATGTTAAGTATATCTTGTTCCGTTGCATTAAAAATTACTCCACTTCCTGAAAAGGAAAATAAAGGCTTTAGTACGTAATTATCCAGGTCAACTGGTAGCGTTGCATATTCATTCAGAAACTTACATTCCGGAACAGCACTGCTCTTTAAGAATGGCATTGTATACTTACTGATGTAAAAAAACCAATTGGGATGTCCGGCCCACTCCACATCTACATCTTCCGTTAAATGAAAATCTGTTTTCAAATCCTTCTTTCCCAACAACTCATCAAAGATTACGCGGTTGTAAATCCTGTTGATCGGAACCTCAACACCTTTCTTCTTATAAAAAAGTTTTCGGTTACGGACAATCACATCGCCTAAATGAACTGGTTCTATACCAAGATGAAGCTTTGTAACCAGAAAATCAATTGCTGTATTTTGCTTCATCGGATCGATCTCCAATAAGACCACATTCTCCGGATCATAGGTACGCACAATCGCTTTTCGCAAGCGTTCCCAATACGCCTCGGACGTTGAACCAAAATGAAAATCAAGATTTGGAGGAATCCTGTAATGCTGACGAAACTTATTGCCTAAAAAATCCTGATACCCAAATAGCGATGGAAATCCCTGCAGCTCAATCAGTCGAGGCACAAGTTCATTGCTCTCCCCTTCTGTACATACAGCAAAGTCCAAGGCAAGGAACATTGTATGGGCATCTTCATTGGGTACGCGAACCGAGTCAGGCAAAGCACCTTTCATACGCTCCTTAAAATCAGGCAAGACGATGAAATCAATAATTTCATCAGCCGCTTTCAGAAGTTTTGATTTAAAGTCCTTACCTACAAAAACCGGGCTCTCTGCTACCCGAAATGTTATCTTGTAATTGAACTCACGATCCAGATCAGCAAGAAAATCGTGATACTTTTTCTCGGTTAATTGTTTATTAAATGCTTGTCGGGCCGAGGCTATCATAAAGGCACAGAGCTTAAACGATGGCGGAGGGCCGTCATGAGAAATCTCGGAACAATAGTTGAATAGGTAAGCATGATCTTATCGGGATCGTTCAGGTGATCGAGCATTTCCCAATACTTTTTCTCACCATGCTTTTCAATGACTAATTCTTTTTTGTCTTCGCGCAGCAAGTACATACGCATACCCACAGCATCGGCTTCCGGATGAAATTGCATTCCTATAAAAGCTTCATCAAACCGGATGGACATAACGGCACGTTCCAGGTCAACATGTGGTCGGTATTTTTCAATACACAGAACTGCACCCCCCTCTGCTTCTATTCGATCAGCGCTGGGTTGCGTGATCTGATAATCTCTGGAGTCTACAGCCCACATGGGGTCATTCAATGAACGATACAGCGGATCGTGGTGACCTTCAAAAGTTTTATGCACCGGCATAACACCAAATGATGTGGACTTGCGCTTCGAAACGATTCCATATTCATAGTACCTGCAAAAAATCTGAAAGCTGTGACAAATCAACAAAACGTGCTTTTTACTTTCGGGATGTTGATTGTTGTGCTGCCTGATGGCATCCATCAAACTAAAATACTTACGTTCCCATAATGAGCCGGCAGTATCCAATGGACTTCCCGGACCACCAGAAGAAATGTAAGCATCAAAGCTGAGATCGGGGACTTCGGCTTTGAGCCGAACATCGAATACCTGGTATTTCACCATCAGGTGACTATCCGCTTCAAACTCTTCAATCAATTGCCTAATGCCACGCATTCCCTCATTGGCAACACCTTCATAAAGATCGAGAACGGCAATATTTATCTGATTTTCAACTGACACTTCTGATGCTTATAGTCCCCGCACGGTTTCGTCCGTAATATAATCAACCACTTTTTCCAAGTTGCCCGTTGCGTTAAATACAGCCAACTGGCGATCGGCTCCGGTTCCGTGTTCTAATATGGTGCGAATATAATTAATGTGGTTACGGCTGCCAAGGTCATCTACTACGTCATCAACAAAATCAAGCAATTCAAGAATCAGCACCCGCGTATCAACCTCTATTTGCTTTCCAAAATCAATCAACCTTCCATCCAGTCCATACCGTGAAGCACGCCACTTATTTTCATTGATAAGTGCGCGGGTATACATTATAAAACTCATGTTCTGTAGCCGCAACTTATAAAGCTTAACTACCAAGGCCTGGAATACTGCTGTGATTGCAATGGTTTCCTCAACCCGCATAGGCACATCACAGATTCTGAATTCAATCGTATCAAAAAATGGATGCACCCGCACATCCCACCAGATTTTTTTGGCATTATCAATACAATTGGTTTTGATCAGGAGGTTAACGTAATTCTTAAAATCGTCCCACCCACTAAACTGATCGGGAATACCCGTTCGCGGAAACTTATCAAACACTTTTGTGCGAAACGATTTGAACCCGGTATTTCGACCTTCCCAAAAAGGTGAGTTACACGAGAGCGCATAGATGTGGGGTAAAAAATATCGCACGGTATTCTGAATATGAATAGCCATGTTCTTATCCTTAATACCTACGTGCACATGCAATCCAAAAATTAAATTCGAACGAGCGGCTTCCTGCATCTCCTGTACAATTTCATCATAGCGAGGATTAGGCGTGATCAGTTGTTTACTCCAATGAGAAAAAGGATGCGTGCCGGCTGCGCCAATTTTAAGGCCAAGCGAACCTGCTACTTCCGATACAACTTTGCGAAGATCCTTGATTTCCTTAAAAGCCTGATCGACATCATTACAAATACCCGTACCTACCTCCACCACAGCCTGATGCATCTCTGCCTTCACACTATCATTTATAATAAGTGAAGCGAGCTCTACAATCTTCTGATCATGCGAAGTAAGTTCCCGCGTATGCGGATCGATGACCATGTACTCTTCCTCAACTCCTAATGTAAATTTTTCCATAAGCCAACTAATTCCTGTACAGGAGTGAGATTATTTCTTTGATGATTTTGCTTTGGTTTCTTTTTTGGGCTCAGCTTTAGTTTCTGGTTTAGCTTTTGAAGGTGTGTTTTCAAAAACGGCAACCGAACTGGTTATATAGGCGCCCCAGGTCAGATTATCTTTTCCTGGTTTTTGTGTTTGAGCGCGTTCAACCGCCATCTTCGATGCGTGTTCAACCACCCAATCAAAATTTTCCAGGCCCACGGATGTCACCTCGGCATCGGGTGCCGGGTTACAGAAGTCAATTGCGTAGGGAACTCCATTCCGCACAGCCATCTCTACTGTATTAAAATCATAGCCCAACGCATTACACAAGTCGAGCACGTAATCATGTACTTTTTTCAACAGCTTCTCGGATGCTGGCCCATTATTGCTTTGGTAGCGCAAGTGATGCGGATTGCGCGGCTCATATTGCATGATACGAACATATTTTCTACCCAAACAGTAGCACCGGAAATAGTCTTCGAAAATAATTTCTTCCTGCAGCATCATTACCAGTTGACTGGTTTCGCTATAGGCTTTAAAAAAATCATCTCTGTTATTTAGTTTGTAAACACTTTTCCAACCACCACCTGCATGTGGTTTCATGTAAGCCGGCCAGCCGATGTGATCAAAAATCTTTTCCCAGCTTAATGGAAACTTCAGGTTGGCAAAAGAAGCCTCACCGGTGTCTGTGGGTCGTTCGTGCGAAGGCAAAAGGACAGTCTTGGGTACTGGCACGCCCAGTTTAACAGCCAAAGCATTGTTGAAAAATTTCTCATCCGCACTCCACCAAAACGGATTGTTTATAACAGCTGTTCCGGATATGGCTGCGTTTTTCAGATAGGCTCTGTAAAATGGAACATCCTGCGAAATGCGATCTATAATAACAGCATACTCCGTGGGTTCGGCCTGCGACACCATATCAACCAGTACGGGTTCTGCTTTAATATCTTTCAATCCCATCTTGTTAATTCGGTCAACAAAGGCTTCGGGGAAGGAACGTTCCATGCCGTGCAATACACCTATTTTTTTCATAACTCTGATTTTAGTTTTTGATTCTTAATCTCAATTAGTAACTCTTCAAATTTTGCGGTTTCCGTTAAATGCGGATTATGGGCTGAATGCTTAAACCAAGATAGTTTTTTTTCCTGGCAAACAACCTGTTGATAATAAGATTCTGCCAGTTTAAAATGAGTCTGGTAATCATTGCTACCAATAAGAAAATAAACCGGGCACTTAAGCGCTGGGGCAAATTCGAAAAAATTAGTTTGTGACGCCTCGTTGAATAACGTCAACCATGTTACTGACCACTGATCCACTTTTTCCCGTATGGGCGTGGTAGAATTCATCAATTTACTTAGCCATTTTCTGTGATAGTAAAGTTGTACTCCATTTTTGAAAGGCACTTCTACCTGCGAGAGTTCTGACAACTCCTTTTGATTATTCTCCTTCGCTGCCTTTTCCTGAAGCACTTTTAAGGAAAGACGCTCACTCTCCAATTGATTTATCATTGGGCTTACAGCGAAATATCCTTTTAACAATTCGGGTCTTTCGGCAACCACCCGAAGGCCGAGATAGCCACCCCAGGAATGACCAACCAGATAAATTTTTTCCTGCCTAAACCGGGCGCACAGAAATTTTATGACCTCTATTGCATCACTAACAAAAATAGAAACGGAGAGGGCATCCGGTGATTTATTCAATACCGCAGTCTGGCCACTTTCACGTTGGTCCCACAATACAACAATAAAATGCTTTTGCAATTCTTTAGTAAAACGATCAGCATAACTTATCACTGAATTTCCGGGGCCGCCATGTAGAAAAAGTAATACCGGTGCCTGATCATCAACACCCTGAAATTTTATCCATTGTTTAATCCCGCCAATCTCAACAGCTTCACTGTTGTTAATTCCAGCCCCAAAAGTTATCGGTGCTGCTAAAATGAAGAGTAGCAGAAAGAGAACAACACCTTTCATTTAATCAAAGACAAATAATGAGGAAACATTTCGCGCCAGGCCGGCCAATCATGAGGCGCATTTTGACGCACATCCAACCAATAGTTCATTCCTTTATTCTGAAGAATGTTTGCCATTTTAACATTGGCATCCCAACACATATCCTGCGTGCCTGTTCCCAATACCACATACATATCATAAAAATAGGGATTGTTCGCACTCTGCATAAAATCCGGGGGGTTGTTGAAATAAACATTATCATCATAATAACCATCCATTTGATCTTTGATATCAAAGGCAGCTCCCATATTGAAAACATACTTCACCACTTCCGGATGTTTAAATGCAAAGTTAGTGGCGTGGTACCCGCCAAAGCTACAGCCCGCAGTAGCGACACGACCCACACCAGTTTCGCGTTGAGCAAGTGGTACCAATTCCTCTAAGATCATAGAATCATACCACATGTGATTACGTACCCGATCGGCTGGATGAATGTTTCGGTTATACCAACTCGCTTCGTCAATCCCATCAGGGCAATAAATTTTTACCAGACCCTCATCCAAAAACCAATTCACGCTGTCTATCAGTTTGAAATCTTTATTCTCATTAAAATGCCCCATTGAAGTGGGGAACAAAATGACCGGATACCCCCGGGTACCAAATGAAAGAACTTCAATATCGCGGCTTAAGCGCGGAGAGTACCATTTGTGATAATGTTCGTAAGGCATATGGATTCAATTAAACTCCTATTTTTGCAGATGGAAACAGTTTCAAAGTCGGAAATGCCTCTTAAAATAACTATCTAAATTAATTATTTGTCGTCCTTGTCCACTGCCCATCATTATCATCTCGAAAAGCTTACCGATATACATTCTAAACTACTTGAGCGGGATACGGTGGTGGATATTTTTCTGCCTTTTCAATATAAAAAAGCAGGAAAACACTATCCGTTGCTCGTCCTCAACGATGGTCAGGACAGCGAAGCTATAGGCCTGAAAGCAACCCTCGAAAAACTAACACAAAGCCGTGAGATAGAGGATATTATTGTGGTGGCCGTGCATGCCGGAGACCGAATGCAAGAATACGGTGTCGCGAACAAACCTGATTTTAAGAAGCGGGGCTCACGAGCCAAAAACTATACCCGCTTCATTATGACCGAGCTGATACCCTATCTTGAATATCAGTATTCAATTTCAAAAGAATCTAATCACAGGGCCATAGCGGGGTTTTCATTGGGCGGACTTTCTGCCTTTGATATTGCCTGGCATCATGGCGATTATTTTGGAAAGGTGGGCGCTTTTAGCGGATCATTTTGGTGGCGCAAGCGCGACTCAAAAAGTCGGTTCTACTCGGAATACTATGACCGCATTATGCATCAGCAAGTTAGGAGAGGCCGGTTTAAGCCGGGACTTAAATTCTGGTTTCAGGCCGGTCTGAAAGACGAACATAGTGATCGTAATAAAAATGGTGTTATAGATTCAATCGATGATACCCTAGATTTAATTGTGGAGTTGACTAAAAAGGGCTATCGTCCCTTTCATGATATTCATTACCTGGAACTAAAAGATGGAGAACACAATTTAAAGACCTGGGGTGAAGCTATGCCGCATTTTTTAACCTGGGCATTTGGCATTAAATGATTATGAACATGCAAAACTCAATTGACACTGTCATTTTCGACTTAGGCGCTGTACTTATCGACTGGAACCCACGCCATCTCTATAGAAAGATCTTTAAAACCGAAGAAGAGATTACCTGGTTTCTGGAAAATATTTGTACCCACGACTGGAATGAAAAACAAGATGCCGGCCGTTCGTTTGAAGAGGCTACTGAGGAATTACTATTAAAGTTTCCTGAACATGAACATCCAATCCGGGCGTGGTACGATCGCTGGCAGGAAACTATTAGTGGACCCATTCAGGATACAGTGGATATTCTAAAACAGATTAAGGAACAAGATCAACATCGGTTATATGCATTAACCAACTGGTCGGCACAGACTTTTCCCTGGGCGCTTCAGCAGTTTGAGTTTCTTCATTGGTTTGAAGGCATTGTGGTTTCTGGTCATGAAAAAACCAGAAAGCCTTTTCCCGAATTCTTCCAGATTCTTTTTGATCGCTATAAGGTGAACCCGAAAACCTCGCTTTTTATTGATGACAGTCAACGAAACATTGACGGGGCGCTGACGGTTGGTTTGCCTGGCATCCACTTTAAATCTCCTGCACAACTGAAAAGTGATTTGCTAGAACTGGGTATTTTGAGATAAGGTCATTCGGCCTTCTTGCTTGTATGTACGTAATCCTTAACTTCATATTGTAAAATCTGTTTGGCTATGTTCAAGAGCTACATTTTTTGGGTAAAGACGACTTCCGTTTTTCAAGTCCTTACTGGCTTGATTCATTCCCTGAGTCTTTTCCAGGATATGCAGGGACAAAATGAAACGGAAGAAAAAATGATCGACCTGCTTACTGGTTATAAAATGGACATGGGCGCTGGCTTTCATCATTCTATGATGGATCTCTTTCTAGCACTCAGTTCTTGCTTTACATTTCTTTATTTGCTTGGCGGAATCAACAATTTCTATCTACTTAAACGCTTAGAGCCAACCGCACTAAAGGGTTATTTGCTGATTAACCTGATTATTTTCGGAGTATGTTTTGTCGTGATGTTATTTATGACCTTTCTACCGCCCATTGTGCTGACCGGAATCGTACTTATCCTTCTTGTGATAAGTTATCTTTCCATTCATTCCAAATCTGTTTAAAATATCCGTGCCAGTACGGATAGCAGATGAATATCAGAGGTCTTAACTTTTCACAAAAATTCATGGCCTTGAAAGTATTTTGCTTCATTATCTGTTTGACAGTGCTCGTGCCTGCATTTGGCCAGTTAGAAAGCAATCCTGGCAAAAACAAAAAGATAGGGTTCACGGATGTTCAGGGAGATTGGGTGATACAACCCATCTACGATGCTGCTGATGAATTTGATGATTACGCGTATGCGTTCGTTAAACTAAAAGGTAAGTGGGGATTAATCGATCAGAAAGGAAACACAATTCTTCCCTTCGAGTATGCAAAAGCTTACGTGGATGAATTGGAAAATGTTAGAATTGTAATGAAAAACAGCCGGTACGGATTGGTCGATCTGACTACCGGCAAGGAGTCGCTGCCATGTATCTACGAAAACATGTATTATGCCGAGTCACTTTATGATTTACCCCAGGCCCTTGTTGTAGTGAAAAACAAAAAAGCTGGCATAGTAAACTTTTCCGGTCAGGAAATTGTAGCCTGTCAATTTAATAACAGCAAAGAACCCTTTTTTCCACTTGAGTCCGGATTCTTTCGGGTAAAACAAAACACGTTAGCCGGAATCTTGGATAGCACGGGTAAACTTATTGTTCCTTGTCAATTCGATGAAGTGGAGATTTCGTTAGCACAAGACAGTTCGTTTAATACAAAAAGTAAGGGGCGCTATGGGTTATATTCTTTTACCGGAAACGAAATTGTGGCCCCGATCTCAGAAAATGAAATTGAATTTGCTTATGAAAATACTTATGCCATCATCTCCCAAAAGAAAAAGTATGGTGTGATTGACCGAACGGGCAAGTTAATTGTGCCATGCACTTTCCCCAACGATGATGAAGCCTATCTTGAATTAGAAAGGATACTCATTCCAAAAAACTGAAATCACTTTTTGAAGCTGACTATGCATCTTTCAATGATGTCGCAGCAGTCGTGTAGCTGATCTTCATTGATTACCAACGGAGGTGCCAATCGGATAATATTTCCATGCGTGGGTTTAGCCAGCAATCCGTTTTCAGCGAACTTTAAACATAGGTTCCAGGCGGTTTCACTTTGTGGTGAATCGTTGATCACTATGGCATTGAGTAATCCTTTACCTCTTACCAGTGTTATCAAATTCGATTTCTCCCTGATGGCATTCATCCGGTCCCTGAAAAGGGAACCCATTCGTTCAGCATTTTCAGTGAGGTTTTCATTCTTTACAACATCCAGTGCCGCCATCACAACAGCCGCTGCCAACGGATTTCCACCAAAGGTAGAACCGTGTTCTCCGGGTTTTATTACTAACATGATCTCATCATCAGCAAGCACTAACGAAATTGGCAATACACCACCTGAAAGTGCTTTACCCAGAATTAATAAATCAGGACGTACACCTTCATGATCGGAAGCCAGCATTTTACCGGTGCGGGCAATACCCGTTTGAATTTCATCCATCATTAGCAATACATTGTACTGCTTACATAGGTCGGCTGCTGCTTTAAGGTAACCCTCTTTGGGTACATACACACCAGCCTCACCCTGAATCGGCTCAATCCATAATCCACAAACATTTGGATTAACAAGCGCTTTCTGCAAGGCCGCAACATCGTCATACTCAACAATCTCAAACCCCGCCATAAATGGTCCAAAGCCTTTGCGTGCTGATGGATCCGTAGACGCAGAAATAATGGTAGTTGTGCGACCATGAAAATTTTTCTTTACGGCAACAATCACTGCTTCGTTATCAGGAATTCCTTTTTCCGTGTAGCCCCATTTGCGGGCCAGCTTAATGGCCGATTCATTCGCTTCGGCCCCGCTGTTCATGAAGAGGGCTTTATCATAACCGAATAAATCGCAGACATATTTTTCAGCAACTCCCAACTTATCATTATAAAATGCCCGCGAGGTAAGTGTAAGTTCTTTGGCCTGGTCAATCAATGCATTGATAATGTGCGGATGGCAGTGGCCCTGATTCACGGCACTATAAGCTGAAAGAAAATCGTAGTAGCGCTTTCCTTCCACATCCCATAAATACACACCCTCGCCCCGGTTCAAAACCACCGGTAGCGGGTGATAATTATGTGCCCCGTACTTTTCTTCTAAATCAATCGCCTCCTGGCTGGATGTAATTGTGGATACCATATTACTGAAATTCAATGAGTTTCAAAGTTAGTCATTTGGGTACAAAGCGCCTAAAAATGCACCTTGTACCCAAATTGAAATGAACTAACTTTGCCTAGTAAAAACAGCATTACGGGGTATGGAATTCTCAACCGATTCAATTAAAAGATTATTTGAAAACCTAAAGACAATCGGTCTTTTGGGGAGAATCTTTCAATGGAGCGGGATTAAGTCGCAACTGGTTGAAGCCAATGGAGAACTTCAACGGATCATTTCTGTAAGCGAATCGTTAAAAACAGAGAATCTCAAACTTGAGAATTCCATTTCTATCGAAAAATCTACTTCCAGAAATTTTCAGGATACGGCCAATCGGTTAACCACTGAACTGGAAGTACTTAGAAATTCGTACTCCAATCAAACCGATCGGATTGAATCACTACAAAAAGAAACTGCTTCTCTTCTTGAACGAAATGCCCAGTTTTTAAAAAGAGGGACCGAATTATCGGCTGAGCTAGTCGCTGCAAAACAAAAAATCGAAACCCAGGAAAAGGAAATCCGGGAATTGAAGGATGAAAACAGTCGCTATAAAAACGAATCCGACTCCAGGCGGCAAGAACATTCCAATGCAGTAGCATCACTAAAAGAGATTCAGCAAAAAATTCAACAGGATCGTCAGGATGAAGTTGAAAGCCGAACAAAAGCTGAAATTGAACGGATTCGAAATTTAAAAGCAACATGGCTCGATCACGAAGAGCGAGTAAAGAACAGGATCCGAACTATATGTAATAGAACTGGCATTGAATATGCCGATAAAGTTCCATTTAAAGGGAAGCCCGATAATACACTTAAAATCAATGATGAGTTCATAATCTTTGATGCGAAAAGTCCGGCCAGCGATGATCTGTCAAATTTTCCATCGTATATAAAAGCGCAGGTAGAAAGTGCAATTAAGTACGTAAAAGAAGAAGACGTGAGGCGCGAGGTGTTTTTGGTAGTCCCCACAAATACTATTGAGCTTTTGGACACTTTTGAATATAAACTTCCTGATTACACGGTATACATCATCACTCTCGATTCATTAGAGCCCATTATGCTTACGCTTAAGCGGATAGAGGATTATGAATTTGCAGAGCAGCTTAGTCCGGAAGAACGAGAAAATATTTGCCGTGTAATTGGCAAGTTCGTGCATCTCTCCAAGCGCAGAATTCAAATTGATGGTTTTTTTGCTAAGCAGTTTTTTGAGCTTGTGTATCGAAGTGAGGCCGACCTATCGAAAGATATTTTAGAAAAAGTGGCCGAATTTGAGAGGTCTGAGAAACTTAATCCTCCGCAAGAAAAAAGAGCCCGGCAGATCAGCACAAAAGAGCTTGAAGCTGATTCGGAAAAGATACAAAGTGAAGCCTCTCAAAAAGGCATTGCCGTTCAGGACGGATTGTTGATAAAAGAGATCAACAAATTGCCACTTTATTCCAATATTGAATCCGATAAAAATCAAGGTGATCTATTTAACTAACTATATTTTATGAAAAACCTACTCTACATTTTCCTTGGCCTGTTGTTACTTTCTTCATGTGCCTCCACTAAAACTTCCAAAGCTCCTTCTCCAACCGGCAATTGGGATTATACGATCACCGGAACACCCGAAGGAGATTTTTCTGGCGTACTCACAATCTCAGAAGTTGACAAAACATATAGTGCAATAATGGCAAGCAGCGCAGGCGACCTTCCTATCGACAAATACCTATACGATAAGGAAACCAAAAAAATGTCTGGCGAATTCTACTATTCCGGAGCGCTGGTTTTGTTTGATGCCGTGCTGGCCGTTGATCAAATTGACGGAGCCATGTCGACCTCCGGAATGAGCTTTCCTTTTAAAGCTACGCGCAAGAAATAATTCAATGAAACTTACTGCGGATAACAAATTAAAGAAACTCATCGTAGTTGGAGATCGGGTGTTGATCCGGCCTGCGAAAGAATCTGAAAAAACGGAAAGCGGTTTATATCTGCCACCCGGAGTTCAGGAGAAAGAGAAAATCCAAAAAGGATTTGTGATTAAGGTGGGGCCGGGGTATCCCC
>JBEBJH010000135.1:0-13135 GCA_040079965.1 Cyclobacteriaceae bacterium
ATCTTTTACGAGTCCAACTCCATCGCAGATAAAGTTTTTAATGTACACTCCAGCCAGCTACCAGGCAGGAACTCCGGCACCGTTGCTGGTGAGTTTACATGGGCAAGCAGAAATCGGGGACAATATTTCGCTGTTAACCAGCGGCTCAGCACCAAAAAATCCTGCAGTACTCATTAATCAAAATCAATGGCCTGCCGACCGACCCTTCGTTGTTTTATCCCCTCAATTAAAGCGTGATCTGTCAGTACCCAATGTTGCAGATCAGGATTGGCCAGCCGCCTATGTTGACGAGGTGATTGAATATGTAAAGACTATCCGGACTATTGACATCAATAGAATCTATATCACGGGGCTAAGTTTAGGGGGCCAGGGTTGTATGATATACAGCGCTGCCTATCCAAACAAAGTAGCAGGCATGGTTCCATTATGCGGCCGCACCGATGATATTATTACTTCTGCGTGTTCGCTTGTAAACATTCCGATGTGGGTTTTTCATGGAACGGATGATCCTTTATTGAATGTATCGAATGCAATCAATATGGTCGCTGCTATCAACCAATGTTCTAATCCGCTGGGATCAATTAAGCCGCAATTAACATTGATTGAGGCAGGCAGGCACGAAATCTGGGACCCTATTTATAACCTGACAAGTGGTTACCAGTTCTACGATTGGTTGTTGCGGTTTTCAAAAAACAATACAACCAATAAGCCACCTTATGTAAATGCGGGGATAGATAAAAAAATGTTTACAACGGATGGCCCAATTTATCTTGCTGGAGATTTTTTCGATACTGACGGCTCCATTACATCAATTCAATGGACACAGGTAAGTGGGGTCGCGTTACAATTGGAAAACTCCAATACTTCAACTCTAAAGATTAGCAATCTTATGCCCGGAACATTTCAATTTCAACTTTTGGTTACAGATAATCTGGGATTGCAAGCTACTGACCTCGTAACTATAAACCTCCTTACCTCAAGCACGGGTTCGATCGTGAGAAATTTTATTTTAATGAATGGTCAAACTAACCTGGATATTGATACACTCTTTAATGAACAGGTAATAAACAAAAACACACTGGGCGTAAGTCAGTTTAATATTCGGGCTCAGGCAACTAATACAAACAGTGTTCGATTTCGGACAAATGCAAATCAAAACACAAGAACAGCATCCAATTTCTTTCCGGCAAATGTTTTGATAATTAATCAACCAACAAACTTAAACGCACCTGAATGGCAGATACCCATTGGAGATTATGTAATATGTGCCACCCCCTATTCAGGCTCGAACGGAACTGGCACCGATGGCATCACTAAATGTATCAAACTTTCCGTCTACGATCAACCCATACGCAACTACTACCCCCAGCCAAATCAGGATTTGAGTTTATTGAGTTCATGGGGTACTGCAACCAATGGAACAGGGACACCACCCACTTCTTTTCTGGAGAACTTTCAAATCTTTAACATCAATACAACCGCTCCGCAAAATGGATCACTGACCATTGGGGGCGTGGAGTCGTTTCTCTGGGTAAGAAACGGGGGCGAGATGACGGTGAACAATAATTTTACCGGGGTGATCAATGTAGAAGGCACAGGCATAGTGAATGTCAACACAAGCCAGTTGGTTGCGTTCGGATCGGTGTCGCCCACGTCTACCATTCGATTTGGTAGTAATGTCACATCCATTCCCGCGGGCACCTATGGCCATGTGGTAATGCAGGGTGCCGGCAGCACAAAAACGCTTGCGCCTGCCACCACTGCAATCTCAGGCAATCTTGTGATTGAAAATGATGTAATGGTTCAGGGTGCCGGGGATAATAGCAGTATCATCCAACTCGCGGGCAATCTCACCCTGCGGGAAGAAAGTATCTTTAGTCCAGCGGTCAAATTCGCGCTCACTCTTACCGGTGGCAATCCGCATACCCTGAATCTTCTTGGCACCAAAGCAGTATTTAATCAACTCACCATTTCGGGAGCCTCTATCGTTAATGTTAATCAAGGCCTGTTTCCGGTTACGCTGGAAGTAGGCTCAGCAACCGGAGGCGGTTTAGTGATTCAAAACACAGGCGAACTCCTGTTAAATAAAAATCATCTATCAGTTGTTGGGCAAGGCACAATCAACAGTCATAACCAAACCGGCCAGCTCGGTTTCAGTAAAAGCAAACTCACCCTCCTCTCAGGAACATCCGCATTATCCTACGTTTATCCTCGCAATGCTATGGATACCGTAAGCTCCATTACTGTAGGCCTTTCGGGTGGCGGAGCATTGCACCTTCAAGGCAACTTATATGTAGCCGACTCCTTAAAAAGTCTGAACGGCACGATTGACACTCATGGTTTTCTGGCCTTGGTTTCTACAGAAAACAAAACGGCCTGTATTGCGGAAGTTGAGGGAACAGGAGATATTATCGGGGCGGTTCAATTCCAGCGGACAATTCAGCCCGGTAGAAAATACAGGTATCTTAGCTTTCCGGTTTCCGGAATAAAGGTGAGCGATCTTCAAAACAACGTGCCGGTAACTGGTAATTTTGTTGGAGCCTCTTCTGGGCCTGGACTATCATCTGCCAATCCATCCCTTTTTTACTATCAGGAGCCAACGGAGTGGATTCCTTTTCCTTCCACTTCCAACACAGAGGAATTTATACCCGGAAGAGGTTATTCCGTTTTTATTCGCGAGGAAGTTAATACTACGAGGTTAGCGCTGACCGGAAACCTTTATATCGGGGATTTTAATTTTTCCATCCAGCCTGGATCTGAGAATCAGTTTGTGGGATGGAACCTGATTGGCAATCCCTATGCAGCCCCGCTGCAATGGGGAAATGATTGGACATCCGCTGGAATTAATCCAACCATTTATATGCGCGACAATGATTATCCTGGCGGCAGATTTCTTTTCTGGGATGGGCAAGTCGGGGACCCTGAATTTGGAGGATTGATTGCACAGGGTCAGTCATTTTGGGTAAAAGCAATTACCGGTTCTCCTGCATTAACTGTTCAGGAAAACAATAAAGCCTCTACACAGGCTACCTTCTTTCGCACACAGGATGAATCTGACATACCGTTGAACTTATCAATCTCCCTTGAGCGGGCAGGATTAACGGACCGCGCTTATCTGAAATTTAACAATCGCTCCGGCAGTCGCTTCGATCCGTATTATGATGGTGTGAAGAAACCGAACGGGTATTTCAATCTTTCCGTTCTCTCATCCGATTCGGTTTCGGTGGCGATAAAAAACCTGCCGGATTCGTGTCAGCTGCAAGTAGCATTGGCTTTGGAAGATGTGAAACCAGCCTCCTATTCGCTAAGCTTTGCAGGATCATTCTTTGATAACACTGTAAAAGATCTTTTTTTACACGACACCTATCAGGATTCTTTGATTCAGATAACTCAGCAAACTGTTTATTCCTTTGCTATTTCTGGTGACCCACTGTCGTTTGGGAAAAAAAGATTTCAATTGCACATGGAAACCCGGCTACCGGAACCGCTTATTTCTGCGCAGGGTAATCAACTCCTGTCCAATGTAGAAGCGGGAAATCAATGGCTGCTGAATGGAGAAGAAATACCCGGAGCCACCGAATCATTTTATATGCCGGTAGAAAGTGGCAACTATCAATTGCGAATTATCCAGGGCGGGTGTACCCGAACCTCAAGTCCAATCTCCTATGTAGTAACGGGAATAGAAAAAAATCTAACCGTGAGCCTCTATCCAAATCCGGCCGGGAACTCAATTACACTTTCAGGACTTAGTGTTGCTACGAATTACTCCATCCGAAACCCTCTGGGGCAGGAAGTTCAGAAAGGCCGGATTCTCGCACACCTGGGTGATAACAAAATCACGTTTTCCCTGGCTCCAGGAATCTATCTGGTTATTCTTGAAAATGAGTCATTGCTCTATCGGGTGAAATTGATTGTTCAATAGACTGTCATCGAACTCAAATTGTTTCATTTTCTATGATAGTCTGTTAATTTTACGCGCACCTATGATGAAGACATTTGCATCGTACCTGAAATATATCTCCTTTAGTCTTTTTGTCTTTCTGGCATTGCTGGCCATTACCAATTGGTTGTGTGGAATTCATGTTTCGAGTTTGAACCAGGAAAGAAGAAATGAACTCCCCAACTATGCCGAAGATCCAGTATATGCACAGACCATCTTTGACGACTATCACAACGTTGGTCACCGCTACAAGCCCTTTGCAGAGTGGCAGATGTTACCCTATGAAGGTAAAACGTTACATATCAATGAGCAAGGACTCCGTGATCATGCCCTGCCACCTGGTGCAACCCATGAACCTATCATTCGCTTTTTTGGAGGGTCAACCATGTGGGGCGAAGGTTCTGATGATACTAATACTATTCCCGCGTTGGTGCACCAGAAAATTAATTCAGGTACAGTGGTCAATCATGCACAGCTAGCGTATAACTCACGCCAAAGCCTGGATGCTTTGATCTCAATGTATTCACAAGGAGAGAAGGCAGATGTAGTAATTTATTATGATGGAGTTAACGATGCCGCCTTTCTTTGCCCTCATGAAATTCAGGAACTGCCTGGCCATAGGCTCATTCCTTTATTTCAAGAAAAAATTTATGGCGGTAAAAAGCAGCTTATTCTAAGTGCGCTTAATAATATCTTCACTGAAAATATTCTGATACTTATCCGAAATTATCAAAACACGCGTGAGAATAAATCCTCATTGTATAACTGCCTCAACACCGACAAAGGAAAAAATGTAGCCCGCATGATTATGGACAATTGGGAAATGGCCCATGATCTGGTTATAAGCCGGGGTGGTAAATTTATTGCTGTGTTGCAACCTGTTTCGTACGTTGGGTTACCACGTCTTGATCATCTGGAATTAAATGAGGAGTTGGGAAGCAACATCAGGTATGTATATCAAGAGCTGAAAAAGCTAATAAATGAAAGGGGCCATCCCTGGATTTATGACTTTACAAATAGTCTTGATGGAAATGATTATTTCTACATTGATTTCTGTCACGTTTCACCGAAAGGAAACAATATAATAGCTGATAATTTTATCAAAATACTTTCAGGGGATTTTTTATCAAATCAGCAGGATTCAACAAACCATTAAAACTTCATATTACCATACGCCTGACTTTCATCATGACCTTGCGAACCGATCCCTTAAATTCATAACCGGAACTTCAAAGAATTTATACATTAATGTGGAGATCATTAAGTTCAATCCCCAATAGGTAAAAAACTGAATCAGTGAACCAACTATTCTGTCATCCACGGGAATAAAGGAAAAAACAACTGGCATTAAATAATAATGAATCAAACTAAGGTTGACCAAATACATTGAGTAAGAAACCAAACTTATGTGAGTGGTAAACTTGTATAAAGTACCAGTTCCACTTTTTAGTTGACTCAAAAACGGAAGCACAAGGAGCGTACCAAGAGAAATAATATGAAATGAAAACACGCTATGATATAAATTATCAAAACCAATCTTGAATTGATCCATTAGAGTAAATGAAAGTTTATGGAATACTATTAAGCTTATACCCATAAAAAAAAGCAGTTCTTTTTTCCGTGTCCAAAGATCCTTAAAATAGTAACTAACGTATGCTCCAAGTACTCCATACATGAGACTATCCAACCGTGTTACAACTTGCTTTTTTATCAGGGAATCCCAAGTTAATAGTGAGTGGATATCAATTGTATTTAATTTATAAATCCGAATAAGGGTTATAAGCAAAATGAAAAATAGAGCAGTAAATAGTATAATTTTTCTAGCGCTTATCTTAAGCACATTCATCAAAAATATTATAAAAGAGGGAGTGATCAAGTAAAACCACTCCTCAATGGATAAACTCCAGGCTTCAACAAAAAAGTTTGGATGCGGTGAATTAAAATTTTGAACGAAAAGAAAATATTCTATTAATGAAATCCCCACCAGTTTTTTTGATGGAATTGATATTAGAATAAGTATGATCAGAACTAAGAAGTAAGCCGGAAGAGTCCGGTACCATCTGCGAATCCAAAAATTTTGCAAGGTTTTAAATGAGGCACCATTTTTATCTATTGTTTTCAATAAAATTCCTCCAATCAAGAAACCACTCAATACAAAAAAAAATGAAACACCATCAAATATGGGGATTTTCAGCCCTTGTGGAAGTGCTCCTTTTACATACGGTATGCTATGCTCAAGAACTACAAATAAAATTGCAATAGCCCGGAGAATATCCAGACCATAGACTCTCTCTCCACTGTTGTAAATCTTAAAAACACCAATCATATGAATAAAAATATCTTTAATTAATAAATGATATTAATATGGTATTGATATCATAATATAGTTAAAGGGAGAAAAAATCGTGTGGAGAAATATAAAAAAATGTTAAAAATTATTGAAGAAGACTCCACATTAAAGCTTTAATCGCTTAAAAATACCTTCAGGAATATTTTTAATAGTTAACATAATCCACTTCCAAACCGGAGATATAAAAACAACGCTTTTTTTACTCTTAATGGCTTTGTTTATCAGGAGAGCTGCCCGTTTGGGTTCCAAGGTAAGCATTTTTGGAGTATTCATTCCTTCTAACATTTTAGTTTGCATGAACCCAGGTATAACAGTCAACACATGAACATTACTTTTATAGAGTCTGTTTCTTAAGCCTGAAAGGTATGCCGTGAATCCGGCTTTTGCACTTCCATATAAGTAATTACTTTGCCTTCCACGTTCCCCCGCCACCGAACTGATCCCTACAATTATACCTTGTCGCCTCTTTTCAAAATCGTTCGCGACATGATTTAAAATTGAAACTGCCCCCGTATAATTGGAGGTTAAAATACGAGAGCATTCTTTCCAATCCGTGAGGGCCTTGGTGTGATCTCCCAAATAGCCCAGAAAACACACCACAGTATCCGGTGGCGGATTCAGACCACTATAAAATTCACCATGGGTATCTGTCTCGATTGCATCAAATTCATAAAGGGTTACCTTGGCTCCAAAACGCACAAACAGATCGGCCTTCACAGGATTTAGTCTTTGAACATTTCTTGCTGCAAGCACTATTTCACAAGATTTCGCAGCTAATAGATCTGCCAAGGACAAAGCAACCTCGGAGGTGGCGCCCAGGATTAGAACTCTTTTCATAACAACTTATTTAATCGCAAGACGTCTGGACATGGATGATATTATTCTTTTTTCTGGGTCAATCCTGGAAAGGAATGAGGTAAACTTCGCTGCATTCGGGTAGGTGCTATGAAATATTTCCGGTTTCATCCGAGCATCTTTAGTAAGGTAAATCCGGCCACCAAAGTCCTTAACCATAATATCCAGTTCATCGAGAAACGCAAAAAGTTTGGGGTTAATCGGAATGTCCAGTGCCAGCGTATAGCCTTCCATATTAAAAGAGATCGGACCTTCCTGCTTTCCAAAAAGTTTTAGCACCGCCAAAAAAGAGCCCCAGCCCTTGTCACTGATTCGTTTCAAAATTGCACGAACCCCAGCTTTTCCGCGATCCTTGGGAACCACAAACTGATATTGAACAAATCCATTTCGGCCATAAATCCTATTCCAATGGAGAATGGCATCGAGGGGATAAAAAAAACTTTCATACGTTGCAAGAGAATGCATTTCCCGTTTGTAATTCTTTCCATAAAACACACCATTAAAGGCCTTCACAGATAAGCCATTCAATGCAAATGATGGAAGATAAAGGGGTACCGATAATGTTTTGGATGAATCCGGATATAAATCCTTCTTACCATTCAGTTCACCAACGGTGGCATGCTCTCCCAACATGAGAATGCTCCGTCCAAAGTGTTCTCCTTTTTTCAGACAATCAATCCAGGCTACCGAGTAGGTATAGCGACTAAATTGGTCAAAGAGATCCAGTACCTCATCGAGACTGCCTGATTTAATCTGAAGTTGTTTGATGTAACCTGTTTCAATTTTTTTCAATCGGAAAGTTACTTCTAAAATAATGCCCGTGAGCCCCATACCCCCGCAGGTAAACCAAAAAAATTCACTATTCTGTGCTGCACTGCAAGTAATAACTTCGTTCTTTGGGGTGAGGATTTTCATGGAAACAATGTGTTGAGAAAAGGAGCCCTCCTTGTGGTGATTCTTACCATGTACATCCGAGGCTACTGCGCCTCCCACTGTAATGAAGCGGGTACCCGGTGTAACCGGCAAAAACCAACCTCTCGGTACTATCAGGTCCAGGATATCAGAAAGCATCAATCCGCTTTGACAAGAGAGCACCCCCTGCGTCTCATCAAACGACAGAATTCGATTGAATTTAAGAGTACTGGCTATTGATGGAGCCAAAGAGGCATCCCCATAACATCGGCCGTTGCCTCGCACAATAAAGGGTGAATTTTCATTCCAAAAATTGCTAAAATCCTGAGTAAAAACAGGATACCTTAGAGAAGATTTCTCTCGCGGATAATTATTCCAATTCGTAATGTAATCGCTAACCATTCAACTAAAATCGCATATATTTAACACCTATAGTTACGCTTTAATTCTTAGTTATGAACAAATTTCTTAGTGAAATTTTTCACCTCGAAAATATTACCTGGAAACACTGGCTATTCATCTTTTCAGGATTTATTCTTATACATACACCGATTTTCCTTTCTGATAATTTAAATACTAACCTGGCTGTACATCAGGCTCTGGGTTTTTTAGAGAAAAGACTAGATATTCCAAATTATTATTGGGATGCTGCAGTATTTGAGGGCAAAAACTATGTGTCATTCCCGCCCTTCCCATCAATTGTTATGCTTCCGGTAGTGGCCATTTTTGGAAACCATGTAAATTCTTTGCTGGTTAGTATTCTCATCACCTGCCTGAGTATGTTCCTTTTCGAGCAATTACTTACCAGGATAATCGGTAATGAACCTTCAAAGAAATGGATTTTCCTAGGATTCTTTTTTGGCAGTGGCTATTGGATATGCCTGTTAACTAGCCATCATATTAATGGCTTCGCTCATATCGTTTGTACTACCACGCTCTTTTTACTTTTACTCGAACTAACCGGCAAACAACGAACTGGGTTAGTAGGGCTATATTTTGGTTTGGCATTCTTGACTCGGCAAATGACGATATTCTATGGTCTTGTTATTCTTTATTATTTATTTACAAATCAAACGGATAAAAGAGTTGGCTTCATTAAGTTAGTTTCCGCGGCAACTTCCTTTTTAGCGGTTTGCACACCTTATTTCCTATTTAACCATCTCCGATTCCACAACTTCCTGGACACTGGATACGAATATCTTCAATATCAATCAGCAACCATACATCATCGGGTTGAAAAATTTGGTCTCTTCAGTATTAACTATTTTCCATCCAACTTTTACCATATGTTCCTTAAAGGCCACAATTTGATTTTTAAAGGAAAAGACTTATTAAGTCTCGGGGGCGTTGATCAATTTGGAACTTCTTTATTAATGGCATCTCCCTTTGTGATTTGTTCGGTAAAGGCAAGGGCAGAAAGATATTTTCTGGTTCACTTCTGGTTAGCAATCGGGTTCATCCTAGTGGGTGTATTGCTCTATCACAATAATGGGTGGATGCAGGTAAACGCACAGCGGTTCTCCTTAGATTTTCTTCCGGCCTTGATGGTTTTAGTGGCTTTGGGCTCCAAGGAGATTCCATACTGGCTTTTACGCGCGTTTGTCATTTTTTCAATAGGTCTTAACTGTTTTAGCTTTCTTGTTCACGCGGTAACCTCATGAAAGAAAAAATTTACCAAGCGCTTGAATTAACTCCTATCGTGCTGGCTTCGCTAGCTCCTCTATTCGCTGACCTAACGTATCAGATAAATCTATACCTCACCTGGGAGGGTGCCTATCGGCTTTACATGGGTGAGATTCCGTACCGCGATTTCGGAATACCTATGGGTTTCTGTTACTGGATTCTTCCCGCCATCTTTTTTAAAATCCTAGGCCCTACCCTTTTAACGCTTGCCAAAACACAAGCATTTATCAATCTGATATCTGGTTTTTCCTTCCGTTGGATATTAGTCAATCTTGAGGTTGGGCTTCGGGCCAGATTCTTGAGCATACTTGTCTTTTCCATTACGTATATCTGGGGACTCTATTGGCCACAATACAATCATACAGTAATAGTATTTCAATTCTTGGCCATCGGGTTTATGCTCCATTATATTAAGCATGCAGATAGAAAATACGGTTGGCTTTACCTTGTAATCGCAAACCTGTTTATAACGGTGGCGTTTTTTACGAAGCAAGATGCTGGCGGACTTGCTTTGCTAATTATATTAATCCTGATCACCTATTACAGTTTCAACGTACGAAGCAGTAAACCCATTTTAATTACACTTTTTTCGGTATTGATATTCTTTTGTCTGGCTGTAGTTCCCTTTTTGAAGTATGACTTTGCTTACTGGTTTAACTATGGTCAGGAGCATCATAATTCACGTATTGCGATCATGGATATTCTCCGGATCAATATGGAAGAATCGCGGTGGGAAAAACTTTACCTATTAATAGTACTTGGTATCGGTCTTATTCGATGGAAGAAATCCCAATTAGATTCAAAAGAAATAGTATACATTCTTTTAGTTTTAGGAATACTGTTTGAGGCTATGATCTTTCAGGTAACCAGTTATGTGCCTCGCGACAACAACATTTTCTTTCACGCGTTCGCCTGCTCGTATATCTTTTATCATCTGGAAAGATTGGAAATATTTGCCTATAAACCCGTATTTCTAACTTTCATTCTCTTGGTAAGTTTATGGTGGTCAGAAAAGTACTGGAAATATGCTGACCGCATTCTATCAAAAGCATTTCCTGCTAAAACTAAAGAGAATTCAGTTTCTATAAATAACTATATACTAAGTGCTCCTGAATGCAATATATATGCGGACTTTTCATCGTGGAGAAAATCAGACCTAAACTCATTTGAAGGAGTAAAAATGCCGAAATCGACAAGCGATGGTATAAATAGATTTCTTTTTGTTGCTAAAAAACTCAAAAGTCCCATAGTGTTAAATATGTCGGAGTTAACCCCACTGGCTAATGAGGTGCCTTATTCACCCCAAAAAGGATCTCTGTGGTATCATTTAGGGGTTGGAATGTTTAATCGTGAACTTAATGAATTGAATTCGAAGATCGAATCAACTTACTATGATCTGGTTCTTTTTGAAAATATCCCAATGCTCAATAATTTTTACCCCTTTTCAATCCGTCAAAAACTTCTGCAAAATTATCAGCTCATTGATTCATTTGAGGCCCCACGCACCGTCTACCCCGGCACTATTGAGGTTTATTCCAGAAAAGGAATTTTTTAAAGGAGTCTGGTGGCTCAAGTAAAAAGTTGAGATTTAATTTCACGATAAGTCGATAGCAGACGATTGGGAGGAATACACCCCCGGCTATAACAATACCCAACATGGCTAAAGGAGGCAGCCCCGGAAATATTCTCATGATAAATACTCGAATAGAAGCTGTGAAAATTAGATGCATAATGTATATGTAAAGAGAATGACTCCCAATATATCGCAAAGGCTTTAATATCTTCCATTGTTCAAGTTTCTGCGAAAAAATGAACAATAATAAGGCACTTAATATGGTTACCGGGATAAATAACATGAACCCAACATAGTCAAGATCAACAAGTCTATCAACATCCGGATAGTGCATCCACCAATACAGTTGAATTCCGATAAAAATAGGTAGTGCAATGAATAGCCACCTACCCCTAAAGAATTTGCTATCTGAAGGAAGGACAAAATCCGAGAGCAAAAAACCTACAACCAGAAAAAGAAAGTAAAAGAGAATATCAGTAATTGAGAACCACAACGACTTAAAAAAGTATGACGCAATGCAGAAAACAATCGCAACCAACACATTAGGAATGATCTTAAACTTTAGTATTTTGAAATTTAAGATGGCAAAAATGATCATGGAGAAAAATAACGTGTAGAGATACCAAAACTGATCGATGGCTCGAGGCGCAATAAACAAATACAAATAGTAGATAGTTGATTTATCTGAATTTGAATAGTGGCTGAAGAGTATTTGGATGGTAAGATGAATGAATCCCCAAACAAAGTAAGGATACAATAAACTCTTAACTTTAAATGATACGAATTCTCCAAGGCCGCGCTTTAAAGTACTGGAGCCAATAAAAAGTCCTGAAACAATAAAAAAGACCGGCATGCTGACTTCCTGAACGAGATAAACTGCATTATTGAGCGAAACACCCGCCCCTATCAAACCTATCATTGCGTGGCGATACACAACATAGATTATTACAACTCCACGGGAATAATCAATCCAACCTCTTCGATGGGATCCTACTGGTTTACCACTATCGGCAATCATCTATTTTACATCCTCGAGTTTCAGACCAATCATTTCCTCAAGGTTAAGTTTAGAATTTAAGTAATCACCCTGGGCTCCTGCCCTATCAATTTTGGTTTTATTAAATGCAGATAGGCCTTGAATGTACTTATCATACTGCTCCTCTCCTTTTTCAAACTTTTGCTGTAGTAATGAAAAATTGGCAGAAGCTTCCTCAAGCTCCTGAGAGCGAATATTAAATATTTCTTTGTACATCAGGTAGTCGTTATAAAGCCTTAATACCTGTGCCCTGATTGCTAATTTCTGGCTATTTATATTATGCAGGGCTACTTGTTCCATCTCACGTCCTCGTTTTACCTGATTGGGTGTACTGACAAAAATACCCAAGGGTATAATAGCACCAATGTTATACCGGGGGTAAAATTGTGATCTATCATCGGGATTATTCGGGTCACTATTGATATTAAATTCATTGATGTTTCCTGAGAGTCGGATAATATTCAACCATTCCGCAGAAGCCATTCTTGTTTCATATTGCGCTGCCGATAAATTGTTGTAAAGTACCCGATTGGAGGGGTGGTTTTTCCAAGCTAATTGTACCAATTTTTCTTCAAACTCAATATTGCTCGCATTTTCCGGCAAAATGATTTTATTATAATCAATCGACTGGGAAAATGTAATACAGCTCACGAAAATCAAGCCAGTAATAAAAACAATTCGTTTCATAGTTCTTCAAATTTATATTTCAAATTACCAATTCTTATAAAGACAGAGTATGTAACAATGACAAAAATAAATACTGGTCTATAGTCTGTCTCTTATACA
>JBEBJH010000136.1:0-13051 GCA_040079965.1 Cyclobacteriaceae bacterium
CCTTATCGCTATTGAGAAAACCCTCCTCCTTTTGGTTCGACAAAAAGCCGGTTTCAACCAATACACTAGGAGTTGTAGTCATCCACAACACCAAAAAACCAGCTTGCTTTACACCTCGGCTTGAGCGACCCACCCTATTCTTAAACTGGTCTTCTATCTTTTGGGCAAGTCTCAAACTGTTCTCCTGATAAGCACTTTGGTTCAATGAAAAGAGAATATAGGACTCTGGGCTTTTAGGGTCAAACCCTTCATATTTCTCCTTATAATTCTCATCCATTAAAATCACAGAGTTTTCGCGCTTGGCAACCTCAAAGTTACTCTTATCCTTGTGTAAACCCATCACATAGGTCTCTGTTCCATACGCGTTAGCCCCAACAATTGAATTGGCATGAATACTTATAAATAAGTCTGCCTGGTTTTTATTGGCTACATCTGCCCGATCCTGAAATTCAATGTATTTATCAGTTTTACGGGTGTACAGTACCTTAACCCCAGGGAGATTTTCTTCGATATACTTGCCCAATTTAAGGGCAATTTTAAGGACAACATCCTTCTCCTTTGTGGTTTTGCCAATCGTGCCCGGATCATGCCCTCCATGACCCGCATCAATCACAATTACATCCACCTTAGTATCAAGGCGTGCGGTACCGGAAAAATTTAGCAAGGTTATTGCTATTAAGACGAGCTTGATTCCGATATTCTTCACAGTCTTACCGATGTCTGAAGTATTTGCAATAACTTTACGTAAAGTTGTGAATTTTTCACTAAAAGCTAAACCCCTGAAATTCAAATCAGAGCCAGTTGGTATTGTGTTACGTTTCATTTTCGCTCTTTTTTTAGTTTCTACTTCTTATACCGGCTATTCCCAAGTGGAAAAACCAGTACGGGTCCCGTCAGGCAGGCTTCCCGTTAAACAAGATTCTCTACGTATCCCGGATTCCACTTCTAACAAAAAGGATACCGTTACGGTTAAGGCTGACTCGGTCAAGAACTCACCCAAGAGTGACATCGAAACAACCATTCTTTACTCAGCCCGGGATAGCATCAATTCTAACCTCGATCAGAAAATCATAAAACTCTACGGTGATGCAAAGGTCAGGTATGGAATTATTGAACTTCAGGCTGAAGAGATCATAATTGACTACAACCTATCGACTATTACCGCCCATAGCCTTGTTGACTCTACTGGCCAGCATGTGGGTTATCCAATCTTTATCAATGGTGAGGAAAAGTATGAAACCAAAGACATGGTTTATAACTTCAAAACGAGGAAAGCGAAAATTACAGAAGTAGTAACAAAACAAGGTGATGGATTTCTGCATGGAGAAATGGTGTATAAGAATGAAAAGAATGAACTTTTTACCACCGGCAATGCATATACCACATGCGATCTTGCCCATCCGCATTTCCGAATTATTTCCACAAAGGTTAAAGCGATTCCAGGTGATAAAATGGTATCAGGTCCATTTTATATGGAAATCGCTGACGTGCCTACACCGCTGGGTTTTATTTTTGGAATTTTCCCATCACCACGCAAAAGCGCCTCCGGAATTATTATTCCTACCTATGGCGAAGAGAAAAGAAGAGGGTTTTTTCTAAGAGGCGGTGGCTATTTCTTTGATATAAATGAATATGTAAAATTGGCCGTTACAGGGGATATCTATTCAAAAGGAGGAAGTGCGCTATACTTAAACTCCAATTATAACAAACGGTATCACTTTTCCGGGGCCTTTAATTTTTCCTTTACCAACAACATCAATACAGATAATATAGAAGCACCTACTGAAACCAAAGACTTTCGTTTGTTATGGAATCATAGTCCGCAATCAAAAGGAAGCAGCCGATTCTCAGCATCGGTAAATGCGGCTAGTTCCACATATAACACCAACAACTATTTAGGAGTAAATTCAAATCCCCAATCCGGTCGCATAGACAATACAACACAAAACCTAAGTTCCAGCATTAATTACAGCAAATCATTTCCAGGTACTCCGCTCAGTTTGGGAGTAAACTTCAGGCACAGTCAAAACCTCGGAACAAAAAAAATAGACATGCCACTACCCGACCTAAGTTTTAACGTAAATAATATTTATCCATTTAAAAATGCAGAGAATAGTATGTTCCTTCAGAATTTGAATGTACGGTATTCAATGAATGGAACCAACCAGATTACAAATGATCTTGGTAACATTGCCATCGATGAAAATGGAATGCCAAAAGACAGTATTGCTCCATTTACTTTTGAAAACTTACCCGTATTTTTTAGAAATGCGAAACGAGGTATTCGCCATAATATCCCTCTCAGTACATCATTCAAGGCATTAAAATTTTTAACATTAAGCCCCAGCTTTAATTTTGATGACCGTTGGTATTTCGAAAAGTTAGATTGGAGTTATACAGACTCTACCCGAATCTTTAAATCAAGAAAGATCACTGAGTTTAATCATGTTTATAATTATTCGCTGGGGGTTGGTCTTACAACCCGTATATATGGTATCTATCTTGCAAAAAACAGAAGCAAAAACGTTAAGGCGATACGCCACATAATAAATCCTTCCATCGGGTATAATTTTCAACCCGATTTTAGCGATCCAAAATATAATTATTTCCAAAAATTTATAACCAAGGATGGTGCGGGAAATGAAACAGTTGTGTTGAAGTCACGGCATGAAGGATTTGTTTATGGAACCGTCAGCCCTGGTAAAAGCAGCGCCCTGAGTATGAGCATTAATAATAATATCGAAATGAAAGTTAGAAATGATAAAGATACTGTTGACCGAAAAATCGCCTTATTCAATACACTTTCTGTGGGTACTTCTTATAACTTCCTAGCTGATTCATTCAAGTTGGCAAACTTCAGTTTCTCGGCTAACACAAACATTTTACAAGATAAGATCAATTTGAATTTTGGTGCTACACTCGATCCCTATGAATATCGCATGGTTATTACGGACTATGAAAACCCGGAAGAAAAACTAGATCCTATCTATACCGAGAAGAGAATAAGTCGTTACGCGTGGAATGCAGGAAAGGCCGGACGAATTACCCGCGCTAACTTTGCGTTTAGCACTAACCTAAATCCCAAAGGTCAAAAAAGCGACAATGATACCCGCGAACGAATTGCCAAATCAGATGCCTCTGATACAGACAAAAAATACCTCCTTCAAAACCCAGATGCCTATGTAGATTTTTCTGTACCATGGAACTTACGAATAAGCTATAATGTCGATTACTCGCACGGTGAAAACCAAGAATCAACCATAACGCAAGCCATGCGATTCAATGGAGATTTGTCGCTAACGGATAAATGGAAAATTGTTTATAATTCAGGTTTTGACTTCGAGAGTAAAGAATTCACTCAAACACAAATCAGCATCAACCGCGATCTGCATTGCTGGCAACTAAGCCTCAGTTGGGTTCCCTTTGGAAGATATCAGTCCTATAACTTCTCGATCGGTGTAAAATCGAGTATGCTACGCGACCTGAAATTGGATCGTCAAAGAAACTTCTTTGATAATTAATATTTAAACAGAAGGCCAATTACTTTTTATTGGCATAACTACCTAAAAATTCAAATTTGCTTGCTTATCAGTTATAAGTAGTTTTAAACTAAATAAAACTCAATGAGCATGAAAACGAAACTTACTTTCCTACTAATTTTTGTTTGTGTATATTCCTTTGGCCAGGATTTACCTGACCTCAAAGCTTATTCGAAAGATATCGGATTCAATACTAATTTTTTATTGAATGAAATTATTAACTCCTCCGGGAGTCCTTTTGATCTTATGCTGAAGAAACAAAAGACTTCCAATACGGCACTTCGATATGGAATCGAGTTGTTTGCTGATGTTGCGACAAATACCTATCAAGCATCCAATTACTATCAACAAAGAGATTATTACTCATTTAGTCTTTCGATAGGAAAAGAAAAACAGGTTCAACTTAACAAAAAATGGATCTTTTATTACGGTGGGGATAGCACCCTACTATCAATCTTATAAAGATGGCCAATACTCTTCTGGTCAATCAGATTATGAAAATTTAAACCAAGAAGTAGGATTGCGGGTTTCACCCTTCATAGGAATCAGGTTTCAAATTCTAGATCGGTTATATGTTGCAACAGAGGCTCTTTTGCAACTATCATATGGCAGAAAGGAGACCTACTGGAGAAGCTATGATGATACAAATACCATAACAGCCGAAACCACTCAGGACTTCAATAATTTAAGACTACTGGCCTTGCCAGCAACTGGATTATCAATCTTCTATAGGTTTTAGCAACTATTTCAACCACCCCTCAATCTCCAGCAGTGTTGGATTCTGAACTCCTTCCAACTTAAGTTTCTTACGTATGCCAGGAATATCGTTAAAGAGTTTTGTGGCTTTTACTTCTTTAAGCTGAGCGACCGTGGTGAACCCTAGTTTCTGAAGGATGGGTATCAACTCTGCCCGAATACCGATAGCTTCAAAATCTGCATCCGTACTTACTTCCATTTGCTTCTCCGGCTTCATTTGAGGGAAGAAGATAACGTCTTGTATTGACGGAGAGTTGGTCATTACCATCGAAAGACGATCGATACCAATTCCCAACCCAGCCGTGGGGGGCATACCATACTCAAGGGCTCGCAAAAAGTCTTCATCCAACGTCATGGCTTCTTCATCGCCACGCTTACCTAATTCAAGTTGCTCTTCAAAACGCTCGCGCTGATCGATAGGATCATTCAATTCAGAAAATGAGTTGCAGATTTCTTTACGATTACAAATAGCTTCAAATCGCTCAACCAACCCCGGACGGCTTCTGTGCTTTTTAGCGAGGGGTGACATCTCTAATGGATAATCAGTAATGAAAGTAGGTTGTATCAGATTGGGTTCACACTTCTCGCCAAAAATCTGATCAATCAATTTTCCTTTACCCATAGTAAGGTCCATAGGCACATGAAGTTTCTTGCCGGTTTCACGCAAAGCAGCCTCATCCATTTCCGAAATATCAATTCCTGTAAAATGCTGGATTGCTTCGTACATGGTAAAACGTTTCCAGGGCCGCTTGAAATCAATTACGTTTTCACCCACCTTCACCTCGGTAGTTCCATGTAAATCCAAGGCAACTTTCTCAATCATTTCCTCAACGAGATTCATCATCCAGTTATAGTCCTTGTACGCTACATACAGTTCTACCTGAGTGAACTCAGGATTATGAAACCGAGACATGCCCTCGTTGCGGAAGTCTTTCGAGAATTCATACACTCCGTTAAAGCCACCAACAATCAGGCGCTTAAGATAAAGTTCATTGGCAATGCGCATATAAAGCGTCATGTCCAACGTGTTGTGATGTGTCTTAAATGGTTTGGCCGCAGCGCCTCCATAGAGTGGTTGCAGGATCGGAGTTTCAACTTCCAAATACCCTTTATCGTTCAAATATTCACGCATAGAGTTCACAAGCTTTGTGCGCTTTACAAAAGCATCGCGAACCTGAGGATTTACAATCAGGTCTACATACCGCATGCGATATCGTTGCTCGGGATCCGTAAAGGCATCGTGCAAAACGACATTACCTTGCTCGTCTTTGGTTTCTTTAACAACCGGCAACGGCCTTAACGCTTTGGATAAAATTTTAAAACTGGTAACGTGAATAGAGATTTCACCGGTTTGGGTTGTGAACACAAACCCCTTCACGCCAATAATATCTCCGATATCCAACAGCTTTTTGAAAACTGTATTGTAAAGTGTCTTATCCTCGCCTGGGCAAATATCATCCCTGCGAAAATAAACCTGAATACGGCCCGTCTCGTCCTGCAACTCTGCAAATGACGCATTACCCATCACCCTGCGCGACATGATCCGGCCGGCTAAGGAAACATCTTTATATTCAATTTTTTGATTTGGATAATGCTCGTGTATATCCGCTGCCGAGGAATTGATCTCAAAAAGCTCGGCTGGGTAAGGATTAATGCCTAGTTTGGTGAGTTCCTGTAAGCTCTGTCTGCGAATAATCTCCTGTTCACTTAACTGCATGACGAATAGTTATTTTGAGGGGCAAAAATAGTGAATTCATACCGCACACCAACTTCCCCAAGAAATGCAGACAAGGGGTTATTTGACAGACTTTCTGCGGGCTAACTCTTTCCGGATCATGGTAAGTTCGCGGCTGCTTTGCCCGGCTACCGAAGTGTTTTCTGATGCCCTTCGAATAAGATAAGGCATAACCAACTCTACGGGACCATAGGGCACATATTTCACCACATTGTATCCGGCTTTCGCCAGATTAAATGAAATGTTATCACTCATACCCAGCAACTGAGCAAACCAAACCCGGGGGTCATTATTTCTCATGCTGTGTTTTTCCATCAGCACAGCCAGGTATTGATTGCTGTACTCATTGTGCGATCCACACATCAAACTGACGCGTTGTTTATTATCGACACAAAAAGCCAGGCCTTTATTAAAGGAATCATCCGTGGCTTGCTTGTTGGGATGAATCGGATTGGGATAGTCCATCTTCTCTGCACGTTCTGCTTCTTTTTCCATATAGGCACCCCGTACCATCTTTACACCCAGGTAGTAGTTGTGCATAGTAGCCGTATGAAAAGCATTTCGCAGGTTCTCAAGCATATCCCTGCGATACATCTGATAGGTATTGTAAACAATGGCTCGCTTTTGATTGAACTTCTTCATCATCTCATAAGCAAGTTCATCGATTGGGTTCTGAATCCAGCTGTCCTCAGCATCGATCATAACTGGAACATCATACTCGTATGCTCTCGAACAAATTCGTTCAACCCGATCGCGAAAATGTTGAAAAGCTTCTTTGTCTTCAGCAGTCAGATCCTTTTTGCTTTGAACTTTCTCAAGCACATCCATCATAACCAGACCCGTGGATTTAAACACGGTAAACGGGATGGCCGCATTGCCCTTGGCTTTGTCCAATGTTTTTAGAATTTCTTCGGTAGTATGATCGAAACCGGCTTCGCTTTTTGCACCTTCAGCCGAAAAATCAAGTATAGCGCCCACATGAAAGCTATTCAGAGTATTAATGGTGCGAACACTCTGATCGATGGTTTCGCCACCGCAAAAATGCTCGAACACGGTGGATCGGATAAGTCCTTTTACCGGCAAGTGAAGGGTAAGACCAGCTTTCGCCAGACCTGTGGCAACGTTTGATACCCAGGGGTGATTGACTATAGAAAAGATGAAATTGGCCTTCCTTAACTCTTGATTGCTTTTATAGGAAAAGGCAACTTCTGTATCATCAAAATGGACTTTCGGCTCGGCTTGCATACGTTTGCATTTGGTGCCACAAATATAAGATTGCCTTACATTTTTGAGACAGTTGCACGGCCTAAAGAACAGAATTGATTTAATTTGTTGGAAATGTCTCTTATCACCATTAGCGTCAGTCCGCAGGAATTGATTACGGGGTTTCTCTCAGGAAAGACTTATTCCCGGATTGCCTTACTTACCGACTCAAACACGGCAACCTTTTGTTTACCCATAATTGGCAATTCCCTTATGGGAATTGAACCCATTATTATACCGGCAGGTGAAGAGCATAAAAACCTGCAGAGCTGCCAGGCGGTTTGGGAACATCTTACCCGTCAGCAACTTGACAGGCACTCTGTACTAATAGTGTTGGGTGGTGGAGTTTTGGGCGATCTGGGTGGATTTTGTGCTGCCACCTATAAACGGGGAATTGACTTTGTATTAATGCCAACCACTTTGTTGGCCCAGGTAGATGCCAGCATTGGAGGAAAGCTTGGGATCGATTTCATGAATTATAAAAACCATATCGGGGTGTTTTGCGAACCTGCGGCCACACTCATTAGCCCAGCATTCCTCAAAACATTGCCAGAACGAGAACTCCGTTCTGGCTTTGCCGAGGTAATTAAACATTGCCTGATTTCGGATAAAGTTATGTGGGATATTGTACGCAGTAAGCCTTTTAAAAATCAGGAATGGAATTCCTTGATTAAGCACTCAGTAAACTTTAAAAAGGAGGTTGTTAAAAATGACCCAAAAGAAAAAGGTCTTAGAAAAGTTCTAAACTTCGGCCATACCATAGGGCATGCCGTGGAGAGTTACTTTCTCAATTCCGACAACCGGATTTTTCATGGAGAGGCGATCGCCATTGGTATGATGGCTGAGGCTTTCATTGCGTGTAGGAAAAAACTGCTTACCGGGTCCGAACTTGTACAAATCACCGAATACCTGAAACAAACTTATTCAGCTGTGGTTTTACCACCTGATCGTAGCAGTATTCTTGAGCTTATGAGTCAGGATAAGAAAAACAGGGGAAATAAAATTCTAATGGCACTGACCGAAGGAATTGGTCATGCCAGATGGGATGTGGAGGTCAGCCTTGACGAAATAGGTGCTTCGCTGGATTATTATCAGTCGAGTTACACATAGTGTACGTCTGAGTCATCAAAATCAACCTTCTCCTTCTTATTTATGGCTTGCTTGAGATCTTCTGCTTTTTTGGAAACAAACTCTTTGGTTTTCTTTCCACGATCACCCGTTAGCAACCAGGCAGCCAGCAAGGCACCGCCCGCTACGCCCAGACCAATCATTACTTTTTTCGTTGTTGTCATATGTTCTTCAACCGAATTCTAAATTAAAATGTTTCATCGAACAGAAAAAATCTCTGATAAAAATTACTTTTAATATTAAGTTAACGTCCAATCCCTTGTCATTGTATCTCCTCATTTCAAAAACTCCACGGCTCTCCGGCATCATTGGTAAGTTATCCTCTTCAAAGAGTATAAGTAACCGCGCCTTAGTGTTGAAGGCACTAAGTGGAAACCAATCAGTCGTTAGCAATCTCTCCGATGCCCGCGACACTCAGTTAATGAGTCGCCTGGTCAACAGTCCAGACAAGGTAATTGATGTGATGGATGCCGGCACCACCATGCGATTTCTCACGGCCTTCTTTGCCCTGACGGGGAAAAACAAAATTCTGACCGGCACTGCGCGTATGAAAGAGCGGCCCATCGGAATTTTGGTTGATGCCTTAAGAGCCCTTGGTGCCACTGTCGAATATCTTGAGAAAGAGGGGTTCCCTCCCATCGAAACCAAAGGTTTTGTTAATCAAAAGACAAACTCACTAACAATCTCCGGCAACGTGAGTAGTCAATATATCTCTGCCTTAATGATGGTTGCCCCAACTCTTCCACAAGGGCTCACTCTTCACCTTACGGGAAAAATTGGAAGTGTGCCCTATATACAAATGACGGCTACCCTTATGGAACAATTTGGGGCGGAAAGCCAGGTTGATTTACAGGCTAAGACAATCCAGGTTAATCAAGCAAAGTATCAATCAACGCAGGTTGTTGTTGAAGCCGATTGGTCGGCTATCAGCTACTGGTATGGGTTTACAGCACTGGCCAATAAGGCTGAAATTACACTCCCAAATGTTTCTGAAAAATCCCTTCAGGGCGATCGGGTTATTGCCGACATCATGGAGTGGCTGGGTGTGCAATCAACCTTCGTGAATAACTCGTTAATGCTGGCAAAGAAAAATCACTTCGATAAAATTACCTGGAATTTTAAAGATTGTCCTGATCTGGCCCAGACTGTTTTGCCCATATGTGCTGCCAAAGGAATCCATGGAGAATTTACGGGACTGGAAAGCTTGCGTATCAAAGAAACCGATCGTATTGGTGCTTTACAAAAGGAGTTGGCAAAAATTGGTGCAAAGCTTACCGAGCCTCAATCCGGAAATTGGATTTTGACCCCAGGAAAGATTACAGGACAACTCATTACCATTGAAACCTACCATGATCACCGGATGGCTATGGGCCTCGCCCCCTGGGCAACCCAAGCTGACTTAAAAATCGAAGACCCCTCAGTGATTAACAAATCCTACCCCGGTTTTTGGGAAGATATGAAAACGGTAGGTTTTAAAATCTCAGAAAAGGAAGAGTAGGAAATACATCGTAAGTTCAGACCCTGGCACCTCAAAATTTGGCCGCATGTCACGGGTCGAAATAAAAAATGGTCTTTGAAGACAGATCATAGATTAGCACACCATGTAAGAGATTATGGACAAACTGGGAGTGCGGTCAACTTTTAAGGACAATCAACTTGTACTTACACCGGGTGGCAATGCTTCGAGCTTTGGGCGACACAAACCGAACTAATGATTGAAGCATCAGTGGTAAACAAAGCGTATCCCGGGTTTTGGAAAGACATGATCGCAGTAGGGTTTACACTCGTTGGAAAGGAAGGCTAAGCTTTTTGTAGACAATTATACACAGTTCCCAGTTAATCTTTCATTTAACAAAATGTAAATACCTAATTGAGTCAATCTGTAAGGTTTCTATTGTGGACTGGTTATTGAGTATGTCTGGATATGAAAAAGATTATAGTCCTTACCGCCCTGTTTTTAACTGCCTTATCGTGTAATGACATTGACGATTTCAATCTCTCCCCGGAAGAGTTGCGTTTGCAGTCAGAATCTATTGCACTAGATAACAATCTGATAATAAGTAATGCTGAAGAAATAATGGATGTCACTGGCCAAATTTTAGAAGGGGCCAACATTACGGCTCATGGACGGGTTTTTAATAAAAAAAGAACCGCTGACAAAGCATGCTATCCTTCTATCGACCAATTTTACTTAACAGATCTTACCCACTACGATACCATACTCTACGTTGGTAGATTGACTCTTGACTATGATAATGGAAATACGTGTGATCTAAATGCTACCAGAAAAGGAAAAGTGATTGACGACTTTCTCTATATCCTTAACACAAAAAACGAATTGTATTCGAGCCGAGAAACAATCACATTTGAAAACTATCAAAAAGATTCCTATTTGATAGAAGGCACATTTCTGATTACATCAAATTCACACCAATCTGTAATGCTAAGTACCCGTGGTGCCAAGATTACCTATGCTGACGGTACGTTTCTAACAATGATAGGTGAACTTAATTTCTATTCAGAATCGGGTCAAACCACTATGAAATTTTCTGGTTCGATTGAGGGCAATGCCCGTAGCGGGAAACAATTTACCTCTACAATAACCTCCCCCGTTGAGTATTATTACAATTGTTCAGATTTACAAGTTTCCGTGCCCGTAAAAGGAATTGTTCAGATCCGCGTAAACGACAATCTAACTACTGTAGAGTATGGTAATGGTATCTGCGATAGAATCTACACAGCTACGTCAAGGGGTAACAGTAATACATATTCATTCTGATAGGTTTCGCAAGTCATTCGGTGCCAGGCCACAGATTCACTGATTTATTCACACATTTATCTGTGAATCTGTGGCTATAAAACCTACTTGATATATCTGAAATCGTGCCCCGGCCTTGTTTGTAGCAATACTTCATAAATCAGGTTGATCACATTTTCCACATCCTCTTTATGAACCGTTTCAACCGTAGTATGCATATACTTCAGCGGAAGCGAAATCAGCGCAGAAGCAACACCCTCTGCGGAATAAGCAAATGAATCGGTATCCGTTCCTGTTGAACGTGACACAGCCTGACGCTGGAAAGGAATTTTCTTTTTGTTCGCAACATCAATAATCATTTTCAACACATTGTTCTGCACCGCAGGCCCATAACAAACCACTGGGCCTGAACCACACTTCAGGTTGCCACTCTCCTTTTTATTATACATCGGTGACTGGGTATCGTGCGTCACATCGGTACAGATGGCGAGATCAGGTTTCAGTCTTCGCGAAATCATTTCCGCGCCTCGCAAACCAATTTCTTCTTGTACTGCATTCACTACATATAGACAGAAAGGCAATTTCTTCTTGTTCTCATGCAGTCTGCGGGCTACTTCTGCAATCATGTAGCCACCCATACGATTGTCGAGTGCACGGCCTGTAAGATAGTTTTTATTGAGTTCGATCAGTTCATCTACAAACGTAATTACAGAACCTACATGCACACCCATCGCCTCCACTTCTTTTTTGGATTCAGCGCCAATGTCGATAAAGATATTTTTTAGAGTTGGTGTTTCCTCTTTCGCTGCATCGCGTACGTGAATGGCCGGCCAGCCAAACACCCCTTTCACAACTCCTTTACTGCCATAAATATTTACGCGCATGGAAGGTGCAATCTGATGATCTGAGCCCCCATTTCTGCGCACATAGATGTAGCCTTCTTCGGTAATGTAGTTTACAAACCACGAGATCTCATCGGCATGCGCCTCGATCACAACTTTGTAAGCCCCTTTGGGATTAACGATCCCCACGGCAGTGCCATACACATCCACCATATAATCGCTGATATAAGGCTTGAGATAATCCAACCAGATTTGTTGCCCGCTTTGCTCAAAGCCGGTGGGTGAAGAATTATTTAAATAATCAAACAGGAATTTTTTACTTTTTTTGTCCATAACAGTTAATTAATATTCAACATCTCTTCTTTAATATATTTCCAAAATTCCGACTTCAGAATTTGCAATAAATGAAGCAATACCATTTTGATGTTCAATCAATTTACTTATTACTTTCACGTTACCTGAGTTACCAAAACGAAGCCAATTAATTTTTGGTGGATAGCCTCTTAAAAGTTGAAGGTCATAGAAATCCTCATCGAAAGTGAGAATGGTATAGTCGTTTTCCTTTGCATATTGAAATATTTCAGAGTCACGCTTTACGCGGGCTAAATCATTGGTTACATGAATACTTTGAGGAAAGACTGAAATAATTGATTTCAAAACGCGGAATGAAATATTTTCGTCCAGGAGCAACTTCTTACAACCACTGACGCCTTCCTTTCCTTATCAGCAGAATAGTCAAGGCAAGCCAAAATCTGATCCTTTGTGAGTTGGGGAAAATCTGCTAATATTTCGTCAACAGACATTCCCGCAGAAAGCCAACTCAACACATCATACACTGAAATCCGGGTTCCCTTAATGCAAGGCTTTCCGAATCTAACTTGAGGATCAATTTCGATATACTTCTTGTAGTCCATGGTCAAAGTTAATGATTTTCCAACTCTTCAAAATCAATATCCATCACGGCATATTTCTGCCAGCCCACAAAATCAAAATGCCACCATTCGGAGTGGATGCTCTGAAAACCCGCCTG
>JBEBJH010000137.1:0-13008 GCA_040079965.1 Cyclobacteriaceae bacterium
GCTATATACTGTTCTTCGGATGTCCTCAGGTATCACAGGTTATTGAGTTGGAATAAATTATAGGGACAAAGGACTGAATAATTCGTTATGGCAAAAAAAGCAGCCTCCGCTTGGAAAGAAATAAATAAGCAATCCTGATCCGCCAACTGACGGAGAAGGATCCCTCAAAATAGTAGGGGATCCTTCGCTTTAAGTAGGCTCGGGGAGAAGAGTATCCTGCCTATTAAGTTTCAGAATGAATAATACCTGTCACCTTTTTTATCCCGCTCTGGATTGTGTTCGGGTTGTTTGGATTGAGCTCTTCACAACGGAGCCTACGCATGGGCCCCTCGCCTTTATTGGTGTTGTGTGAAGGCAGGAGAGTTGCTCACCAACAAAGAAATTATCTCTCAAAAACCATCCTCGAAGCTGATTCTTCCGTTTGTATCCATACGTTGTTTTCATTTTGATTTCATTCTGGTTAACTTTTAAACTATGAAAATCACCTTAACGCTTTTGGCCCTGCTGGCAAACGGCCTTCTTTACGCGCAGCAGCCTACCGTTCCCAAAATTGATCCCGCAAACTTCACGGTGGCCGGTCGCCAAGTGTCGTATGCTGGTGAAGTCGCGCATTTAAATACTAAGGAGGGTGCCGGGTTTCTATGGCTCAACAACTTCACCTTTACGAATGGCACCATCGAGCTGGATGTAAAAGGTAAAAATGCCCCCGGCCAGAGTTTTGTTGGGGTCGCCTTTCATGGGGTGAATAACGAAACGTATGATGCGGTGTATTTCCGCCCCTTTAATTTCAAAAATGCCGAGCGTAAGGCGCATGCCATCCAATACATCTCCATCCCCAACTACGACTGGCCCACGCTGCGCGAGAAGCATCCCGGCAAATATGAAAACACGATCAATCCGGTGCCAGATAATGTAGAAGAATGGTTTCATGCCCGGATTGTAGTGAATTACCCGCATGTGAAAGTGTATGTCAACGGCTCGGCCCAACCTACCCTGGAAGTGGATCAGCTTAGTACTACCAAACAGGGTAATCTCGGATTCTGGGTAGGCAATGGCTCGGAAGGCTGGTTCAGAAATTTAAAGATTACACAGAGTAAATGATCGCACCGGACCTGTATTTTTTGGGGCCGACTAAAAAGAGATTTAATGAAAATCTTACTAAACAGTTTTTTGATTAATTGGAGTATCTCTGTGCTTTAGCGCCTCTGCGGTTAATAATACAACCACAAAGATGCAAAGTGTGTTAGCTGTTATGCGAAGGGTGCATTGGCTCCACCAACCAGGAAGAGTGAATCCTTAAAATTGACCCTATTTAATCGACTCGTAGTCAATCTCAAGAAATTTTTCAACGTAGGCTGCCCAATACGTTTCAACAAACCTGGTGTGATCGGGGTGCCTGAGGTACTCTTCATAAGCCTTGCTTGAATCAAACTCCATGGAGAACCCGTAATCATAATCATTATACTTACTGGTTTGCCGCAAGGATTCAAACCTACGGACACCGGGGATCGAAGCCAGCCTGGCGCCCGCACTCATGAACTCACTTTCCTCAGGCGAACCCTTGGGATATTTCAGTTTAAAAACTACCGTGTGACGAATCATAAACCTGGATTTTGACTTTGATGCTGTTGACTGGGCCTGACTATAAAGCGAACTCAAAATCACGAGCATCGAAAGGATTGTATTTTTCATAAATTATTCAGCTGACAATCGGGGTAAATTTCCGGTGAAGAAATTTAAGCAACTTTAGCCAGATTCCACCAACCAGTAGGGTATAAGGAATGATCCTCGTATTAGGCTAAGACCAAGCACCGCAGGGGAGAATCTATACTAGACCCCGGGAGTTAATTGAACAGACCCAATCTATACTACGCGTCCGAGCAACCTATACAGAGCATCCGAACAATCTATACTACGCGTCCGAGCAATCTATACAGAGCATCCGAACAATCTATACAGAGCGTCCGAGCAATCTATACAGAGCATCCGAACAATCTATACAGAGCATCCGAACAATCTATACAGAGCATCCGAACAATCTATACAGAGCGTCCGAACAATCTATACAGAGCGTCCGAACAATCTATACAGAGCGTCCGAACAATCTATACTAGACATCCGAACAATCTATACTAGGCATCCGAACAATCTATACTAAGCATCTGAACAATCTATACTAAGCATCCGAACAGTCTATACTAAGCACCCGAACAATCTATACTGAGCACCGAATCAATTTATAATAAGCACCAAAAGAATCTCTCAACGGCTGCTCAGAAAAGTGTGTAAGTGCGGGATTTATTTGAGATCTCGAAGTAGACGGGAAAAGTAGAACCCTGCAATTTTTTTATTTTTCGGCAACTAGATGATAAACGGCTGGATCAGGATTTAAAAACAACACCTTATTTTGCCCAACATCGTAAACAAGCAGAAAAGCACCTTTATGAAAAAAACTCTACTCTTTATGGTTTGGATGATCGCTGGCGCAGGCTATGCTCAGATCATGCCGCTTACGACAGAGCCCGATGGGGGAAACCGGAAGGCTTCCGTTTCCGAACAAATCGGAATTGTAAAAATCGAAATCAATTACAGTCGGCCCGGTATGAAGGGCCGGGAAGGAAAGATCTGGAATACACCCGTAGCGCATTACGGGTTTGTCGATCAGGGACACGGCACCAGCACGGCAGCACCCTGGCGGGCCGGAGCCAATGAAAATACGACCCTTTCGATTTCGCAGCCCGTGAAGATTGAAGGCAACGATTTGCCTGCCGGTAAATACGGTTTCTTCATCGCGTTGGGTGAGACTGAAAGCACCTTGATTTTTTCAAGAATCAATACCTCATGGGGAAGTTTCTATTACGATGAAACCCAGGATGCTTTGCGGGTAGTAGTGAAAAATCAATCGCTCGACAAAAGCGTGGAATGGTTGAAGTATGAGTTTACAGATCAAACCGAAAGTAGTGTGCGGATAGTGATGTCGTGGGAGAAGCGTGCCTTCCCGTTTACGGTGGAAGCAGACACAAAGAAGTTACAGGTTGAGGCATTTAAAAACGATTTCAGAACCACCCGACCTTATTACGATTTCATTTCGGCCATTTACTGGTGCGTGCGTAACAACTATGAGCTTGAGCAGGCGCTGGCGTGGGCCGACCGGGCTATCTATTTCAGGGTGATGGGCGAAAAGAATTTCCGTTCGCTGAGTGCAAAGGCAGCAGTACTTACCAAAATGAATCGCATGGAGGAAGCCAACAAAGTAATGGAAGAGGCCTTGCCGCTGGGCAACATGCTTGATCTTCATTTTTATGCAAGGTCCTTGCAATCCCAGAATCAGGCCAAGGAGGCTTTTAAGGTTTTCAAAATCAATTATGATAGAAACCCTAAGGAGTTCACCACCAACCTTGGGATGGGCCGGGGTTATTCTGCCCTGGGAGAATACAAGAAGGCTTTACCGTTTATGAAGGTGGCCTTACCACTTGCTCCTGATGCAGCCAATAAAGCGCGCGTTGAAATCATGATTAAAAAACTAGAGGAGGGTAAAGACGCAAACTAATTCTTCTCCATTAGGTTGTAAGACCTGAAAAGATTTGTTGATTATCTTTAAGTAATGACTCCTTCAAAACTTTTCATTTGGCTAGGGCGATTTATAGCGCTGCTCATCCTATTTTTTATTTGCTACCTGGGCGGTGCAATGTTTCTTACGGGCAAACTTCCGGATACCAAATCAGAACCCGGATTGGTGCCATTCAATATTGGTTTGTTAGTAGTGGGTATTACCAACACACTACTGGTAATTGCACTCGTGCTTAGTTCGCGATGGAGTGGCCGCTATCTGGAGCTGCTGCTGGCGGCAGCCTATTATGGAGTGGTAACCTTTGTGATGCAAATAGAGACCTGGTATTTTTTATCGGACATAACCGTAAACTCGCACCAGCTGCCTTACCTTTTTTTTATGGGTCTACCCGTTGCATTTTTGTTTGTGCCACTTTCAGTATTGATACTGGGCAAAGGACATAAACAAGAGGAGGTAAATTTTAAACCTTTTGTTATGCCCGTAAGGCAATGGGTTTGGAAATTGAGTTGCCTGGCGGTAGCCTACATGTTGCTTTATTGGCTTGCGGGCTATTACATCGCCTGGCAAAATCCGGAACTGCGCGCGTTCTATGGTAGCCCAGGATCCATCACTCCCTTCTGGCAACATACAGCTAATACCCTGCGGTCGGATCCGGGATTATTTCCGTTTCAAATCGTGCGATCGATGATCTGGGTGCTTTGTGCACTTCCGGTAATCTATGGTTCAAGAGTAAATGTATGGATGACAGCCCTGCTGGTAGGTACATTCTTCAGCACCCCGCAAAACCTGGGGCACATTATGGAAAATCCACTGCTGCCTCTGGCCTCCGTTCGACTGAGCCATTTAATAGAGACGGCTTCATCTACCTTTGTTTTTGGTTTGATTGTGGTCTGGTTGCTGCACCGCGAGCATAGATCGTTTAAAGATTTGTTTATGCTCAGCCAATCGGATTCACATGGATAATGCACCAATGAAATGTAAATTCTATGATGGTTAAGAGAGTTAGTATCGTAGTTACTTTCCTGTGGTTGTCCGCCTGCACCCAAAAAGAACCAGGTATAGCCCTTGATGAAGTAACGTGGATACACGGTTCGCAGAATTGCGCGGAAAACAATGACCCGCCCATTCAGATCGTTCAGTATAATTCATCGACCTGGATCCTCAGGCAAAACAAATGCATTCATTACGAAGCACCGTTCATGTATTTGTTTATCGGAAACGATAAAGCGTTGTTGGTGGACACGGGTGCTACTGAAGGGGCTACGGTCTTTCCCCTTTACAAGGCGGTGCAAGAAATCATAGAACAATGGCAACGCGATAATGACAAAACAATCCCGCTGGTGGTAGTGCACTCCCATAATCATGACGACCATTATGCGGCCGATGTTCAGTTTAGGAATAAACCCAACACCACGGTGGTTGGATTAAGCCGTGATGAGATAGCACAATTTTTTGAATTGTCAGAGTGGCCAGCACAATCTACCTATGAGTTAGGCGGCAGACCATTAACGATTATTCCTATTCCGGGACATGAGGCAACCTCGATTGCCATATATGATCCACAAACCAAATTACTACTGACAGGCGATACGTTTTATCCGGGTCGGTTATACATCCGCGACTGGGCAGCCTTCAAGGAGAGCATACAACGATTGACTGATTTTTGTCAGAACAATGAAGTACAATGGTTAGTTGGAAATCACATCGAAATGAAAGACAGTGCCGGTCTGGATTACCCTGCAGGTACCATCAATCAACCGAATGAGCAAAAACTTCCGCTTAACGTTGCCGAACTGCTGGTACTGAATCGCGCGTTGAGCAACCTCGATTCCCCTATGTATAAATCATTCGATAAGTTTATTCTGGTGCCCAAACCGATCCGTGAAATACCAATAGACTCGGAAGCTGTTGCCACAATTGAACTTTCAGGTTATCCCGACTTTCTGGCGGCCGATGGGGATGAGGTATGGGTAACCAATGTGGACACAGTTCAAAAACTTTCAGTTCAAAATACAAAACCAATTTTGACAGCTGCAGCTCCGGGTATTTGTGGAGCTCCGGTGGTGGCTTTCGGATCGTTGTGGGCTGCAAGCTGTAAAGATAAATCGGTGTTGAGAATTGATTCCAAGAACGGAAAGATTATTGCCACTATTCGATGTGGCGTTGCTGAGGAGTATGGTGAACTCAGTCTTGCAGCTGGTGCCGGTTCTGTTTGGATTCTATCGGATAAGAAGGGAATTCTTTCACGCATCGATCCAACTTCGAATAAGGTAGTGGCTAACATTCCGGTAGCACCTGATTCCTTTTGCGCTGCTTTTGGATTTGATGCCGTTTGGATCACCAATACAAATTCAAATAGTGTACAACGAATTGATCCGTCAACCAACCACGTGACCGTTACCATTACCGTAGGACCGACACCACACTTCCTGGCTGTAGGCGAACAAGGTGTGTGGACGTTAAACCAAACCGATGGAACCATCACACGAATTGATCCTTCAACCAACAAAGTAGCAGCCACGATCGATGGCAAGGCCCTGGGAACGGGAGGAGACATTGGAGTGGGTGCGGGACGGGTTTGGGTACGCGCAAAAAATGGCCGCATGCTTCAATCCATTAACCCGGCATCAAACTCGGTGGATAGAATTTACGGTCCCTTGAATGGGAGCGGGGCCGTGCGTGTTGCCGGGCAACATGTATGGGTAACAGCACACGATGTTAACAAGGTCTGGGCGTTGCGGTAAGATTTATACCAATCAAAGTTCAGGGATGCAGAAAATTTCCTGTTTTCTTAAGTATCTTGGTGGTAAGCAGTCGAAATGGTACCTTATGTAGATGGACTTCCCGCTGGTATCCTTTGAAGTAAAGCAAAAGTATTTGTTGGTAGTGGGTCATGGAAAGAGAGATAATTTTTCTTCCATGGTAGAAGCGTCTGCTCTGATTCAGCAGCAGATTATTGAAACAGGTTGCCGGTACCTATTAGTGGATTATCGAAATCTGCAAATCAATGTAAGCATTGCCGAAGCCTTTAATATTGTAAAGCGCTACGAGGCCAGTGTGCCAGAGTTAAAAAATGTAGTAATAGCCGGAGTCTTTGAAAGACAGAATCTCACCTTTGCCAATTATTGGAAAGAGGTTGGTGAAAAACGTGGGTTCTTTATAAGAATCTTTGATAGCATGCCAGTGGCCGAGCAGTGGCTGTTAAAAAAAAATTTCAGAATGATTCATACGTGATGCGTGAATTCAGTTGCTGACATGTCTTGCGTACAAACAGAAATCCTTGATCTTTAAAAAAATCAATGTTTTAATTGACGATTTCAATCATACGATAGCTGCATACATAATCGAATTAGAGCGGTACACCATTGCGCAGCTTTGTGCCAAACCTTCGCCCACCCGTTGGTCGCTGGGTCAAATGTATCTGCATTTGATTGCGGACACGAGATTTTATCTTGATCAAATAAGAATCTGTATCTCGAATAACGATCATGCTGAAGAGCACGCAAATCCTCATGCCAAATCCATGTTTGCCAATAATGAATTTCCGGATGAGTTCATTGAAGGCGCACCGGCCAATGCTCACATGCCCCAACCACAAAGTAAAGAGCATCTCTTGAATGAACTCCTTGCGTTAAAAACCGAGATGAGTGCAATAGCGCTGCTGATTTCCACGAGTCCGTTTACGGGCAAAACAAAACATCCGGGCTTACACTATTTCAGCGCAACTGAATGGCTTCAGTTTGCCGATATGCATTTCCGTCATCATCTAAGACAGAAGAAAAGGATTGACGATTTTTTGAAAGCAAGCGGCTTGCTTTAGATAGTCTTCCGCAGGGATGCATGACAAAGCTTCCTTTTCCCAGCTGAGTGAAAGACGTAGGATTTCTTAACTTACTTATACTAACCAACATGCTATGGCAACGAATGATAAGGTCTGTCTACTTCTCATACTCTTGCTATCTCCTGCGATTTCCTATTCGCAGCAAAAAGATGCCCGGGACACCGTAATTTATAATGTTACGTATCGCGACACAGTGATCTACCGGTATGAAACCGTTTTGATCAAACAGTTTGTATACTCTGATACAATCCGATCAACCTCGGTTGCCAGCAACAAGAAAAAAGGCTTAAATTCCAATAACTGGGGTATTGGGCCATCGGTTGCTGCTTATTACTCACCATACCATGGTTTTGATGTGGCTGTAGGTTTTGGAGTGCAGTATTATATGTTCGCGGTCCCCAGTTTCCGTACTCCCCACACAGGCAGGAAGAAAAGCGGGAAGTAAATTTTCACCCTGCAATACATCGCCTCCTTTTCCAGCATCGTCTCCCATAGGGGACGATGTATGACAAAGATGAATACCATGGAGTCACGAAGCTGAGACTCTATAAGCAAATTTCACCCTGCAATACATCGCCTGGTATCGCACCCAACACTGTTTCCGAAGTAGGCTTTGCGATTGCGAATTTGAATCACGCCTTTTTCATTCAGGATGCGCATCACACGGATCACCGTTTCTACCCGCAGGCCTGCCATCTCTGCAATTTGTTTCCGCGTGAGCCTAACCTGGCTGCACACGGGGCACACATGATCCTTTTTCTCATGCAGGTAGCTTAGTAGCGAGCTGATAATCTTTTCCGGATTATTGTTCGCGATCTCCTTTAACAGGAAGAATTTGAAGCGCAATCGTTGGGTTAACAACTTCGAAAATGAAAAATGAATCAAGGGCTCATCCACCAGCAACTGATGAAACGCCCCCTTCCGAAGCCGCAACATAAGCGATGCCTTATTGGCAATTGCGGTAGCTGCATAAACACCATCATCAAACAAAGGAAGTTCTCCAATGCACTCACCCTTCTCTACCAGCGTTTGTAAATACTCGTCACCTTCTTTATTGAAATTGACCCACCGGATTTGACCGCGTACAACCTGATAGTAATAGTCACACCGGGTGCCTTCCTTAAAAAGAACTTCTTCAGGAGCAAGTTTTTTGTAGCTGGCTCCACGGGTAAGCAAAAGACTTGTGTCTATCATGGGCCCAACCAAACAGGAAGGCTCTACGGTATCCTTGCCAATTGATTTCATTTGCAAATTGTGCTCATTACTTTAGGCTCTATGTGTGTTCCAAACTTTTTCGCCTGCTCAAGATCTTTACATGCTTCCGTCTTTTTACCCAACCGATGGTAGGTGAGTCCACGATTATAGTAAGCTAGTCCGTAGTCAGGATAGTAGGTAATGGCCACCGTATAATCCTCAATCGCTTCTGTCAGCTGATTAAGCTTCATCAGTGCATTGCCATGATTCAGCCAACCCTTTTCATAATCGGGCTTTAGGGTAATCACTTGCTTGTAATCCGCCAATGCGCCATTGAAGTCTTTGCTTTGTTCTTTGATAATTCCACGGTTGAGCCAATAGTCAGCATCAACAGGATCGATCCGGATCGCTTCGTTGTAGTCTTCAAGCGCACCTTTCAGGTTGCCCCCTTGCATCCGCACGAGGCCGCGCTCAGCATAGGAGTAAGGCTGCTTAGGATTTTTCTCAATGGCTTCAGACAGCAACTTTTCAGTCTCATCCTGATTGCCTTTCGATTTCTTCAACACCGCCAGGTTGTGGCGGGCCAGGCTGCTCTCCGGATTTAATGAGAGAGTCTTCTCAAAATCCAGGATCGCTTTTGCTGAGTCACCTGCTTGTAGCTTTGCTATTCCCCGGTTCAGATAGTAATCAGGGTCGCGCGAATGAATATGGATTGCCGAGTCAAAGTATAGTAAAGCTTGCGGGTAGTTCTTCAACTTGGTTTCAATAAGCCCAAGGTAATTGAGCACGGTGGCAGTCAGGTCATGATGGGCAGTAAAGGCCTTGGTCTCGCCATCTGCTGATTGATCGGTTTGAAAATACACAGTGTTGGTTTCTCCACCTGAAGGCATGGCGAGCAGTTTCAGGAAATCTTCCTTGGCCACAGCCCACTGTCCATAATCATATCGGCCTACAGCCCGGGCAAATAATGCCTCTTTGTCTTCGGGCTTGGATTCAAGGTAGATGTTATAATCATTGAGTGCTCCTTGTTTATCCCCAAGACTTTCGCGAGCGAGGGCGCGCGAGTAATAGGCATCATAGTAATAGGGGTTTAGCCGCAGGCATTCATTGAAATGGGCGAGAGCGGTTTTATACGATTTGTTCTTTAACGATTCTTCACCTTTTTCAAAGTAAGAAACGGCCGACCGGTTCTGGGCCAAACTCACCAAGGCAATAAGCCCGAGGCAGACTGTTAAAAAGAACTTCCTTAAAGCCATTTTTAAAGTTCGGGATAAAAGGTCAAATCCAAAAACATCAGGCAAGTCACAAGAAATGTTATTTCTCAGAAAACTAATTGCTGACAATCTTGTTCTGTTATCATGGAAAAGACCAAAAAATCCAAAGCGAAAGCCAGTTCTGCTTCCGCGGATAAAATAACTTCAGCGTACCGCGATTATGTACTAACCGAAGGCAAGCAACCGGCTTCGGTGTTTAAGTTCTGTAAGGACCATGGATTTAGAGAAGACGAATTTTATCAATACTACGGTTCCTTTGAAGCCCTTGAAAGGGCAATCTGGAAAAACTTTGTGGACGATACCCGTTCAAAGATGGTGGCCGATGCAAGCTATTCCACGTTTACCACACGCGAGAAAATCCTTACGTTCTACTTTATGCTGGCAGAAGTCCTGAAGTCAGACCGGAGTTTTGTGCTCCACCAACTAAAGTCGTGGAAGAAGCCCGGCATGGTGCCTACATTTCTAAAAGGCTTTAAAGCTTCGTTTGACGAATGGATTAATTCCGTTCTCAACGAAGGCAAAGCTTCAGGTGAGATTGCAAAACGACCTTACCTCGATGAACGGTATGATGTTTTATTCTGGTTGCACCTGATGTTTATTCTTCAGTTCTGGAGTCACGATGAAAGTGCCAACTTTGAAAAGACCGATGCTGCTATAGAAAAGTCGGTGAATCTTGCCTTTGATCTGATTGGCAAAGGCGTGCTCGACAATGCTCTTGATTTTGGTAAGTTTCTTTATCAGAATTCCAAAAACTGATGACGAAGCTGAAAGAGCAGAAGAGTATACCGGTGGGCAAAGTTCAGCGGGCAACAAAGTTTATCTCAACCGGGGCGAAGATCGGAGGCAATTATCTTAAACACTATGGCAAGCGGCTTGTGAACCCGGAGTTGTCGCGCGATGAGTTGCATCAGGATAATGCCAAGGATATTTATAATTCCTTAAGTGAGTTGAAAGGCAGTGCGCTCAAGGTGGCGCAAATGCTAAGCATGGACAAAAATCTCTTGCCCTCGGCCTATCAGCAACAGTTCGCTATGGCTCAGTACAGTGCTCCGCCACTTTCATATCCATTGGTGGTGCGTACGTTTGAGAAGTCGCTGAAGAAAAAACCAACCGAGGTCTTTGAAACTTTCACCCATGCTGCCAGCAATGCAGCTTCCATCGGGCAGGTACATCAGGCCACGTGGAAGGGGAAGAAACTCGCAGTAAAGATTCAGTATCCGGGTATTGCTGATAGCGTAAAGAGTGATTTGGCGATGGTGAAACCTATTGCCTTGCGCATGTTTAAACTGAACCCTGCCGAGTATGATGAGTTTATTGGCGAAGTAGAAACCCGTTTACTTGAAGAAGCCGACTATCAACTTGAACTAAAGCGATCTATCGAGCTGTCGAAAGAGTGTAGTCATATCACCAACTTAATCTTTCCGACCTATTACCCTTCATTGTCTGGCGACCGGATTCTTACCATGGACTGGATTGAAGGGCAAATGCTTGGTGAAGTTTTTAAGCACAATACGTTTTCGCAAGTTGAAAGAAACAAAATCGGACAGGCCCTGTGGGACTTTTATCATTACCAGATTCATACGTTACGGTCATTACATGCCGATCCACACCCTGGCAATTTTATCATTACCCCAAACCATAAAGTAGGTGTCATCGACTTTGGTTGTGTAAAAGTGATTCCCGATCAGTTCTATAAAATATACTTCCAGTTGTTGCACAAGGATATTCTCACCGACCCCAAACGGTTGGATAAAGTCTTTCACGACCTGCGCTTTATATACCCAGACGATTCTGTCCAGGACAAGGCCTTCTTTAAGGAAGTCTTTACACAATTGGTAGAATTATTGGGTAGGCCTTTTCGCACACCCCGGTTTGATTTTGCAGAGAAATCGTACTTTACTTCACTCTACCAGTTTGGCGAAGAGATTGGCCAGATGAAAGCCTTCCGCGAATCAAAAAAGGCAAGGGGAGTCAAAGATGCTTTGTATATCAACCGCACGTATTACGGTTTGTATAACCTGCTTCACGAATTGAAGGCGGAAGTCGACACAACTTCTTTTGTAGATTTTAAGCCATAATTAAACAGCTTATGTTCTGTTAGCTACCGGGCCATAGGGTAGGGTAGTACTTATTTGCATTGGATTGATTTTGAAAAGTCATTCATAGTCAATAATTTAGCGCCTTATACTTCATTTTTTAAACTAACCATCATTTTTTATGAGGGCGATTTGGAAAGGGCACATCCAGTTCTCGTTGGTCACCATCCCGGTTCGCATTTACAATGCTATTGATACCGGCCAGACGATCAGTTTCAACCTGCTTACGCGCGAAGGGCACAACCCGGTTAGTTATGAGAAGAAGGATAAAGTCACGGGTCAGCCGCTGAAGAATGAAGACATTGTGAAGGGTTATCAATATGAACCTGGCCAATATGTGATCATCGAACAGGATGATCTCAATAAAGTGAAACTGAAAAGCGAGAAAGTAATTGAGATTGAAGGCTTTGTAAAATCGCAGGAAGTACATCATACCCTTTTTGAAACCCCCTACTTTATAGGTCCGGATGGAGATATCGCAGCCAAGACGTACGGTTTGCTTTGTCATACCCTGAAGGATAGTGGTAAGGTGGGTGTAGGTAAGGTGGTGCTCCGCGACCGGGAAACACCAGTGTTGATTTCACCCCACGAAGGTGGTATCCTTATGTATCGCCTGCGTTATCCGAATGAAGTACGAAGCATGGGTGAAGTGCCCCAGCTTATTGAAGTGAAAGCCGACAAGGAACAACTGAAACTTGCCAAAACACTGGTGGACTCCATGACAACCACCTTCGGGAAGATTGAAATGAAGGATCATTATTTTGATGCCCTGAAATCAATTATTGATGCCAAGGTTGCTGGTAAGGAAATAGTAACCGTAGAGGAAGCTGAACCTGAAGTAGTGGATATCATGACGGCTCTTAAGAAGAGTATTGAAGCTGCGAAGAAGAAACCCATGGAAAAAGCCAAGGGAACAGTTGCTAAAAAAGAGAAGGAGACTGCAAAGAAAACACTGCGCAGAAAGGCAAGCTAAGCTACCTAACGGCAACATACCGAAGCAGATTTTGGTTACCTTTGTGCCATGGCCAAGGT
>JBEBJH010000372.1:0-2777 GCA_040079965.1 Cyclobacteriaceae bacterium
GTCTTTTCCTTCAGCCAGGCATAAAGCGGATGCTGATCTGTGCCTTTCACAGAAATCTTTTCAAACATCTGGAAGGTTACTCCATAATTCTTCTTACAAAATGACGCAATCTCCGTGTTTGATCCAGGCTCCTGTCCGCCAAAATTATTGGCAGGAAACCCAAGAATGATAATCTTATTGCCATAGGTTTCATGCAGTTTTTGCAAATCGGCATACTGTGGGGTGTAACCACATTCAGAGGCTGTGTTTACAATCAAAAGTGTTTTGCCTTTATATTGATTGAAGTCGATGGTTTTACCATCCAGCGAGGCTATTTTAAAATCATATAAAGAAGCAGCGGAAGGAATCATAAGAAGGAGGAAAAGTATGGCTGATTTCATGGTTAGAAAGGTTTTACTATGCTAATAACACAAAATAGAGAAAATAGTTGACCCTGCGCTGATAAAGTCTTCACTACTTCAGGAATGGACTGAATACCCGAAATATAAATACCCTGTTTCCGTGATAAAGGGTTTCCCTTTCAACGGTCATTCCATTTTTTAAAGCCACCTTTTGAGAAGGCAGATTGGTCAGACTAATAATTGAAATCAATGAATCTGAAAAGTTATTTTGAAAGGCATACTCCTTACAGCGATGTGCTGCTTCAAATGCATAGCCCTTATTCCAAAATTCAGGAAGCAACGAATAGCCAACCTCCAATTCAGAAATTCCATCAACCGTTTGAACCAAAAGGCCGCAATGACCAATCAACCTGCCACTTGATTTTTCAATCAACGCATTCATGCCGCCCTTATCATAATCATAACGCCACTGCTGCTTCTGATACCATCTTTTACAGGCAATCTCGGGGGTTTCCTTTTCTTCAATCCAATGCAGAGATGTATTCGGATCCTGAAAAAACTTAAGCCAGTCGCTAAAATCCTGTTCGGTGATCTTTCGAAAGATCAATCGCCCGGTTTCCTGCCCATCGAGAAGATAATTCATGAATCCGATTACATTTTCTCAGGCACGAAAATGCCCAATAACCGCATCGCTTTTTGAATGGTACTGGCCGTTACTTGCGAAAAGGCGATTCTGAATTTCAATTTTGCCTGATCGCTTTCATTGAAAATAGGAATGGCCTGATAAAACTGATTGTATTCCTTGGCCAGATCATAGACATAGTTGGCAATGATGGCGGGTGAATATTCCCGGCCAGCCTCCTGTAGTTTACTCGTGTATTGATTGATCTTGAAAATCACCTCGCGCTCCGCTGGCTCAAGTGTTTTAACATTCTTTAAAGAAGCCACATCCGGATGAATGTTCAACGCTGCTGCTTTTCGTAAAATCGATTTAATTCTCGCATGGGTGTATTGAATGAAGGGTCCTGTATAACCCTGCAATTGAATGGATTCATTCGGATCAAACATCATGCGCTTCTTGGGATCGACTTTCAGTAAAAAGAATTTCAACGCTCCGAGGCCGATCATTTCCGAAAGCTCTTTAATCTCCTGATCTGTTGAGTCTTCAATTTTTCCCAACTCGCGGGTTTGTTGTTCGGCAACCTCTACCATCTCATCCATCAGGTCATCCGCATCTACTACGGTGCCTTCACGACTTTTCATTTTGCCTGTTGGCAAATCTACCATTCCGTACGACAAATGATAACATTTCTTAGCCCACTCATAGCCGAGTTTGCCCAGAATCAAAAACAACACTTTAAAGTGATATTCCTGTTCGTTACCCACGGTATAAACCTGGCCTTCTATTTTTGGGAAATCGCGGAAACGCAAAATGGCCGTTCCGATATCTTGAGTCATATACACTGAGGTGCCATCTGAGCGCAGCAACACTTTTTGATCAAGTCCATCAACCGTTAAATCAACCCACACGGACCCATCTTCTTTTTTGAAGAATACACCTTGTTTTACACCTCGCAACACTTCTTCCTTTCCAAGCAAGTAGGTTGTTGATTCGTAATACAACTTATCAAAGTCAACACCCATGCGTTTGTACGTGGCTTCAAATCCGGCATAGACCCAGCCGTTCATCGTGCTCCAGAGTTTTAACGTCTCCGGATCCTTTTTTTCCCACTGTTGCAGCATCTGTACTGCCAGTTTCATAATGGGTGCTTGCTTCTCAGCTTCATCTTTGCTTACTCCTTTTTCTTCAAGCTCTTTTACCTGCGCCTTATGATTCCTATCGAATTCTACGTAATATTTCCCAACCAACTTATCACCTTTCATTCCACTACTCTCCGGAGTTTCACCGTTGCCGAATAATTTCCAGGCGGCCATCGACTTGCAGATGTGAATGCCACGATCGTTGATGATCTGAACTTTGTGAACGCTATAACCCAATGCGGTGTAAATCCCTGCCACCGAATAGCCTAGAAAATTATTTCTCAAATGACCTAAGTGCAACGGCTTGTTGGTGTTGGGTGAAGAATACTCCACCATAATTTCTCTTCCAGTCTGAGGAGTGATTCCGTGCCAAGGATTGGAATAAACGGATTCAAAGATCTGTATCCACACTTCATCACTGATGACCAGATTCAAAAATCCTTTCACCACATTAAAGCGTCTGACAATACCTGAATTAGTTTGTAAGTAATCACCAATCAAGCGAGCGGTTTCTTCCGGTCCCTTCTTAGAAATTTTTGCTATCGGAAAACACACCAGCGTATGCGAACCTTCAAACTCAGCATTGGTTGGCTGCAATTGAACTTGCTCCACTGACTGATTAAAGAGTGCAGCAACAGCTTTCTGTATTTCTGTGCGAAGGATGAAGTCTAAATT
>JBEBJH010000138.1:0-13003 GCA_040079965.1 Cyclobacteriaceae bacterium
CCATAAAGGTATATCGTCTGCAGATTCTTTAATGTAGCCAGTGCCATCACTCCGGCCGCAGTTACTTTTGTGTAGTTGAGATTAAGATGCTGCAGAGATGTCAAAGACTTTAAAGCAACTATTCCCCCATCAGTAATTTCTGTGTGTTCCAACGCGAGGCGGGTAAGCGAAGTTAGCGGGGATAACTTTGAAAGCTGTAAATCTGTTACTGGCTGATTCCCGGCTTTTAGCCAAACCAGTTGTGCTTTTAAGGCTACCAATAAATCTATAACCGAATCCAGCGCTGTTGCATTTATCAGGTTGGCAGAAAGATAATTACTACCGGCTGCTACCGGCACGATTACAACGCCCAGTTTATTTAATTCAGTCAATGCTTTTGAATCAGCCGGGGCAACTTCCTTTTCAGGAACATCCGGCACCCGGTTAACTTTTTGTGAACTCAGAATATTTTCCAATTCAGCCAACTGGCCTGATTCTGTAACGGACTTCTTGAAATCTGCACCTGATGCAATCCATGCCTTCAACACGGCAAATTCTTTTTCAGTCAATTGCTTTTTCTCTTTAGGGGGCATGTGATCTTCATCATTCAGGGGCAATAACATCCGATCAATCATATCACTTTCATCCACCTTTCCCGCTACAAGTATCACTCCGTCTTTACCACCTTTCAGAATATGCTGGGGCTCATCTAATCGTAGTTTTCCTTTCTGTTTGGATGATCCGTGACAACCATAGCACTTCGATTCGAGAATCGGCTTCACGAGATCATCATAGTAAATTGCTTGTTGTAAATTCACTTTTGAAAGATCGACTTCTTTCACCGAATCAAATCCGGAAGTCAGATAACCTTCCCCATGAGTAAGGGTACCCCCCAAATGGCCTGTAACAGTCAGCAGTCCAAGAGCTACGAGAGATAGTAATTTAAAAATTGGCCTAAGTTGTTTTTGACCGCACGCCCATGCATATACAAATGAAAAAATGATCAAAGCTATTCCGGCATACTGATGCCAGCTCACGGCTTCCGATTCATATTCGCCAGATTGTGATAAGATGTATCCTGTAAGACCAGCTGCGACTGCGCTTGAAAAACCAATCCATAAAATAAAGCGAATAGACCTTCTTATAGATTTGTACGGTTTGCGAGCTGGTAACCATTCAAAAAGTATAGCCAGCAATAAGATGCCGATTGGTAAGTGAACGAGTAACGGATGTAGCCGCCCGATAAATTCCTGCATGGTTTTAAGCGTAGCGCTTGCGCAGTACTTCCATCATATAAATATTTATATCCCATTGATTGGCGACTGCCTGTCTGGTATAAGGCAACGTTGGCATATAATCAGGCGGACCGAACTCGGTTAAGAATGTCATAAGTTTGCCTTCCTTCTTTTTCCTTTCCACAATTTTATCCCACCAGCCAAAATGAGTTTCTGCAGCCTGCTTCCACTCTGGTGCGCGCGGATCACTTACCTGCGGACCTTCGGGATGGCCAATGCGGGCATGGATATGATCCGTACGATTAAGCGCCATAGCAATTGTTTCTTCCTGATCACCTAGGTAAGATTCATGCACGTTGCACCAGTGAGAGATGTCAAGGGTTAGTCGAAGACCTGGTACCTTCTCTATAAACTGCCGGGTAATGTTGGCAGCAAATAAAATCCGTCCACGGTGACTTTCGTGATAAATCGGAACACCTGTTTCCTTATTCACCTTTTCGGTGAAGTCCATAAATTGTTTGCTCTGATCGAAAGAAAAAAAATCTTTCCCCGAATGACAATTAATATAAACTGGTTTTGCTTTCGCGGCTGCCGATAAACTCTGCTGAAATTGGACAAGATGCTTTTGAAAATCTTTGTCGCCTGCTCCAACCAGAAATCCAATTTTAAGTTTGTGCTTGTCAAGGGCTGCAAAGAGTTCATTTCGATCTTTTTCATCTCCGGGCCACCAGATCTCCATACCATCATAGCCTGCTTGCTTTACTTTCAATGCAAACTCATCCCATGAGCCGGAGAAGCCCCAATTGGTAGCAAAAATTAGCAAGGAGTAACCTGCTTGATTGTTTGTCATAATAGGTTTTGCAAATGACTCCATTGAAGATAACAAGAGGCCGGTGCCGGTAGCTGCAGAGGCCGTGATGAATTGTCGTCTGTTTAGTTTCATTACGAAATAATTTGATGAATTACTTTTCCGCTCACATCCGTTAACCGGAATGGACGCCCTTGCGATTCATAGGTGAATTTTTCATGATCAAAGCCCAACTGATTTAAGATGGTTGCCTGAATATCGAAGGCATCGACTTTCCCACTTACAGCGCTGTACCCGATTTCATCAGTTTCGCCATACGGGGTGCCGCCTTTAATTCCGCCACCAGCCATCCAGATACTGAACGCCTCTGCATGATGATCTCTTCCCTTGAAAGGCATTTTCTTTCCTTCGCGATTTTCCTGCATGGGAGTTCTTCCAAACTCTGAACCCCAGATTACCAATGTCTCGTCTAATAAACCTCTTTGTTTTAAATCGAGGATCAATGCTGTAATAGGCTTATCGACCTTACGACACTTATTAATCAATCCAATATCAACTGCATTACCAGCCGAATCGCCATGCGCATCCCACCCCCAATCAAAGAGCTGAATAAAACGCACTCCTTTTTCAACCAGCTTTCGGGCAAGCAACACATTGTTTGCAAAATTGGCTTCACCTGGTTTTGTTCCATACATCTCATGAATGTAGGCTGGCTCATCATTGATGTTCATCACCTCCGGAACAGAGATCTGCATTTTGTAAGCCATCTCGTATTGCGCAATCCGCGAAAGCGTTTCTGGATCTTTATACTCTTCATATTGTTCCTTGTTGATTTTATTGATGGCATCGATAGAAGCCTTGCGTAAATCGCGATCCATGCCGGGTGGATCTTTTATAAATAGCACCGGATCGCCTTCACTACGGCACTGTACACCCTGATATACACTGGGTAAAAATCCACTTCCCCAAACACTCTTGCCAGCATCGGGATTGTTACCGCCTGATGTAAGCACGACAAATCCCGGAAGGTTTTTATTTTCTGATCCCAATCCGTAAGTAACCCACGAACCAAGGCTTGGTCTACCCAGGCGCGCGGTGCCGGTGTGCATTAATAATTGTGCGGGGGCGTGATTGAACTGATCGGTAGTGACGGCATTTAATATGGCCATTTCATCAACTACAGTTGACAAGTGTGGAAGATTTTCAGATAGCCACAGCCCACTCTTTCCATGCTGTTTGAATTTAGCTTGCGGCCCGAGCATTTTGGGTACGCCTCTTATAAACGCAAACTTTTTTCCTTCCAGTAGTGATGGCGGACAATCCTGGCCGTCAAGTTTGGCGAGCTCAGGTTTAAAACTGAACAGCTCTAACTGCGATGACGCACCGGCCATGTGTATATAAATTACCGAACGGGCCTTGCCGGGAAACATGGGAGGTTTGGGGGCAAGCGGATTGGTAGCATCAAAGAAATTTGCCATCGCGGGAGCCTTGCTGTCGCAACCAAACAATGAGCCCAACGCCAGGGCACCTAAGCCCATCGCACTTTCTTTTAGAAAATGTCTGCGCGTATAATGCTGCATCGCCCTATGCTCTGCTTCTTTTAGTAGTTGTTGAGTATGGATTTCTTTTTGCATCATAGAATCCGAATCTAATTTTTGTTCACCCACTCATCCAGGTTTAGCATGGCATTCGCCACCATCACCAGGGCTGCTGTTTCGGGTTTTGGTTGGGCATCTTTTGTTCCGATAATTTCAAGCGCTGCCTTTTCATCTTTAGCGAACTTATTCCTGGATACCGTATACAGTTCGGTCAAGGCACTTAATCTGTTCTCGGATATTGGCTTAAAGAACATCGCCTCATAGCCTTTGCTGATTTGCTTGTTAACATCTTTATCCAACGCCTGCATTTTGAACGCAAAATTCCGGGCCATTACAAAATAGGCAGAATCATTCAATGTGGTTAGCGCCTGTAACGGTGTATTGGTTCGGATTCTTCGTGTAACACAAACTTCGCGAGCTCCGCCATCATAGGTAATCATGGTTGGATAGGGAGCAGTTCTTTTCCAATACGTGTATAGTGCCCTCCGGTTTTGATCTTCGCCCTTACTTTTCACCCATATTGCGCCATTATAAGGCGAACGCCAGATTCCTTCTGGCTGAAACGGCATCACACTTTGGCCATACATTTTTTTGCTTAGCAAATTACTTACGGCCAATGACTGATCTCGTAATTGTTCTGCGGATAAACGCATGCGCGGCCCGCGTGCATAAAGTTTATTCAGCGGATCAATTCTTTGTAAATAATCATTGGTTTTTGAATCCTGACGATAGGTAGCTGACATCACCATTTCCTTCAGTAATTTCTTGACGCTCCAATCAAAATCGGTCATGAATTTCCATGATAGGTGATCAAGTAGTTCTTTGTGAGTGGGGGGAATCCCCTGAGTTCCCAGGTCCTCCAATGTTTCAACTAATCCCTGCCCGAATAATTGTTCCCAAAGACGATTCACCATGGTTCTTGAGACCAATGGATTCTTTTTATCAACCATCCATTGGGCAAGCCCTAATCTGTTCTTGGGAGCATTCGCATTCATGGGGTTCATCACGTTTGGTACTTCCGGATTCACTTCGTTACCGGACACCAGCCAGTTGCCTCTTTCGAAAACATGCGTAGACCGAAACAATTCTTTATTATTCTCGAACATGATGGGGGTGGTTTCAACTTTTGCATCCATCAGATCAGTAAAATTCTTTTGGGCTACTTCAAAGCCTGGTTTTCCGGCACCCGGAAAGTTTTCTCCAAACTGAAACCATTCAAACAAGACCCCGGTTTCATCCATTGATTTCAACGTTGGGTTCTCATATTTGAAATACAGGTGATGCCTGCCAGCAACAACAGGAATTTCAACTGTGGAAATTTTCCAGTCTTTTGCTTTTGTGATTGCTACGGTTTTCAATAATGGCCCACTCAGGCTATCCAGATAAATCGACCACGTTCCTTTATCATAGTTGGTGGTGTACCGAAACATGAGTTGGTTCTTATTTTCCATGGACACATTAGGAAGTCGGCATGTTCCGTCTTTTCGAAGCCCTGCAAACCAGCTGCTGATCAGTGCACCGTTTGTAAATTCATCGCACTGCAGCGAGTTAATTGTTGGTTGCCATGTTTTTAAGAATGTGTAATACTCTTTGCTCTTATCGTTGGTAACGTTAGTAGTAAGCCAGTCTTTCAGTTGTAATAACTTGACGCTATCGGCACCTTTATATTGTCGAAGCAAAGGATATTCTGATTCTGCATCTTCATCGCGGGTGTTATTGAAGAATGCCACAAAGTTATAATACTCCTCATGTTTGAACGGATCGTATGGATGGCTATGACATTGCACACAATTGAAGGTTGTACCCATCAATGCACTCCACGTTGTATTAACTCTGTCTAATACTGCAGCCGTTCTGAACTCTTCATTCTCCGTGCCTCCTTCGTCATTGGTCATGGTATTGCGATGAAAAGCTGTGGCTATGTATTTTGAATCATCAGGATTGGGCAGCAGATCTCCGGCCATTTGCTCAATTAAGAATTCATCATACGGCTTATCCGCATTGAAAGCATGAATCAACCAGTCGCGGTATTTCCAGATCGTGCGACCCCGGTCCGCTTCATAACCGCGGGTATCTGCATACCGGGCGAGGTCCATCCACAAGGCAGTCCATCGTTCTCCATAGCGAGGAGATGCGAGTAAATCATCCACAAGATTCTCGTAGGCCTTATCGGAATTATCATTCAGATATTTATTTGCAGTTTTTTCATCCGGGGGTAACCCAGTTAAGTCAAGACTTACCCTTCTCAACAAGGTTGGCTTGTCAGCTTCCGCAGAAGGTGTTAATTTTTCTACATTTAATTTCTCAAGGATAAACGGATCAATTTCATTTTTTACCCAGTCGCTTTTTAGGGTAGGGACTTGTTCTTCCTTTACAGAAACATAGGCCCAGTGCTCGCCCCATTCAGCACCTTGTTCAATCCATTGTGTAAGAATTTCAATTTCTTCTTTTGAAAGCGGCTCGTGTTTATAGGGCATCCTTTCTTCCGGATCTTCCAATGATACTCTTCGGATCAGTTCACTTTCATCCGGTTTGCCAGGAATAATGGCCGGCCTTCCTGATTCTGTGTTGCCCAACGCTTCTTCTCTGAAGAGTAAACTAAAGCCAGCCTTTTGCTTTACTCCACCATGGCAGGCAATGCACTTTTTGTTGAAGATTGGTTTTACCTGCGCGCTGTAATCAATTTTTTCAACTGGCCAGTAAATGTAAGTGACAACCGAAGCAATCAGCGCAAGTGATAGTCCGATAGGAAGTAGTCTTTTCAAGTTTGATTTTATTTGATCTGGCGGGGATAACTAAAAAGTCAACCTGTCATCGCGGCCTTGAGCCGCGATCCCGATATCTACGTACTGAACGGGATTCCGGGTCAAGCCCGGAATGACACTTCGATTTGTTATTTGACTTTTTAGTTATTCCCGCCTAAATAAGTCGTTAAAAAGTAAGTTACTCTTTTTATAAAAAAATCAATAGCGATTTTAGCTCAGCGGCAAGGATACCTTCTGCTGTTCTTATTTCTCAACTTCTCCACGCACCACCCGTGCTCCATATAGTCCACCCACTCTCTTGCCGGTTAAGGCGACTAACTTTATGGTAACAGAGGTTTTGTTTTTAATCAGTTCGGGTGACAGCAGGTAGGTTACATCAAAGAACTTTCCGGGATCGTTGCTGTTGAGTTCCTGAGTTCCGATTTTCACTTCGTCAACAAAAATGTCGAACATCTTGCGGCCGCGCTCGCTGCCCCAGTAAGTGAGCATTAATGTGTTTTCAGTATCGGGTAATACTTTCATTTGAAATGAAAACCAACCCCGTTCATCTGCATCGCGATAGGTGCGATCGTTGTCTTCACCTTTGGTGGTACGTTCACCCGTTACATGGTGATCGCGCTCGGGTTGCATCTCGCCTAAGCGCAACACATCAACAGTTCTTTCTTCCAGTTTTCGGATGCGTTCTTTCTCTGCTTCGTAAGCGACTTGCTGTTGTGCCCAGCTTTGGGTTGTGAACTGATCCCAATATACACTATAATAATGATCGGTAAACTGATACAACGGACTAAACGTAATGTCTCCGGTTGTACCCACCCCTTTTGCCTGAAAGGTTAAGTTTTTTGGATTCGTAGGGCGAACCCATTCACTTACGTTTTTATGCTCGTTCACAAACACCGGAATCCCTTTCACAGGATCAGGTTTGGTTGTTCCTAAATCACCGGCTAATACAATAGGGCCGTACAACACGGCAATCCGATTCGAATTGTCGGGCATCGGCTCAGTTCGAAGTTGCATTGGCACTACAAGTTCAACTTTATCTCCGTTTTTCCAGGTACGGGCAATAGACCAATAACCATTTGCTTCCAGGACAGGTTGAATTATTTTTTTGTTGACTTTAAATTGCGCTGTCGTTGCCCACTCAGGTTTTCTAATCCTCATAGTAAACTTCTGTGGTTTAACAGAAAGGATTGACAACGTAATCGCATCCCCATAAGGGAACTTGGTTTCCTGCATAATTCTTACATTCTTCTCTTTCCAGTTCAACTCAGAGGCGATGAACAGATTTACATACACACTTCCGTCTTTACCGCGGTTGTAAATTGCCTCCCCATACTTCACATGGTTTTCAATCCCAGAGCCTACGCAGCACCAGAAGGAATCGAACGGAGTACTGAATTCTTTTTTCGCACCCATGCGCAAAGGAGTAAAGTAACACATCATGCCACTTTGCGGATGTTGAGATGACAGGATATTATTAAACAAAGCCCGCTCATAGAAATTAAACAATGCTGCATTGGGTTGCCAGCTAAAGAGATGCCGGGTTAGCTTCATCATGTTGTAGGTATTGCATGTCTCTGCAGTGGTTTGACTCAAATGATTAGTGAGTTTGCCAGGTTCTGTCAGGTATTCGTATTCGCTGTTGCCGCCCATTACATAGGTATGCTTGTTCACTACGGTATTCCAGAAGAATTCTGAAATAGTTTTATCGCGCCCCGTGGATGTAAGTTCATAACGTCTTGCGGCACCGATGATTTTTGGTATTTGGGTGTTGGAATGTTTGCCGCTGAGTTGATCCTTCTGTTCGGCCAACGGATCCATAATAGCCTTATGGTAAAACCGATCGGCCACTTCCAGGTATTTTTTATTGCCGGTGATGGCATATACATTGATCAAGGCTTCATTCATGCCACCAAATTCGCAGGCCAGCATTTTTTGAAGTTGCTCGTCATTCAATCCGGCTGTAATGTGATCGGCCCAATCGGCAAATTTGATTACTACCGCTTTTGCTTTATCATTGTTGGCATAGAGATAGGCGTCCATTAGCCCGGAGAAAACTTTATGCAGCGTATACCACGGTGACCACAATCCATTGAGATCAAACCCTGCTGAGCGAATATTTCCTTTCGACACTTCATTCCACACGCTGTCTTCGCGCGGGATGCTGCCAACGTAACCGGTTTTGCGGGTTGCCTGGCAAAGAGCAAGTTCTTCCACCACATAATCGGTTTTTTCCTTGAAGCGCACATCACCGGTAGCAGCATAGTACATCGCGCAAGCAGAAAGGTAATGACCGAGCGTATGACCGCTTAAGGTTTCACTTTCCCAGCCTGTATAAATAGACGCTTTGGGGGTAAGGCCTGCAAATAACCGGAAGCGGTGAAGCAAGCGATCGGGTTCCAGTTGCAGAAGGTAGTCCACATCTCGTTGCATGGCATCGTTGAATGAACCCGCTAGCAATTTTACTTCACTTAACGGAAATGCATAGGTCTCCGGAGCGATGGCAGGTTGAACTTTCATTTTAGGATCATTCAACAACGGCACATAAGACTGACTGATTACGTTATGTGCTATGAGGAGGCAGGCAACAAGCCAACCAGGAATTCGGATTTTCATAGACGTGATATTACAAAAAAACGACCTTTTTGTTAGTCATTAGTATTCGTCAGGCCGGAGCCCCTGATAGCAGGACAGCCATTAACGTTAACACTACTTTGTAAATCTGATTTATAGACAAAGATGTCGAGAGAATTTGCCCGTTGATCGAATACTTTCAAACAGATGAATCCAAGTGCTTATTTTTGTCGCGGAATTAAGTGTTTCCCAATGAAAGTCATTTATTCATTTCTCTTTGTAATCAGCTTTTGCAGCGCATTATCAGTCAACGCTCAGCGCGTTGATGGTAACGCTACCCCGGTAACTTTCGACCCCTTATTCTGGGGACGCGATCTCAAACTATCGAGGAAACAGAATACTGAAATTCAGGAAATCAATATTGAGTTTTACAACTCGATTAACCAAGCTGTGCGTCAGGAAACCGGCCAGCTTAACCTGGGAGATATGATAAAGAAAAGAAGCGACTTGATCTGGAGTGTTTTTTCTTCGCGTCAAAAGTTTAAATGGAGAAAAATATTTCAGAGCACGTAAGAGAAAGCAATATTATCCTGCGGTAGCAGATCAGTTGCTGTTCGTGTCCGGATTCTTCAGTGTGCCCTGTTCATTCCACGACTGTTTTTCCCTTTGTGTTATAGAATTATTCTGCCGGCCGGAGACAACTTTGCGGCAATTGGGATGGCCGCACGTGCAGACAAAAGATTGGAGGGTGTCGTCCAAAAGATCAGCATAGTCCAATGTTAGTTCTTCTTCGGCATGTATATCAGAAAGGGCAATCAGATTTAACCCATCGTAGGTTGTATTGGGACTACAGCTATGATTTTGTGGAGCCCAGTTTTCAGGTTTATGATCCCAAAGAATATATACTTCATTTGAGATGGGGTAGGCATATTGTCTGAACTCTTCCAGTTGCAGCGGAGTCCAGTTTTTTTCAACATGGCGCCTGGTTACAATGCGTTGTGCTGTCTCTTCCAGTTTGAAAATAACTTCGCCTTTCTTTAGGGGACGGTGGGCAACAATGCCATATCCATTAATGGCATTCCCTTTTATCTTGTACTTCTTTTGTTTAGCTGCATGCCGGGCAATTCCTTCGGCAATGATGTGTTTTAAGAATCCTTCTTTTCCGATCGGATCAAAGTTAAGAATGTAATCAGCCGATCCTTCATAGCCATCTTCGTAGAAGACGGAGCAAGTGAAGTTGATTTCAAGAAAATATACTTCCAGATCTTTATTTACCCGGAAATCCAGCCGTGCATACCCCACACCTGAAAACCCGTTGAATATTTTCTCGGCTGCAGTTTTTAGTTTTGCTGCGACCCCTTCATTATCACAGGGCTTATTTACATCGGTATGCAGTTCGGAGGTTTTAAGTGCGTAGGTTTTAAATTTATAGCCTGTGGGGAATCGGTATTCGATAGGTTTAAAGGCAGTGCATCCACCCGCTGGTTTTACATTGGCTGCTACCAACACCGTATACTCCTGGCCCGCTATATATTCTTCTATCAGAATCTCATCATACCCGTTGGCGATCAGGTCTTCCACTTTATTCTGTAACTCGGTAATGTTGTTTGCCAATGAATGTTCATCCACGCCAAGGCTATCACCTGCTTTGGCTGGTTTTGCAAATAGAGGAAAAGAAAGATGTTCTACTTTTTCGGCCAGGCCGCTGGCAGTACTTACCTCGGCAAAGCTGGGATTGTTTACACCCGAACAATAGGCCACATATTTCATTAGTGGTTTGGGCGGATCGTATAGAATTGCGTTGGGCCCGGTATAGGGAAGGTTGAGCGCATCCAATGCATTGATAACATCAATGGAAGGTATCGACCAATCTAAATAGCCTTCGCAGAGGTTAATAAAGATGTCATACTTTTCCTTGCGGAGATCCTTGAGTTGTTTGTAGGTAGTGAGCTTGTTTAAAAAAACATGATCTACCTGGTCATCGGGAAGTAAGCGGGAAAGGTTCCGGGCCGGATCATAGTGCTTATAATCTACATCGGTAGTGCTGTAATCAGGCTGTAAGACACAAACTTTCATTAATTACCTTGGGTTACGAAGCAAGGCATCGTCCAGAACTTCAACAATCAGGTTGGTAAACGTTTTATTGCTTACGCGCAAAATAGCACCAATGGAAGTATAGTTTTCATCATCGCTCAATCCACATTGCGCGTTGATTTCCAATACGAACAGTTTTTCGGTATTCTTTTCCATGCGGATATCGATGCGTGCATAGCCTTTGCCTTTTACAGCCTTGAAAGCGTCAATGCTTAATTCCTTTAACCGTTTGATTAAATCGGTACAGGTTACCGCTTCATATTCGTAAAACATTCCATCATTCGGCATGGGGCTCTCCTCTTCGTATGATTCCCACAGTCTTTCAAAAGAGAGAAACTGCTCCTTTTCCGGTAACGAGGAATGAAACACTCTTTCAATAGGGCGATAGAATTTGATTTGTTCGGGGTGTTCGTAGGAGCCAACCAACAACGTGGTAAACTCTTGTCCGATTATGAATTGCTCAGCCAGCAGGCCCGCTCCATGCAGGTTCCATCCTTTATATCCTTTTTTAATATCGGTTAAGACATCTTTCAATTCATTAAGATCGCTAACCACATTCTTTATACTAATGCCCATGCTGCCGGCTGAGATGGCAGGCTTTACAATAGCCGGCTTGCCTGTTTTGCGGAACATATTCTTATCAATATGTCCATTCAATTTAACCCACTTTGGCATTGCCACGCCATGCTCATCAAAGGCCTCCTTCATAGTGATTTTCGAAGTAGTTACCTGGTAGAAGTAGGAATCGGAACCTGTATAAGTAATGTTATTGGCATCTAATGCATGGATAACCGATATGCCGGGCACGTCATTGATTTCGTCACCATCGCACAGGTTAAGTACGATGTTGCGCTTGGCGGTATTGGTTTTAACTTTTGCAATGGCTTCCTGAATGTTCTGGATGGTAACATTCACCCATTCCCATTCGCAGTTGATCTCGGAAAACACCTTGGTGTACTCGGCTATACTTTGAGTATAATCATAGTAGAATTTCAGTGTTGGATCGTCTGTTTCAAGAAAGGGAGCAAAGATCCAGACTTTATAGGCGGCTGTATCGGTAAGGAAAGACATTTCATCACCGGCCACACTAAGTGGTAGTTTAATTCTATTTGCCATAGTAAGGCAAATTTCAATTAAATATTATTTATATAATAATTTTATAGTAACATTTTAATGGAATAGGCCTATCAATTGTATGATATAGGCTCATTAATCATATTCGTATTGAATGTATTGGGTGTAGAAGATGGAGTAAGAAGGCTTTTCTATCTAACTTTAGGTAACTATCCATTCTATTATGAAAAGAATCAGCATTACCGGTTTATTGATCACCATTCTATTACTTCATTCGTGCGAATCACCGAAGGAGCCGGTAAGTTCAGGGTATGCGTACCTGGAGGAGATTACCCTTCAACAACTACAGACTGGCTATCAGCAAGGAACCTTTACCATTGAAAAAGTGGTGACAGATTACTTAAAGCGCATTGAAGACCTTGATAAGGCAGGTCCCGGGCTTAACTCTATAATGTATGTTAACCCGAAAGCCATTGAAGTGGCCAGGCAACTTGATCTGGAACTAAAGGATGGCAAAAGCCGCGGCCCATTGCATGGCATACCCATTATATTAAAAGACAACATTAACACGTATGATATGCCCACCACAGCCGGGGCTACTGTACTACGCGATTCCTATCCACCAAATGATAGCCATATCACTAAAAAACTTCGCGATGCAGGCGCAGTGATTATCGGCAAAGCAAACCTGAGCGAGTGGGCCAACTTCCGGGGCGATATGTCATCCAGCGGTTGGAGTGGCATGTTAGGTCAGACAAAGAATCCTTATGTGCTCGATCGCAATCCGTGTGGTTCAAGTTCCGGTTCAGGCGTATCTGCCGCTGCTAACCTGTGCGCTATTTCTATAGGCACTGAAACCAATGGTTCGATTGTATGTCC
>JBEBJH010000139.1:0-12958 GCA_040079965.1 Cyclobacteriaceae bacterium
CCATATCAACGGCTCCTGGATTTTTTACCGGTGAGGGAACGCCCTGATACCAACGAACTGGGCGAAGGCATACATACAAATCCAAAATCTGACGCAAGGCTACATTTAACGAACGAATACCTCCGCCCACAGGCGTGGTAAGCGGACCTTTTATGCCCACCAGATATTCTCTGAAATCATCCAGTGTTTCGTCAGGAAGCCAGTTACCGGTTTTATTAAATGACTTTTCGCCAGCCATCACTTCCTTCCAGTTTATTTTCTTTTTGCCGCCATAGGCTTTGGCTACCGCTGAATCAAATACATGCTGTGATGCACGCCATATATCTGGCCCTGTGCCATCTCCTTCAATAAAAGGGATAGTAGGGTTGTCGGGAACAGTAAGTTTTCCGTTGCTGATGGTGATTTTTTGATTGCTCATTTTCGTATGATTAAAATTGAATTCTACTAAATAATTGGGCGAAAATAGAAATTATCGAGGTAATTAAAACTACCGTTCAATACTTCTCTTCCTGATTGGGGAAATCTCTTGCCTTTACATCATCTACATAGTTAGCCACCGCCTTGGTAATCACACTATGCAAATCGGCATATCTGCGTAAAAATCGAGGCTTAAAATCTTTGGTAATACCAAGCATATCTTGCATAACCAACACTTGGCCATCCACATCGGGGCCTGCTCCTATACCTATTACAGGAATCTGTAAACTACTGGCTACTTTTTTTGCCAGTTCAGCCGGAATTTTTTCTAAAACGAGAGCGAAGCAACCGCATTCCTGTAAGAGTTGGGCATCTTCCAAAAGTTTATTTGCTTCCGCCTCCTCCCTGGCACGCACTGTATAGGTTCCAAACTTGTAAATCGATTGCGGGGTTAGTCCAAGGTGGCCCATAACCGGCACCCCTGCACTTAGTATCCTTAATACAGAGTCTTTCACTTCGCTTCCACCTTCCAGCTTTACAGCATGTCCTCCCGATTCCTTCATGATCCGAATAGAAGACCGCAAGGCCTCACCAGAGCTCCCCTGGTAATAGCCAAATGGAATATCCACCACCACCAATGCGCGCTTCACCGCCTTTACAACTGAACTTGCGTGATAAATCATCTGATCGAGCGTGATAGGTAAGGTAGTTTCATTGCCTGCCATAACATTAGACGCTGAGTCACCTACCAGAATTACATCAATGCCAGCCCCATCAATAATTCGAGCCATGCTATAATCGTAAGCTGTCAGCATAGCGATCTTCTCACCCCGGTTCTTCATTTCCTGAAGCTGGTGGGTAGTGATCTTCTTTACATCGGATGATTTGTGAACTGACAAAGTCTTTCTTTAATGAGATTAGAGAAGGTACACGGCTGACTTTTTTCCAAGGACTACTTCCACGTGGTCATTCAAAATAGTCGTTAGCTGATATCCGGTGTATGTAGGAGTTATTGGAAACAACGTGTTACTCCGGTTTACCAACACCGCCACTTCAATCTTTTTTACTTCGGAGGTCAAAAATGGTTTCATCCCATATGCAAGCGTGCGGCCAGTATTCAATACATCATCTATTAGAATGATACACTTCTTTTTAAGCTCTTTCGCATCAACATCCAACGTAACTTCAGATTGTTGGGGAGCCAACTTATCTAACGTTACCTTAACAACCTTCAAAGTAATGGGGGAAATAGTTTCAAGTTCTCCGGCCAGAAGTTTGGCAAAAGCATACCCTTGTCCATCGAGGCCTGCCAACACAAGAACCTTTTCTTTAAAATTGTTCTCAAAAATTTCGTACGCAATACGCCTTATCTTTTGATCAACCTGATCAGAGTTTAGAATCAATGTTTTTTCAGACGTTTGACTCATGGTAAGGGTACGGCTTTGCTGTCTTTGAAGGTGGAAAGTATAATAGTGGATTGCATATTGTCTACCACTTCTATTGTTGTAACTTTTTCGAGCATTATATTTTGATAAGAAGGAATATCAGGAGCTACAATTTTCAAAATAAAATCTGCCTGCCCTGTTACATGATGACATTCAATCACTTCTTCGATTGTCTGGATAGCACTTACGAATTTGGCAATGTTTTCTTTGTTATGACCTTTTAATGAGACCATAACGAATGTAGAAACCCCCAATCCAACACTTGCCATATCGACTACGGCATGATAACTTTTGATGACGCCCGAATTTTCAAGTTTTTTTACACGTTCAAGTGTAGGTGCTGGTGATAATCCGATCTCATGTGCAAGTTGCGCATTCGTTATGTTTGAATTTGCCTGTAGGATTTCTAAAATCTTTCGGTCGGTAGGGTCAAGTTTATGCTTCATCAAAAGAAAAGGTAAGTTTCAGTCACACGTTATAGTAAAATTAAAATAAAATTCCGGCTTGATACTATCTCAAGATATAAAATTCTTCTTGATAGAATGTTAGTGTACTACCGAAAACCTTAAACTTTTGGAAACATTTCCTGCAGAATAGGAAGCTAAATAAATTCCAGGAGCAAGTTGACTTACATTTATTTCCACCTGGTTTAAGCCTGGCAACAGATCAGAATAAGTTTGATTCAATACTGCTTGACCGGAAGAATTGTAAATTATAACCCGAAATGACTCCAGGTCCTGATTGATCCAATCAAGATATATTATTTCGTTGGCGGGGTTAGGGTACGGTTGAATAAAAACAATTTCACTATTAAGATTGATGCACTCCCGATTATCAAAAGAATTCGCGTCTCCGGTAATCAAAACCTCTGCACAAGCATAGTTAAGATTCACTGGCATAATAGCTGAGGTTAGCGTTCGGGTAATAGATTGATTTGGCTGAATTGTTCCAGAAAACATTTCTTTAACCTGAGTGAGTCCGGATAAATCGAGATAAATGTCTGGATTTGAGATAGGGATATTACTTCTATTCATAACTGTAACCATTGCCATTAACGTTCCGTCAGAATTAGCTGTTAAACTGAATCCGGATAGCGCTGCATTGATTTGGGGCACTACCACCTGCACATCTTTTTTTATACTGTCGCTGCAGCCTATAGAATTACTGGCTATCAATTCAACCGGATAAGTTCCTAACTGATCAAATACAAATGAAGGCGAGTACTCTGTACTGGTAGAGTTATTTGCATTGTTGAACTTCCATAAAAAATTGGTTGTCGATAAGGAGGTATTTGTAAAACCAACCGTTAATGGAGCTCCCCCACTCTCTGGTGTCATTGTAAACTGTGCAACAGGTGGCTGAATAATATTTATCGACTTCGTAACTGAATACTCACACCCTGAAAAGCGTGTTGAACTTAGTTTAACTGAAAAGCTTCCTACCGTTGAAAACACATGTTGTGCCGGAGAACCGATGCCTGATTGTCCAGCAAAATCCCACGTCCATGAAACAGCTGGGTCCGCACCACCAGAATTTGTCTCAGCAAAAACGGACAGTTTAGTTGCACACGTATTTTGGGAAGTGAAATCGATTGAAACAGGAACGGGTATGGTTATGGCCTTTGAAATCTGGCTCACACAATTATTGTTTCCAGTTACTGTCAACATTGCTGTCTGAGTTCCTGTGGTATTGAACGTGTGAGTTGCATTCTTAGTCGTGTACGAACTGTTTTGAACAGACCATAACCATGCCTTCACCTCAGTTCCAGAGGCGTCCGTAAACTGGGTGACCTGATTTAAGCAAACCGGAGTATTTGTAAAATTGGCTACAGGTGAGGGTGATATAGTAATCGCTTTCAGAATGGTATTACTGCATCCAAAATTAGAAGTCGCTTGAAGGGAAACCTGGTAATCCCCCGCTTCATTGTAAGTATAGGCAGGATTTGTTTGTGTTGAGCTCCCATTAGTAACATCACCAAAACTCCATAAACGGGAAGAAATGTTACTGTCTGATAACGGTGGTGTTAAATCATTGAACTGAGAAGATGACCCGCTGCATGAGAATGGTGGTAGATCAAGGGAGAAATTAGGTTGAGGCTTTGAATAAATAGTAATTTCCTTTGTTGCAAAATTATGACAACCGGATGAGTTAGTCGCTTCCAGCGTTACCTGGTATTTTCCCGAATTTGAATAGACGTTGACACCATCATGTTGGGCTGATGTATTCCCATCATCAAAATTCCAAGTATAATCGACAACCGTACCCGTTGTTGTATTTGTGAACATGATGGGAATACCCTGACAACTATTAGAGAATGTAAAATCAGTGAGTGGCCCCGTCTGAACAGAACTAATGCTCTTTGTGATTTCACTTTCACATCCGGGGATAGCTGCTTTCAATTTAATCTCCTGGGGTTGATTGGAAGAAAATTGAGTTGATAAATCAAGAGCAGATGAAACCACATTTCCATTCAAACTCCATTCCCACGTGGGATTAGAAGCAACATCCAAAGAAGATGCATTGACAAAAATATAATCCTGATTGGTGCAGAAAACATTGGCCGCTGGTAAAGTAAAATCCGCAATGGGTTCGCTGTAAATCTCAACCTGCTTCTGAGCAAGGTTTTGACACCCATTGGCCGCAGTTACCGTAAGCTCAATCGAATACTCATTTATTGTTAAAAAAGTATGTGATGGGTTTGGTAGAGCTGAAACACCTGCATCGCCAAAATTCCAATCATAATTGGTAATGCCCCCGGAAATACTTTGAGAAGAAAATAATACCACATTATTTACGCAGGCATTTTGAGACGTGAAATTAATGTCTGGGGCTTCGCTTGTTGAAACCACAATGCTATTACTTAAAGAACTAATCGCTCCACTCGTGGAGACGACCATTAATGATGCCTTCTTGACTCCGTCTGAGGTATAATTAATTAAAGGAGGGTCTTTCTGATCTATTATTGCGTAGTTAGCATCGCATGAAGTTGGGAAAGTTAACCGCACAAGTCTTCTGTTTGCGAGATCTATTGAGAATCCAAACCAATCGGAATCAACTTTAATTAACTCCAACGCAAAATTTTCACCAGATATACCATAGTTACCTAAGTTGACACCCGCACCGGTTTTATCAAGTATGCTGCTTCCAAAAGAAAGCCTATACTGCTCACCCAGAGCTGATTGAATGAAAGCGTAATATTCACCACCATCTAAAGCAATTGAAACGTTGGCCGGAAAATTATAAGAAGTAAAAAAAGTAATTTCCCCTGACTGAGGAGTTTGATTAAGTCCATTAATAAAATCCAACCAAAAAACTTTTCCGTTACTATACGATGTTACCAGGCCAAACCAGCGATCGCACTCTCGGGTAATGGTTATGCCACGTAAACCTGAGCCACCTGAAATTGAAAATGAACTTGCAGTTGGCGAATTTAGAATTGAATTACCAAAATCGATACGAACAATTTCCGATGTAACACCATTAGTTACAAAAGCCGATAGTGATCCGTTGAAAGAGGTAAGAAAAATTCCATTGGGTGTATTAAGAACTCCAAATGAGCCAAGGTTTTGCACCGATGGTGTTGATTGAAGATTATTTCCAAAATTCAATCGCAGTAATACATTAGATCCGGTGTTTACTACTAATCCATACCAATTATTAGACTCCTGGTACATTTGAAAATCGTAAGCACCATTTAGTTCACCGGCTGGGTTTCCTAAATCAACAATAAAGGGATCATTAGACAGGCTATTTCCAAAGTTGAAACGGATCAATCGGTTAGGGGTGGATGCCTGATCAATGGTAAATCCATACCAGGAAAGTCCCTGTTGTATGATCCTTATTGATCGGGTGCGGAAAAGTAGATTATTTGTGGCGGCAATGGTAGCTTGTGGAGTAAGTACTAGTTCTCCGCTACAAAAATCCCACTGATAAGAGGAGGCTCCTGTGGTGAGATTCTCAAAGTATAATTTCTGATTAATACACGCTGTTGGCGATGAAGAGAAGTCTGCAGTAATACATTGAGCAAAGCCATGATCGAATGCCAAAATAAAAAACAGACCTAATATAAAGCGCATTGACTAAAGGTATATCGGATTAATCGCTACAGCAGCAAACGAGTAACCTCAGTTATAAAACCTTAAATATCGGATTATTGGATCAAATCATTGTAAACGACCGCCAGGCTTTCCGCGCTTTTTTTCAAAGAGAATTTTGCCTTGGCTCTCAGTTTAGCGGAATTAGCCAAGCGACTCCTGAGTTGGGCATCTGAGGAGAGCCTGACAATCGCCTCAGCCATACTGTTAACATTGCGATTTGGGACAAGTAAACCTGATATCTCATTCTCAATAAGTTCGGCAGGTCCCCCACTGTCGGACGCAATCACGGGAGTACCATAAAACATGGCTTCCAGACAAGTCATAGAGAAAGACTCTGATTCTGAAAAATTCAACAAAATATCAGATGTCTTAATGAGCAACTCACTGTCAGAAACAAAATCAGTGAATTGAACGCTATCTCTAATGCCAAGTTCTGTTGACAAGTCTAGTAACTCCATTTTATATTTCTTGTTTTTCTCTAATCCCATATCACCACCCGCAAAGACAAGTAGACAATTGTGAAGTTTGTCTTGAGCAATTTTGAACGAGCGTAACGCATATTTTTGCCCCTTACCAGAAATATAATTCGATAAATAAAGAAGTTTGATTTCATGGTGAGGGGGCTGAATTTGATCAGGATAATTTTCGTGCTCAGGGATAGCGTCATAAATTATTGTCACCTTGGCCTTCACGTAACTATCTGCTATATTTTTCTTTACCGCGTTCGACACGCAAATTACTTGATCCGCATAGTTGAGGGTTAATCTTAACCAGACATCATAAAAAAACCGAACGTATGATCCGCGCATCAACCGAACATGGTAAACAACCTTATAGGAAGGCCAAAGGAATTTAATCACTACACCACACAGGTTATACAAATCATTAACGTGAATGATAGAAATACGCTGTCGCTTACAAAACCGATGGATTCGAATAGAATTAAGAAAGAGGTAGGGTAAATAAAGAATTGTTACCCAAAATGATCTACGTAATTCCAAAAAGGGTATTGTAATTAAATTCTTTGAGATCTGCGTCCTTATCTTGGAATCCGAAGGCAAACAATAGAAAAATTCAAATCGATCATTAAGATACTCTGAAAATGCAAATATTGATTTAAACGCACCTGTATAAGCTTTTGAATTTTCAATGATCAATACTCGCGGATTGTGTTCCATTAACCTTTACAATTTCAGAAGTTCCCTCCATTTACTTATCATATTTTCCTTAGAGAACTCGGTTGCTTTACTCCTACCCTGCTGAATGTATTTATCTCGCAAAGAAGAATCTTTAATCAGAGTATCTATGGCAATAACCCAACTTTTATAAGACTGCTGATGACTCCACACTGGAACAAGAATTCCATAAGCCGAGTATTCAGGCCAATCAGACGATTCCTTTTGATTACTTAACAATTCGCGTGGACCGTAATTGCAATCAGACACTATAACAGGTACGCCTAGTCCCATAGCTTCTACAATAGTATTAGGCATTCCCTCATTAAGGGAAGGTAGAACTAGCATGTAGGATCTGGACATAAACCTGTACGGATTACTCTGGTACCCAAGAAATAATACAGAGGTGCTTTCATAAGCTGTCCAATCTTCTGTGGTAACTGTTCTATAAGATATTTCCAGGTTCTTTAAATTGTTCACTAGTGCATCCTTCTCTGGCCCATCTCCAACAAGTACCAACTTCAGGGTTTTGTATCGGTCTGTTAATTCCGGTAAGATCTTAACAAACTGATCAATTCCTTTTTCTGCAGCAAGACGACCTGATATACATATAACAATATTCTCTTTAAAGAATCTATCAATCGATTCGCTTAAAGGTAATCTAGCCATTCTCTTAATTTCGTTAAAATCATAAAAGTTTGGCACTACTTCATAATCAACATGGGAAAGTCTAAAGTATAGGCTCAATTCTTCAGCTATCCGGTTGTTTACCACAAGAATTTTATCAGCCTTCGCATAAAATAGCGGAATGAATACTCTTTTCCGCAGAAACCCGATTAACCCCCTAATATTCCTGTCATAGAGCTTTGAACCATGAACATAAAAAAAGATGTCTTCACCAACAGAAGAAAGTAAGTTTACATAATCAGCTCCCTCCAAAAAACTGATAGAGGTGTGAGGAGCAAACTCCTTTTTAATCTCCTTTAATCGTTTAACGCGTTTGAAAAAATAGAAGGCCTTTTTTAAAATAGATTGCGAGCCTGGAATCCCGAGGTCAACCAAGTTTCCTCCAAATTCCAAAGGGGCAATGTTCTCTTTATTGAATGCTACAAGAAGTAATGTGCAATAAGGCTTTAATAAAAGGCTTAACCGTGAAAAAGAACTTTGAGCCCCGCCAAAATCGAGATTGGGAATAAGCAGCAAAATTCTCTTTTGTTGCCTATCCATTTCCTAATCGGAAAACTTTCCGGGTTTTGATTTGAATAATCTTCCTTTTTACAGCGAGATAATTACGAGTATAAATAATTGATGGATACTCAGCATGTGCCAGAGAAAGGTAATGAGAAGCTTTCTCAACATTTCCATTTACTGAAAAACAAAGGGCTACAAAGCAAAAATTACGGGCAACGAATTTATTAAAATCAGTAGAATAAACATGAAGCACCATTTCGTCCGCTTTGAGAGTATTAATTACAAGGTTCAAGGACCTCTCTACATTCTCGGCATTTAAATTATTAAGACTCCTTTCTGGATGCTCTATAATGACATTTGTAACAGTCTTATCAATGATAATAGGGTAACGGGCAGCAAGCCTTAACCACAAACACCAATCTTCAGAAATTATAGCATCAGGACTAGGGATGAAATTTACTTGAGATAGAATAATCCTCTCAATGAAAAAGCTGCTACTTATCAATAAATTATCATTGATAATCTCTTTGTTAATTTTTGAATTGTAATTGGAATAAGTCCTAATCAGCTCACCGCTCACTTTCCTTATCTCAAAACCTAAATGAAGGAGTGGTGGATAATCAAGATCTGTTAATTTCTTTGAGGCTGTCTCTAAATGGTGAGGGTAAAAAAAGTCATCCGAATCGAGAAAATTTATATAGCGACCTCGGGCCTTAGAAATTCCGAAATTTCTGGCAATACTTCGCTCCTCATTTTCCTTAAAGAAGTAGCTGATTCGTTCATCATTCCATCGCTCTACAACTAAACGGGTACTGTCTGTGCTCCCATCATCAACGATAATAAGTTCAAAATTCTCAAACATTTGATTTAAGACTGATCCGATGGCCGTATCAAGATGATTTGCTCTATTGTACGATGGGAGTATGATGCTGAAAAATGGCTCTTTCATAAGTGCTTGGAAAATTCCAACCAAGATTCAATCGCCAATTTTTCATTTCTCTCGATATCCAGATCAAGATATTTTAAGCGTTCGGAATAATTACTTTGTACATTCTCAAGTTGATTAAAAAGTTGCTCTTCCTGGATTGGTTCATTAACAAGGGAAGTGCTAAGCGGAAGCAATCTGGAAACCTCGATTAACTTTTGAGAGGTGGCAATACAAATGGAGGGTACCTTCAAAATTGAGCCTATAATAACTCCATGCGCTCGTGCAGAAAATAAAATATCCTGCGCTGAGAGGGTGTTTAAAAAATCAGATATAGAAATTTCATTGGGCCGCCAGACCACAAGAGAATAGCCTTCTTGAAATTTTCTGATGTACTTAATGTCATGATTCTCATCGAAGGAGAAAAAAGTTACTCTTGTTCCCCTTACAATTAAATGATCAGCAAACTTTTGAAATTCTTCAAAACGCGAATCATTTCCTTCATGCCAATCTAACAATATGATGCCGATTCTATTTTGAAAATTCTCTCCTGGCCTCTGTTTAACTTCCGAGTTTAACCAGTACTGAGAAAGAAAAGCTATATCAGAGCTCAAATCCTTGATACCCGAAAATCGAAACGCTTGAAGTAGCTTTAGGCTGGTATTATCTCGAACAAATAAGATATTGGTCGACCCAATCTCAACCAAATGCTGGTACAACAATCTTGAACTGTTCGAGTATGGCCCTATTCCCAGTCCGAATCCCGCTCTTCGTTTAAACCCTAAATGTCTTTTCCTGCCAAACACCTTTCGCAAAATGACGTCAATCCGATACAGAATAGTTACCCCCATAAACTTATTAACCGCATTGAGTAACCCCCATACCGATGATCCAATACTGTAATCAAAATATACACCTCCTCCTCCATCAACAATTAAATCAAAGTCTCCCCTATATGTCCAATCAATAATCTGAACTTCTTCGCCCAAAAGATGCCAGATGTATTTATTGTAATTCGGCTGGCGATTAAAACCGTTGAGATTACTAGTGAAGTTAGAGAATATAAAAAGTTCTGCAGCTGGGAATCTATTCTTCAACAAATGATACGTTGTGGTCATTAGGATATCATCGCCAAGATTACCAAATCCGTAATACCCCTTAATCAATATTTTCATGGCTTCAACTCCATCAATATTGTTCTTTATTAAAGCTCATTGCAAATGTGTTTTTGATTACTCTTACTCATAAATTCATACAAAGGATAATATTAGACAATCCCATGACGCTTTCTATAAATGCAAGACTTATGAATGCCTGGAACACGGTTACCTCTCCTATCGAACTTAGTAACAAAACCACTATCTGAAACAGAGGGGGCATCTATTGTTACATATTCTGAATGAGTATAAAGATCAGTATCTTCAAATGCAAAGTTGCTGTTATAGATTACCAAAAGGCCTCCAGGTAAAAGCTTCTCAGAAAGCATATTTACAGTATCCTGGAACTTAGAGAATGGGTAAATTTTTTCGCAATTATCAAGATCTTTTGTGTCCTCCCATCTACATAAAACTGACAAGCAAAAAATTATGCGATAGGGGCCTTCGTTTTTAATATTCTCTTCCGAGCTGTAAATGAAACGAATCTTTTGATCACTATTTTTTTTTCTTGCTTTAACGAGGTTCCTCCTGTTAATGTCCACACCGATTATTGTGCTCTCAGTAAAATACTTTCTTAATGAAAAACATTCCTCACCGGTTGAGCAGCCAAAAGAAAGAATAGAAGTTTCCTTATCAGCAAAATCAGTTAGTGCTCTGCGACTCTCCTCAAACAATTCCGGGTACCGATCCTCAAAAGTGGTTGAGGTAAGTTGGTGCTGATCCGAATAAAGTTTTCTAAATAATTTAAGAACCTTGTTCTTCCTAACAATCCATTCATTTGAAATTCTATTCTGTAACCTTGTTTTCATACTCACCGAATCCGTCATAACTTAATAAACACTATGAGGCAAAATAAAAGACTTACAATAACAAGATCCCGAATCAGTATTGCCCGCTCCAATCTTACCATTCCAAAAAGCCAGAAAATTTGGGTAGCATACCCCATCATCATAGCTATACTAAAACCGATAACCGAAAAAAGTATATTTTCATTTATAATACCCCATAATAAGCCAACAAACTTAACTCCAATAAAAATTAAATTGATGAAAAAATTATCTCGTTCGTGATGCATTATTCGAAATAGTACTGCCAAGGGGTTAGCCGGAACGCTGAATATTGCTCCCATAGCCAAAAATGATGCGAACACGCCTGCCTGTTTCCACTCTTCACCAAAGATTACTACAAATGCCCACTCACTTAAAAGGGCAAAAAAGACCAACGGAACTAAACTCAACCAAAAAAGTCGATTATAGAGCAGATTCACTATTCCTTTTAGTTGCTCAGGTTGTTGCTGATAAACTTCCGCTGCTTTCTGCAAAAAAACCGTTGTTGATGAGGTGACCACGATAGAAATTGGCATCATTACCAAACTACTCGCCAAAGCAAAATACCCGACTATGGACTGATTAAAAGCAACCGAAAAATAATACACAGGCAATTGATTACTAAGATTATTGATGATCATACCTGTGGTAACATAATAAGGGTATATTCTAAAGTTAATAAGTGTGGCCTTTATAGATTGCAAGGATGGCCAGTTGAGAAAAAGGCGAAGTTCCTTTCGAATAGACCGGTTCAACTTGATTAGACTTTCAAAAGGATATATTAGTAAATTTCCTATTATCATTCCTAATGGTACAGGTCCGGCAATTATTCCCCATAAAACTGTAAGTCCTTTACTAGTGATTACAGAAAAAATTTTGCCAATAGCTCCTCTTTTAAATTCCTTGCGTCTGATATTCCAACCCAGCAGAATTTGATCCAGCCCCATAAAAAAAATATAAACCGGAATAATAAATGCAAAAGGTATCAAGGCATTTGCATTGAAAAAATTAAGAATTGGTGTCTTAAAGAAATAAGTAAGTAGGAATATCAAGGCAGTAAAAAAAACTAATACCAGAAATGTTATCCTTATAAGATTATGAAATTCAGCTTCTCCTTTTGCTGCAACAAAGCCACTAGGAAATTGAAGTGTAGCAACAGGAGCGATATTGTTAGTAATAGATACGAAGAGGGCAAATAGCCCATAGATTTCCGGTCCGTAAATCCTTGCGATAAATGGGGTGAAAATAAACCCTAGGACCTGAGCGAGGGCGGTACCTGAGAAAGAAATCGCAAAATTCTGAGCAAAAGATCCCTTGGTTCTAAAACCAGATTTAAATTCAACAATGTATTGACTCAGCTTGCGGAGCATGAATTTAACCTTCAAAATTGTATTAAAACTTCAAACTTCGCGAAAATAATTAACATGGATGCAACCCTCTGAAATCAAAAGCCTAAAAGAAAAGCACTAGGCGTTGAACCGTTTTTCTATCCCTAAAAACAATTGTCGGTTTGAATTCATAATTAAAAAAAAAATTACACTTTGCGCCAAAGTATAATAGTATGCCAATTTCTCTTGTAACAGGCGGTGCCGGATTTTTGGGGGCCCATGTCGTACGCGAGCTTCAGAAACAAGGTCATAAGGTTTTTGTGTTAGATGACCTTAGTGGCGGATTCGAAGAGAATCTGCCCGGAGGTGTTGAATTCATTCACGGAAGTATTATTG
>JBEBJH010000373.1:0-2765 GCA_040079965.1 Cyclobacteriaceae bacterium
ATAAAGAACATGGATAAGAGACTATGTCAATGCTGCTGATAAGTCAGCCTATTAGGGGATTCAACCCACCCGGAGCACCTTTTGTATGATATACAGAAAGTAATTTCTAAATTCAACCAAACCTGTGCGCTATGAAAAGAACTGCCTTCGGTTATGTTTTCCTACTGTTGGTTGCCGCGTATGCTTCGCGTGCGCAACCGGGGCGCTTTACTATTGAGCACATCAACCAACTGGTGAATGTCACCGACCTGAAAATTTCTCCGGATGGAAACAGAGCTCTGTTTATAACAGCCCGCAGAAACCTCGAGAAAAATAATTTCGACCGTGAACTGGTTGTATTAAACCTGCAAACCAAACAGCAACAGGTTGTGGGTAAAGACCTGAAAGAAATCAGCGCTCCCACATGGATGAACAATGGCGACATCGCGTTGATTGCAACCAGCGAGAACGTCCGCCAGGTGCAACTACTCACTATAAAGACCGGTGCGGTTCAGGTAATTACCAAAAGCAACACGGGCATTATGCGCTACGCCTGGAGTCCGGATGAAAAATGGCTGGCCTACCTCGCCAAAGAAGATAAACCAAAACCCACAGACGCAACTAAATTCAATGACTCGTTTGAAGTGGGCGACAATGATATGTTTGTGTCAGGTGCTCCGCTGAATACTCATGTGTGGATTGCCGATGCTACCAGCAACGCACAACGCATCACCAACGAAGGCTCAACCTCTACGGGGTTAGCGACTACCACGCTCAGTTGGTCGGGCAACAGTAATTTGCTTGCTTTTACGCACTACCCTTCAGCGCATTCGGGAATCACTACGTATGGAAAAAATATTTTATACAACGTGGCCACCAAAGAAATGAAACCCATCACAGGCAATAAGGATAATGAAGGAACACCCATTATTACTCCTTCCAATCAGCAGGTGTGGTTTACTTATCCTCGCGATGGAGTGGATGCGAATATTTCGGATTGGCACCAGGTAGATTTGAAGTCGGGTACGATCACCAACATCACCGCTCCACTCGACCGCGAAATAAATCAGGTGATGTGGTTGCCCGATGGCAAGGTGTTGCTGAAGGGCATAGACACTGATGGAAGTGCACTATGGCAGTTGCACCAAAACAAGTTTACCAAAGTAACCCTCGGTAATGTCGTTCGTCTTGCTGAGGTAAGTGTTTCGAAAAAAGGTATGGTGCTGAGTGGCGCCACCACCGATAATGCTATCGAGATTTATTATAAACCAACGCTTGCTGACGAACCCGTGTTGCTAACCAGTTTCAATTCGTTTGTGAAAGAACTGAAATTGGGAAAGCAAGAGATGTTTGTATGGAACAGCACGAATGGGTTGCAACCCAATGGGGTGATTACGTACCCTCCGGATTTTTTTCCTGAAAAGAAATATCCACTGGTACTTTATATACATGGTGGCCCCACGGCTTCATCGCTTCCCGGATTTAATGCCTTGCCACAGGCACTGGCTGCGAAAGGGTGGATTGTATTTGAACCCAACTACCGCGGCAGCAATAATCTCGGAAACAAATTTCAAAGCGCTATTTCAGCCGATCCCAGCGAAGGCCCCGGCCAGGATGTAGTAAGTGGTGTGAATGCATTGAAAGAAAGAGCCTATGTAGATAAAGATCAGATCGCAGTAACGGGCTGGTCGTACGGTGGCTGGATGACTTCGTGGTTAATCGGTCGCTACCCCGAGGTTTGGAAAGCAGCCGTAGCCGGTGCTGCCCCGGTTGACTTCACGGACATGTATAGTTTAAATGATTTAAACCGGATGCGAAGACATGCTATTGTTGAGTCGCCTTACGTAGGTGATAATCTTGAGTGGGCTTATAAAAATTCTCCCATCTGGTATTTTAATAAGATCAAAGTGCCTACGCTAATCATGTCGAAGGCGGCCGATTCGAGAGTAACAGTAACGGGATCATACAAACTGTTTGGCGCTTTGCGCGACAATGGTGTTGAAACACAATTCATCGCCTATCCGGGCCCCGATCATTTTCCAGCCGACCCGGTACGCGCACTGGATGTTTACACCCGGTGGATTGGGTGGGTTGAAAAACACCTGAGTGACAGGAATAAGATTGAGGTGGGGAAGTGAGGAATTAATGGTTAATGGACAATGATTAATGGGTGTGTACTTGAGGGGTAGAATCCGCATGGAAGAGTTCAGATTGCCGACTTGTATACTAAAAATTGAAAACCAATCCTGAGCGGTTAGCTTAGTCTCATTCTTGTTTGAATCGTTTATGATGGTACAACTTACTTTTTGATCGAAGTATACTTTAGCGAAGGATCCCCAAATTCAGATGTGCGTTCTCTTCCTTGGGGGATCATTCGCTCTGCGTTTTACTTCTGAAGAAAACTACTTATTTTGTGTCCAGTATCGTCTCCTGCGAGGGACGATACGAGCTCAGAATGCAGCTCTCGGTTTGATGTTCAACAAAAATTGAACCTGTTTAATCTGTTTCTCTTTTATGAGTTGACCTCAGCACTTCGGTTTACTTTCCCATCAGGTATTCGTGAATACCTACCGCAGCTTTCTTCGCCTGGCCCATCGCTTGTATAACGGTTGACCCACCCGTGATTGCATCGCCAGCAGCAAACACACCTTTCTTGCTGGTCTCACAGGTATTATTATCCACCAAGATAACTCCCCACTTGTTCGTACGAATTTCCGCATCGGTAGAAGGAATGATGGGATTGACGCTACACCCCAACGCCATCACTACGGTATCGCAGTCCGCCA
>JBEBJH010000140.1:0-12922 GCA_040079965.1 Cyclobacteriaceae bacterium
GCTAGCTTATAGACTGAGGTTCTTTCGTTTGTCAACATATTGATTCGGTTTTTAATGGATTGAAAATAAAATTCACTGATTAGCGGAGCGGGGATTGCGAGTTCAATTTGTTGCCTGATGCTGATCAGGTATTCTCCAAGGTCAATTCCGCTTTTTATTGCCGACTGGTCTGCCAGGTATTCATGCTGCTGTTTTAAGGAGCGCTTGTAGACAAGCATCACCGGGTTAAACCAAAGAATAATAGACGCTACTTCAACGATCCATAAATCTAACCAGTGATATTGCCGGACATGAGCCAACTCATGCTCTAAAATTCCAGGATCATTAAGAACCTTTGGCAAAAACACATACCTGAAGAAAGAAAATGGAATCGATGTATTCGTTTTAACAACCGTTAAGTCGTGATAGGCTAAAATCTCTCCCTGCTGTTTGAGTTTTAAAATGCCTCTGATTGAAAAAGCTAACCGTATAACTCTAATAACAATTCCTGCCAGGTAAATAATAATGAGGAGAGAGACAAAGCTTAACGAACTCGCAGGCTTGGTTGACAGTGAAATAACAGATTCAGTTTGTATGACAAGGGGTTCCATAAATGGCAGATCCGGAGGTGTGTATGCCGGAATTGCGGTGAGCCCTGTGTACAGAGGAAGAACGAATGAAAGTAAAAGTCCTGATACCAGGTATATCCGGTTTATTGAAAAGAAGGTGGTGCGTTTAAGGATCAGGATAAAGGGAATGTAAAAAGCCATTACATACACACACGATTTAATAAGATATAAACCCGTTGCAAGCATCTATTTCCCACGTTTTAGTTTAGTAATCTTTTCTTCAATGAGCGATTTTACCGCTTCCAGTTCGGAAAGATTCAAATGGGTGTTGGCAAAAAAAGAAGCCAGGTCGCGCTTTGAACCATCAAAATAATTGGTAATGATTGGTTTTAGTTTACTCTTAAAATGATCAGTTTTGGAAATAAGAGGATAGTACTCATTAATCTTACCGTAGGTTTTAAAACCTATAAATCCCTTCCTGACCAGCACTCGTATCACCGTAGAAACGGTTGTATAAGCTGGCCTTGGTTGCGGAAAACTTTCAAGAATATCTTTCAGAAACCCCTTGCCGAGCTTCCAAAGGATTTGCATTACCTGTTCTTCCGCCTTGGTCAGTTCCCTGTGCGTCATGAAACAAATGTATAACTATATATATAGTCATACAACTATTTTTGTAATTATATTTTAATGAGTGCCGGGCGTTTATGTCCAAAGACGATACACGGTGAGTATACTAATAATTACCATGATGGAGGTATAGATCACCTTCGTATACCTGGCTAACCAGTTTGGAAGATAAATGTCAAAGTTGTCTTTTGTTGAATCCGAATACTTGCGGGCTATTAATGTTAGCGGGCAAAAGAACTTAAAGAGAAGTAATGTAAGGCCCTCCAGTAATACTAACCCATACCCTATCCACAGCCACCTGTCAATCTTGTTTTGCAATACGGCATAAAGCATGTAGAAAATGACAAAGTTGAAGAATATCCAGATCAACGTGTGTATGACTTTAACTAAGACCAGCTTTGTGTCACGTTGCATAATGATGGGTATTAACGAAAATAAGAAAACAAATTGAATACCTCGTTAAGCATATTCATGACTATCTTTGAGAAACTGCCATAGATCGATCACGGAATGGATAATTCTACTACAACATCCGCTCAACCCCTGCTTGATTATTTCAACAAGCTTATTCCCTTGAGTACCGGGGAGCAAGAGTTGGTCAGGGCGAAGTTTCATCCGCATCTGTTTCTGAAAAAACAGTTTGCGCTCCAACATGGCGATGTGTGCGAGTACTTTTATTTTGTGGTGCGCGGTTGCCTGCGGCTCTATATGGTTGATGACAAAGGCGTGTATCATATCCTTCAATTTGCCACCGAAAATTACTGGATTCTGGACCTGACCAGCTTTCACAAAATGAAGCCTGCAAAACTAAATATTGATGCACTGGAAGACACGGTGGTACTTCGCATTAATCATTCGGATTTGATTGACCTGTATGTTAAGGCTCCCAAGTTTGATCGCATTTTCAGAGTGCTGCTGGAAAATCACTTCATGCATCAACAGCAGCGAATGACTCAGCTTTTCAGCTCTACGGCCGAAGAACGGTACCAGTTATTTCTTGAAACCTACCCGCATCTCCTGAATCGTTTATCGCAAGTGCAGATTGCCGCCTATCTCGGAGTTACACCTGAATTTTTGAGCAGAATCCGTAGTCGGATGGCTAAAGGCGAATCCCGATAGCTATCGGGATTAATCTAGATCAATACTTTTTCTTAAACCAGGTCATTGGTGCGGCCTCCCTGTTTGATGTTGCTTTGTACCAACAAATTAAACATCAAAAAAAAATATATGACAACAAACAAATCAAAAGTGGCCGTAATCGGCCTCGGTAACATCGGAAAAGCAGTTGCTTCAAACCTGGTTAAGGGAAATCGCGAAGTAATCGTAGCAAGCCATAGGTTAGAAGATGCCACTGCATTAGCACAACAACTGGGAAGTCTAGCCAAAGCCGCTGAAGTTTCTGCTGCCATTAAGGAAGCAGACATCATTATAATGTCAGTATGGTTTAGCACGATTCAGGAACTATTAAAACAATATGCTACTGAATTACAGGGTAAGATCATCGTTGATCCCTCCAATCCTATTGCACCCGATGGCAATGGTGGCTTCAAGAAAATTATTGGCGCTGATGAATCTGCCGGACAGATCATTGCAGGATTACTTCCTAAAGGTGCTAACTTAGCAAAGGCACTAGGCACCTTGGGTGCAGCTTCTTTGGCAGGCGCAGCATTCCAAAAACCAGAAACCGCAGTGCTGTTTTATGCAACGGATGACACCAGCATTGACAAGAAGATTGAAGAACTGATTCATGACAATGGCTTCGAACCCATTCGTATTGGCGGTATTGATCAATCCATCCGCATTGAAGTGTTTGGCGAACTGCATGAGTTTGGAGCACTTGGCAAAACAGTTACACGTGAGGAATTGAAGCAACCTGTTTAAAGGAAAAATTATAAACATGAAAAAAATTCAACTTATTCTCATACTCGTGCTAGGCACTTTGTATGTATCCGGGCAGAAGCAGAAACTAACCCTCAAAAAGCAAACTTTTGAATTGCATAATGTAACAGGCTCCATCATAGAGTTTGAGGGAAAGCAAGTGCTGAAAATAGAGAGAGACTTAAAAGCGCTTCCCTTTGATGTCAATAATATTGAGAAAACAGTTGATGAACCTCATTATGCCCGGCTCGTTGGCCTGGAAGATTTTGAAAATGGTATCATTGAAGTAAAGATGTATAGTCAGCTACAGGATCCCCTACCTTATCCGGGTGTGGCCGGCTTTATCGGAGTATATTTCAGGATTAAAGAAGACGATTCGGCTTTTGAAAGCATTTACGTAAGACCCAAAGTTGGCAGAGTCAATAAACAACTATTTCGAAATCATGCCGTTCAATACATCTCTTATCCACACGCTAAATTTGACACACTAAGAAAGAGTTATCCGCCCGGGTCGTATGAAGGCTCGGCTCCGGTAGCACTGAAGGAATGGATCAAAATGAGAATTGAAGTAAATGGAGAAACTGCGGAGATGTTTATCAATGACATGAAATATTCTTCATTTATCGTGGATAAAATGTTAGGCAAGCATAAAATAGGTGGAGTAGGATTGTATGTGGATATTGGAACCATCGGGTATTTCAAAGATCTAAAAGTTACCAGGGGTCAGTTAAAGAAAAAATCAACTAACGAGAAGGTAGATGATATTTAGAGAATAAAAAATCAAAACGTCTATGTTAAAAACAAGCCTATCGTTTTCGATCATTTTACTGACATCGTCATTATGTGCAGTGCTTGCTCAGCCTATAGACTTTACAAAAGCAACGTTGGCTGCCAATAAAGTCTACATGTCAGTTGAAAAACTGGGCAAGAAGATGGTTGTCAAAGTGGCGAAAGATTCAACCGTTAAGGAGGTGGACGAACCTACTTTTGTAAAACTGCAGGGAATTGACTTCAAAGATGGATCGATCGAAGTAAATGTGCTCAGTAAACTTTTACCCAACGCTCCGGAATTTTCACGCGGCTTTATTGGTGTGGCATTCCATATCAAAGATGATAACTCAAAATTCGAATGCATCTACATTCGCCCCACTAACGGACGAGCTGATGACCAGGTGAGACGAAATCATTCCATTCAATATTTCGCATATCCCGATTACAAATTTCCGAGGCTGCGGAAGGAATCACCTGAGAAATACGAATCCTATGCTGACATGGGTCTGAACGAATGGATCAAAATGAAAATCGTTGTCAATGGAACTCAGGCCAAACTCTTTCTGAATGATCATAAGGAGCCATCATTGGTCGTCAATGATCTGAAGTTAGGCAATCAATCCGGTGGCATTGGCCTGTTTGTTGACATCGGAACGGAAGGATACTTTACTAATCTGAAAATAACCAAATAATCAATTACACTAAACAAAATACACTTTATGAAAACCAGCAAAATTTTATTGACCTCATTATTATTCATGTTATTGATGTCTGCTTCCTATGCTCAATCGGCTGATGAGATGGTAAAAGAATGGGAACGGGCCAAAGCCTACACGAAAGAGTATCTTGACGCCATGCCCGAAGCGGGTTACGCCTTGAAACCAACTCCGGAGATGCGCTCCTTCGCAGAACAAATGCTTCACTTAACCGATGCGAACTATGGTTTTGCGGCTGCAGCATCGGGCGAAAAAAGTCCGGTTGCCTTTGGAGAGTCTGAAAAGACTGTCGACAAATCAAAAGCCAATGTGACCAAACTGGTACTGGCTGGCTATGATTTTGTGCTCAGCAGTGTTAAAAAAATGACTCCTGCACAACTTACTGAGTCGGTCAAGTTGTTTGGTCAATTCGATATGACCAAAGGAATGGCGATTACCAAATTGTTCGAGCATCAGACTCACCACCGCGGACAAACCACCGTGTATCTTCGGTTGGCCAAGGTTACACCACCCAATGAAAAACTGTTCTGAAAAACTATTCGGTATTCGCAGAGGCAAGAGTCAATTCTTGCCTCTGAATTTTTGAGCAAGACTCGCAGCTTAGCAAAGATTGAAAGTGAATTTGGTTCTCCCGCAGATTTTCGCAGAAGAAATCTGCGAAAATCTGCGGGAGTTTTTTTGTTCAAAGGAAATGATCTTAAAACACTTCAAAAGTAACCGTCATCAATTCGCCATTCGATACTCTAAAGGCGACATTCCGACCCGTTGTTTAAACAACCTTGTGAAATGTTGAGGGTATTTATAGCCCATCTCATAAGCTATTTCACTAATCGATTTACTTCTGTCGAAAATTCGTTCTTTTGCGAGATCAATCACTTTGGCTTGAATATAATCTAATGCCGATTTCCCGGTTTCCTTTTTTAACAAGTCACCAAAATAATTGGAAGAAAGATTTAACTCTCCTGCGCAGTAGGCAACGGTAGGTAGTCCAAGCGTTTTGGGTAGCTCTGACTCAAAGTATGTTTTAAGCAAAGATTCAAATCGAGTCAACACATCCTTGTTCACGGACTCACGTGTCACAAACTGGCGTTCATAGAAACGAACGCAATAGTTCAGAAACAGTTCAATATTGCTGATGATCAGATTTTTGCTATGCTTGTCAATGCCGCGTTCCAACTCCTCTCTGATCTTATTGAAACACTCCAGTACGATCTGTCTTTCACGTGTTGATATATGTAAAGCCTCTGTTGCTTCGTAGGAGAAGAATCCATACTCGTCCATCTTCCGACCCAAAGACGTTCCTTTTATTAAATCCGGGTGAAATACCAAAGCCCACCCACTCGGTTGAATCATTACATCGTTTGGTAAATCAAAACCGAAAACTTGTCCAGGAGCCATGAAGAGCAATGTCTCTTCTTGATAATCATATCGGTTCCTTCCATATTGAAAATCTTCACACCTGAAATCCTTCAGGAAGATTACATAGATTTCAGACAAATACCGGTTAGCTGTGATCGGTGTGGATTTAGACTGATCCAACACACTTACTAATGGATGCAATGTTTCCTGGCCTCGCCTGGAATTAAATTGCGTAACACTCTTCAGTTTCTCTATTTCTTTTTCCATAACCTTGAATACACTTCAAAAATACAACAAACGACTACGTTTTGGAGTCATACCACCCATGATCCGTAAAACTGGTATATTAATCAGTAAAACAGGTAGGGATTTGGCCCTAAAATGAGGAGAAATTTGTGCAACGCAAGACCTTACCAAAGCTCTTAAAAGAAGGAGAGAAAAACTCCAGCTGAGGAATGCGACATTAATTATTGAATAAATAAACTTGATACCCTAAGCCATTTGAAAATGAAAGGAAAAGTAGTCCTGATTATTTCTATCTCCTTTCAAATAAGCTTTGCTCAAAAGAATGACAGTACATTATTTTTTAAGAGTGCACTGAGCATTACTCAGAATGGGTTCTCATTCATTCCGTCATTCTCACTTGGTAAACCCGCTATCATATTCGAGCCCTCGATTGGCAACAAGCGATTGAGCTTCGAACCGCAGTTCCGGTTTGCGCTGGAAGGTAAACCCTGGTCTTTTATCTTCATTTATCGGTATAAGCTAATTAATAGAAACAGGTTTTATTTACAGGTGGGTGGACATATTCCTGCACTCATATTCAGTACGCAGACGGTCACCAGAAATGGAGTGACGGATGACGTAATAGTATCACAGCGATATTTAGCTGCTGAACTTACTCCGAATTATACCCTGTCAAGAAATGTTAGTATTGGCATGTATCTTTTGCGCGGTCACGGGTTTGATAAGGGCGGAATACAAGATTCGTACTACGCTGGGTTGAGAAGTACAATTACAAACATCAATCTCACCAAGCAAATATTTGTCAAGTTTAACCCACAACTATACTATCTGAAAACAGATGATAATGACGGTGTCTATGTAACCAACACGCTTACCCTTGCGATCCGGAATTTTCCGCTCTCTATTTCAAACATAGTAAACAAAGCCATCCAGTCTGATATTCCTGGAAAAGACTTTGATTGGAATGTGAGTTTGATCTACTCGTTTGACAGAAATTATATTCGTCATTAAACTTAAATTCATGGAAAAGAAGCATTCCAATTGGTTCACAAATTTTTTTATTATGAAATCAATAAAAATCATTCTCGCCTTGATGCTTACTCAGTTCACATTCCAAATTGCCACTGCCCAGGAAAAAGGGCAAATAGTAAGATTGGCAAAACTGGTTATCGATTCGGTGCACCTGGAGAGTTACAAAGTGTTTCTCAAGGAGGGTATTGAAACCGCTTTGCGTGTAGAACCGGGTGTATTGACGATATACGCGCTATCGGAAAAGGAAAACCCTACTAACTTTACTATTCTGGAAACCTATGCAAGTGCAGAAGCATATCAGGCACACATTCAGGCCCCCCATTTCCTCAAATACAAAACGGGTACTCTTCACATGGTTAAATCTCTTGAACTAATAGAGACAGTGCCCTTGCTTCCAGAATTAAAAGTTAGTCAAACAAGAAAGAGCAATAAAAAGAGCAAACGCTAAATCGATATGAGAAAGCCTCTATTAACTATAATCGCTGTCGCCATGCTTGTTGTATTTACAGGCAATTGTCATGCACAAGTATCCGACCAACCGTCTGGGGAAACACAAAAGAAATATCAGGCCAAAGCTCCTAAGACCCGGCCTTTTGGAAAAGAAGCATTTGCAACTTTGAATACAACAACGGTGCGATGGTTAGGGATGGCGGGATTTCTAATCAACAGTCGGGGCACTACTATAATGGTCGACCCTTTGTTGAAAGATTTTGATATGCCGGTGATGATTGACTTTCCTATCAAACCTGTGGACGTTCCTAAACTCGATGCAATTCTCGTTACACATAGCGACAATGACCATTACAGTATTCCAACCAATCGTGATCTAAAACCGGTGACTAAATCATATCATTCAACACACTATGTCGATTCATTAATGAAGACAGAAGGCTATCCGTCTTTCGGACACAATCCGGGCGACAAGTTTAAGGTTGGTCCTGTAACTGTTAAAATGGTTGCCGTTGATCATGCCTGGCAAAATGCTTATCCAGGGGCAGCGAAACGCACTTTTAAAAATGAGGATTGCACAGGTTTTCTAATTGAAACTTCCGATGGAACAATCTGGGCGCAGGGTGATTCTCGTTTGATGCCAGAGCACCTAACAATCTCACCCGTGCCTGATGCCATTCTTTTTGATTTCTCCGATAGTGAATGGCATTTCACATTCGAAGGTGCTGTTAAAATTGCAAATGCATATCCCAACACACCCTTGCTACTCTGTCACTGGGGATCAGTGGACTCACCTGACTTCGCACCCTTCAATGCCGATCCGGAGAAATTGAAAGAACGAGTTGTAAATCCGGAACGAATTCGAGTATTAGCGCCAGGCGAGCCTTTTATATTATCTCGGCTCAATAAATCAAATAGGAAGTAGAATGAGCAAGCGTTGGAAAAGCCAACGCACATTACTATTTTAGAAATTTACAGAGACGTTGAAGCGTACAAGGCTCACATTCAAACACCGCACTTCCTCAAATACAAAACCGGCACACAGTACATGGTGAAATCACTTGAATTGGCAGAAACCGTTCCTCTGGTACCCGAAGTGAAGGTGAATCAAAAAAAGAACCGAAAAGAATAAGTACGTAGGACCGCACCAGTTCTTATTGAACGAAGCTTCCCAACAACCTACGAAGTTCGCAAAATCTTCTCCATCTTCCTGCCCTTCGCCAGTTCATCCACCAACTTGTCTAAATACCTGACTTTCTGAGTCAACGGATTTTCGATTTCCTCCACCCGATACCCACATATTACACCGGTAATGAGGTTTGCCTTGGGGTTTACTCTTGCTTTCTCAAAGAATGTTTCAAAAGTTACTTTTCTCTCGATCAGGTCTTGCAATTTCTTCGTATCGAAGCCCGTTAGCCACTCAATAACCTGGTGCAACTCTTCCTTTGTTCTACCCTTCTTCTCCACTTTTGCTACATACATAGGATAAACTGAGGCAAAGATCATTTTTTCAATCCGCTCATGATGGGTGTTGGTATTGTTCATAGGCACAAATTTTTTAACCTTATTTTGTCTTACTTTTTCGTCTGACCGTCTTACCTCCAACGTTTACCAATGCGAGGTTGCTGGTCCGTGAAAGCCCGGCATAGCATTACAATTGTTTAGGAGATTGAAGCGTAGTGGAATTACTCACTACTTTATACAGCATTACAAAATTTACACCTGCTAATAGTAACATTGGGATTCTTCGATAAACCATGTCTGTTGAAATAAGCCGATCAATTAACTCCATTGAAAATCTTTTATCGAGCTCAACTTGTATTGGGATTTGAATGGTTATCGTTGAAATCAAAGTTATCAAATTAAAAAGTAGCGCTAACCAAACCAGCCATTTAGAAATAATTACGGGCCGATACCAAAATAACAATATCTGAGGAATAAAGGATATGAAAAAGAAGCTGACAAATAGAGGGATAATAAGAGCACTATCAATTTGATGAAATTTAGGGAATTCACTTTCTCCCACCCAGCGCCAGGTGCGATAGGATACTAATGAATTTACAATGCCTCCGCCAAAAACATAAAACGCAAGAAGAATATAGACAGAGAAAACAATACTTGATATGTTGGCTTTATTGTTCATTTGCTTTTTATCCATGGGTGGATCATGTTACGATATTCTCTTAGCACATGGTAAATATCGGTATTAAATTCGTTTGATGCGTAGGGTCTACTATTTCATTTCGAATCTGTCTATCGTTGCTATTTTTTCAACGTCAAGGGTTGTTACAAAGATCTGTTTTAACTATGCACCGTCAGGCTTATTTTTTTGTCGGTTCATAGTAAAGCGTTACTGCACCACCACTAAAGGTTTTAGTCTTTATTAGTTTAAGAATAACTCTGTCGTTTATATTTTCAAATAATGGCAAACCGCTTCCTGCAACAACAGGGTGAACACAAAGTTGGTATTCATCAATCAAATTAAGCTTCATTAGCTGTATAATTAAACTCCGACTGCCAACAAAAACGTCTTTACTCCCGCCCATTTGGGATTGTTTGAGTTCTAAAACTTCTTCTTCAAGAGGTCGATTTGACAATTTGGCACTGTCCCACCCGATAGCTATCGGGTCTGTACTTTTCAGATGATGCGAAAAAACAATTTTTGGAATTTTGTCTATAGCTATCGCAAAGTCGTCCATTGATTTTTCACCTGAAGGATTTTTTATCAGAGTTTGCCAGAATTGCATAAGTTGATAGGTTATCCTCCCATATAGAACAGCATCAGCGTTACTTAACAGGTCAGCGTAATGTTGATGTATTTCTTCATCTGCAATCATTCCCGTGTGGTCGCAAAACCCGTCAAGGGTCATATTGATTGCTGCAATTAGTTTTCTCATACTTCTTTGGTTAAATCAATTGTCAATTTTCGTATCGGCTGAAGTTCATTCCATGTGGAGTCTCGCCTCGGAATCCGCGATGAACAAACGCAGAGTCCACGTTTATTTATAAGAAGTGGCGCTGAGCAAAAATAATAAAATGCCCTCCTTATGAGCGTCACTTCTTCATTTTTTGTGGGCAGCCATTTTCTAGCATCCTGAGATATAATAACTTAACTGAACAGTCCCGTTTGCAAATTGCTTTGTTTTAATTAATGCCAAATCAATTCGTTTTTCTAAAATGTCAACCATGGGTTTACCTTGTCCAAGGATCACAGGAATAATGGACATCGTTAATTCATTAACGAGATTGAGATTCAGTAATGACGATAGCAAATTTGCACCTCCATAAACAGCAATGTCTTTCCCTTCTTGATTTTTGATGTAAAGAACTTGGCTAATAATATCGCCTCTTATCAACGTGAAGCCCTTGTTTGGTGCAAGTGTATTTGAAAAAACATAGTTTTTGATTCCGGGGAAAGGTCCTGAGTCTAGCGGTAAAAGTTTATCCCAAGATTTTCTACCGAAGAAAAACGCGTCAAATCGTTCCATGTGTTTGGCAAAGTCAAAATCTTTATCCATTACGATCCAATCGTACTCTCCGTTCGGTCCTTCAATGTATCCATCCAAACTCATTGCAAAACCAGCTACTATTTTGCGCATAATAACTTATTGTTTTGGGTTGTCAAGAAAAGGCTGCCATCGCAGGTGTTTCTGCCGTGTTGGGCATTCGAAGCCGCATCCTGCCCACGTGGAGAAACTTAATTAAATAAATATACTTCATACCTTGATGTTCCGCACCATTGTGTAAACATTCAATCCCAGTGGAGTCTCGCCTCGGAATCCACGATGAACAAATGCAGCGTCCCCGAGGCGGGAGACACTGCTGAGAAAAGAGACTTTAAAATTACTTAGTAATAACATCAATCTCTGCATACCCAACCACATTGTCATCCTGTGTATTACGCAATGCCTGCAACTTTATGTATCGGGTTTTGACGGGTACAAAGGACTTTGACTGCCATAGAGGATTGTTCTTAATATTCGCGAATTCCCCTCCATCAACTAGTTTCCATTCCTGACCGTCAAGCGAAACAAAAAAACTATAATTCGTAATAATCCCGGTAGCCCACCAGTGCTGGTCGGGCAGATATTTGAAACCGCTTACATTTTCTACTTTACCTAAATCGATCACCAGATCAACAGGCATTTTCTGGTTCTTATCCTGATACCACTGGGAACTTGAATTTCCGTCCAGAATAGTGTAGGCGTTCTTATCCTCTATTTCAATAATTTTCCAATGCTTGCGGGCAATGTCAAATTTTTCTTCAGAAACAGAGCTACTATTTTTGGTCACGGGATCATAGGATATGCACTTAACAATCAATTTTCCTTCATGTGCTTTAACTGGTCCAGTGTATTTATTGGATTTTATCGTGGGGTTGCTTCCATCCAATGTATAATAGAGTTGTGATTCAAAGTCGGCCGGTATAATATGAACATCTCCCGATTGTTCACGAACTACTGAAGGAGGCGCCAGGATCTGCGGGGCATTATAAATTTCGATATTGGAAATAAGCGGGCAGCTTTTTGAATCCGTAATTGTAAGGCGAAGTTTGGTAGCCCGAACCGTATTGAAACGAAGGATACGTTTATAACCAATAGTCGCTTCTTTCGCAATTTCCTTCCATTCTCCGTTCGTGAGAACTTCCAAAGTAAATGATTTCACACGTTGCCCCAACAGGATGTATTCCTGAATCAGGAACCGGTTAAATGAAACAGGGTGCGTAAAATTCATCGTTAACGAAGCAGTCTTTACATCATCATCTGTAGTCCAATACGTTTCGTTATTTTGGTCAATGACCTTGTCGGCTCCAAATCGTTGATCATTTCCCCGAACCTGTGAGGCTTCTGTTTTCGATCCTTTGGCAAGATTAAGCGCAAATGCATTCTTTAGTGCTTGTGCAAATTCCAACACTACTTTTTCATCATACTTATGAATTAAGCCATTTGGCATGATGGGGAAATTGAGGAGCAAGGTGCCATTGCGACCGATGGAATTAAAATAGATATCCATCAACTGCGGCAGTGTTTTTACTTTGGTATCTTCTTTCTTATGGTAAAACCACTCGGGCCTGATGGACGTATTGACTTCACCAGGAACCCAGGTGTCGCCATTTTCTAATCCGTAACGAAGCATATTCTCAGGCACATCGCCTGTTGCATTCAGCAAACTCCAATTCGTTTCTCCAACATATCCTGATTCTGTTCCCACCCAGCGAAGGTCTGCCCTATCGCCCCCATCATTCCAGATCACAATGTTTGGTTGCAGTGTTCGAACAAGTTGGTAGGTATTTTT
>JBEBJH010000374.1:0-2749 GCA_040079965.1 Cyclobacteriaceae bacterium
GTTGTGGCATTACCTCTCAGCTTTCCGGCCTCTTTATGCGGGTTTTGGCAATTGGTGTTTATGAGGTTATCTATTCGAACCTTGCGTTCTTCACGCTGGAACGAAACTGGATCTATTGGTTAGCCCTGTTTCTGTTAACTGACTTTGCTTATTACTGGGCTCACCGCATGAGCCATGAAATCAATTTGTTCTGGGGCGGCCATGTTGTTCACCATCAAAGTGAAGAGTACAACCTGTCGGTGGCTCTTCGCCAAAGCAGCTTTCAGGTAGTGTGGACCTTTGCTTTTAGCTTACCCATTGCCTTTCTGGGATTTAACACATTGGACTTCGCATTGATCTCCGCCCTCAATACTCTGTATCAGTTTTGGATTCATACCGAGACTATTAACAAGATGGGTTGGTTCGAATACATTTTCAATACACCATCGCACCACCGGGTGCATCATGGTCGCAATCCCAAGTACATCGATAAGAACCATGCAGGGTCACTGATTATCTGGGATAAGATGTTTGGCACCTTTCAGCCTGAAGAAGAAAGACCTACATATGGAATTACAAAACCCATCAACAGTTGGAATGCCGTGTGGGCCAACTTCAGTCACTATGCTGAGATGGCGAAAGAGATGAAAATGATTCCATCCTGGAGCGACAAGATCAGATACATGTTTAAGAAGCCCGGTTGGTTACCTGATTACCTCGGTGGATACAGGCCAGCGCCTGAAGTTGACAAGCGCTCGTATCACAAATACGATACCCCCCACCCGGTGCAATTGAACTACTATGTTCTGTTTCAGTATATTATTTGTTTGGGGGTAACGGCATTTTTTCTATTTAAACAAGCCCAGTTTACCTTAAGTGAAAAAGCGATTGCTACAACCCTGATTTCGATTTGGGTTGTAAACTGTGGCGTGTTGTTCGAATCGAAAAAATGGGTGCAGTATGCCGAATGGATCAGGATCGTGACCTATTCGCTTTTACTTGTTGCAGCAACAAACCTGTTTTCACTAAGTTCATATTACTACTTCATTGCCCTGATGTATGGGCTAGCTTCGAGTGTCTGGTTCTATTCAATTTCAAATGCGCGTAATGAGAAAGTGGTTGTTGCTTAGTGTCGTTTGTTTAGTTTTTTCTTGTGGGAAACCACTTCCCGATCTTAGTCCAATTGATCTGGCGCAATGGAAAGAAGACAAAGGTGGCTGCAAGCAAATCCGGTCAGCATTTTTGACTGATCTGACACAACAAAAAGACGAACTGAAAGGGCTTTCCGAAGGCGACATCATTAAGCTTCTCGGTCGACCGGATAGGAATGAATTGTACAAACGCAATCAGAAGTTTTACTACTATGACCTGGAGCCCGGTAAAACCTGCGATTCTACCTTAACAAACCATCAATTGATTTTGCGTTTCAACGCGATGGGCATGGCCAAAGAGGTTGCGATTGAAACGTTGAAGTAATTAGCACGGACATACAGGCGATGGGTTCGCACATTTGATTAGTTGACTTTTCACATCAGCCATTATCTTTACCAAAAATAGAATTTCATGAAAAACATTGCAGTAATCGGCTCCGGTACCATGGGAAATGGCATTGCTCACGTTTTCGCTCAGCACGGATACACAGTGAGCCTGATTGATATTTCGGAGGAAGCCTTGAAGAAAGCAACCGCCACCATTGATAAAAATATGGGGCGTCAAGTGGAGAAAGGGATTATAACCGAGGCAATTAAAAAGAAAGCATTGTCAAGTCTAAGTACAACCACCTTCCTGAATGAAGGGGTACGCGATGCCGATCTGGTAATTGAAGCCGCCACTGAGAACATTGATCTTAAGCTTAAGATTTTTAAAGAGATTGATGAGTGTACCAAGCCAGGTACGATAGTGGCCACCAACACCTCCTCTATCTCGATTACTAAAATTGCTTCTGTTACAAAAGGCCCGGATCAGGTTATCGGAATGCACTTTATGAACCCCGTGCCCGTAATGAAACTGGTTGAAGTAATCCGCGGCTATCGCACCAGCGATGCAGTGACCCACCAGATTATGGACCTGGCAAAAAAGTTAGATAAGATACCTGTAGAGGTAAATGACTACCCCGGGTTTGTAGCCAATCGTTTGCTCATGCCAATGATCAATGAAGCCATTTCTACACTTTACGAGAGTGTTGCAGGTGTTGAGGAGATTGACACCGTGATGAAATTAGGGATGGCCCACCCGATGGGCCCACTGCAATTGGCTGACTTTATTGGGTTAGATGTTTGTCTTTCTATTCTCCATGTATTGTATGATGGCTTTGGCAATCCTAAGTATGCCCCTTGCCCTTTGTTGGTGAACATGGTACAGGCCGGACATAAGGGTGTGAAAAGCGGCAGTGGATTTTATCAATATAAAGCGGGCAGCAAGGAATTGGTTGTAGCCGAACGGTTTAGAAAATGAAATCATCAGATCAGCGATTTCTTGAACATTGGTCCGAAGTAAGGAAAGAGGGCCGATGGATGTATGCGATGAAACGAGGAGTACTCTTCTTTGCACTGCCAGTCTATGTTGGCACTGAGTTTATCAAATACCTTTTTCGGGGCACAAGCTATGTGTTTTCATGGGATCGGGTTCTTACTGGGCTAATAATTTGGACATCTTTAGGATTCTTATCCTTCGCGTTTTTCTTGTGGCAAATGCAGGAGAAGCGATACCTGGAATTACAAAAAAAGGAGAGCCCATAGCCCTCCTTTTTTAATTAACAATTCTATTTCTT
>JBEBJH010000141.1:0-12896 GCA_040079965.1 Cyclobacteriaceae bacterium
GGCCAAGGTCATACAATTTCCTACTCCCAACCCCGAAAAGTTCGGCTTCAAACCCGTTCGCAAGAAGAAGCGCGAGGCGGATAAGCATGGCCAATTAAATCTATTCTCTGGGGCCAAAATCATCAACCTGAATCAACTAACGGCCTTTGAAGAAGCCTTGATGTTGGATGAATTGGGTGACAGCCGGGCTGCCAGTCAATACCATAAATCTATTGAGGCTGGGGATTCGGTGGCCGATGCATATTGTAACCTGGGCATTCTCGAATCAGAGCAAAAGAATCACAGCAAGGCAATTGATTGCTTCACTAAATGCCTGAAAGAAGACCCGCGCCACTTTGAAGCACATTACAATCTGGCTAACGTGTATGCCGAAATAGGCAACCTGCCATTGGCTAAAATCCATTACCAGATTTCCATTGAGATAGAACCTTCCTTCCCCAATAGCTACTTTAATCTGGGGCTTACACAGGCTATGAATAAAGAAATAGATGAAGCCATTCGCAGTTTACACACCTACCAGAGTTTAGTTGTCCAGGAAGAGCGCATGCAGGCCGAAGAACTGATTAACAGTTTGGCACGCTCTGTTCGCTAGTTACAGCATCACGAGGGTTACAAAAAACAGGAGGGAGCGATATGCCTCGAGAGCTATTTTCAAAAACACGATCATGGTAAAGGATTTCACTATCAGCCGCCAGTTCTTCTCCTGATAGAATGTGTGGCTCGACCGTAGCACAAAGTAAAGATTGGTGATAATGAAAATTGCAGTTAAGGTAGTCTCGTTGAGATAATGACCAATGCCTATCAATCGCACAATCACCGTAAGCAGGATGGCATTTACAAAAAGATTAAAACACGCCAACTCCACAGCATAGGTCACATGATCGGTAAAGTATTTGTTCTTTTTCCAATAGAGTAAATTCAGCGGCAGCGAACTCAGGATTACAAACACCATCACCATCAGTTTTGCCAGGCTTGTTGTTTTCATATTGTAGAAAAGCGTAAACGACTCCAGGTTCAGATTCATGCTCACAATTTTGTGGGCAATGATGGACTGATAGAAGGAGCTAAAGGGTGATAGTAATTGGGTGTTCAGGGAAGCATTGAATAGTTGAATGAGGGGAAAGAAGAAATAGATCAGGTTAAGAACAAAAAACAGCGACATCGGGCTAAGGTGTTTTACCCGTTTGCCATTGGCAAAGTCGCGCGATAGAAAGCCTGGATTGGTGAGTACCAACCACAGTGTCTTTACAAACTGGCTATCCACCGAGGTTACGGTGCGAAAGACATTGTTCACGACCGTTTTGAAGGACTTGTCCTGTTTCGTTAAAATCTTTTCACCACAGAGATTACAGAAGTTTCCGGTGAAAACATGATGGCAACTCTTGCAGGTATGGGTGGTGGACGGGTCACTCATTAAGAGCCCAAGTTAGCCTTTTAATTGCTTGAGAACTTTTTTACTGCGGGATAAAAAGCCGGCACTACCATAGGGAAGTTGATCTTCAATGATTAGTATAATTTCATTTTTCAGGTCAGGATTTTCCTGGGCTAAGTTAGCCAACACGGTCATGGCAAACACCCGGACAGCGATTGCTTCCTGTGGATTGCTAAGGAAGTCAAAACATAGATTGATTGTTTTAGCCTGAAGGGACTTGGGTATTGTTACATACTGAAGCAGCCGGAGAATATTTCTCTTGACGGCAACATGCTCACCTTCTTTTGGCAGATAGCCAAGGATCTTTTTCAAGTGAGGTTTAATCAGTGAAGGATTATGCTCAACGCATGAGCTCAGCGGCCAGGATGCACGCTGGGTAACGCGGTAGGGGCCGGCAAGGAATACATTCACCAATTCCGCAAAGCGTTTCACGTCTGTACCCACATAACGCCTGATCTTTTCCATTTGAGGTTTGCTATGTTCATACAGGATCACTTTTACCAGATTCATAATCAATAAGTTAGTTTAGATATCTATTTATAACTAACTGAATAATAGGTAATTTAAGGCATTCATATTAACTTTATATTCAACATTAAAGATGGAGGCTATGTTGCTACTTTTTGCCATCACTGCTACGGCTCTTTTTCAGCTTGGGTTGTGCTTTTTTTGCTATTACACAAAGCAAACACGCACAGCATAAGATTGACAATCCGTTCGCGTGAACCTATAAAATCTATTTATTTATCAGCCTGATTCTTCGGGGTGGAAGTGTTGTGCTAACTTGCAGCCTAATTTTTACTTTCTGTGAATTTCCTGTCTGCCGAATCACTCTCCAAATCCTTTAATGATCGTTGGCTTTTTAAAGACCTCACCCTCGGAATCTCACAAGGAGATAAGATGGCTCTGGTGGGAGAAAATGGTGCGGGCAAATCAACCTTGCTTAAAATTCTGATCGGCCAGATTCCGCCCGATCAGGGTGTAGTTAGTGTGCGCGATGGAATCAAGTTAGGGTATCTTGTGCAACAACCTCAGGTTGCCGGTCACCTTACGATCAATGAAATCATCTTCGATAAGAATAATAAAGTTGCCACGGTCGTGAAGGAGTATGAGGCCTGCATTCATGATCCTCATACTTCGCCCGAACGCATGCAGCATGTGCTCGAACTGATGGAAGAATTTAAGGCCTGGGACTATGATGCCAAGGTTCATACCATTACCAGTAAGTTGGGTGTGGAAGACCTGGAACAGAAGTTTGAGGAGTTGTCCGGAGGCCAACGCAAGCGGGTCTTCCTCGCGCAAATGTTGCTGGCGGAACCAGATCTCATCATTATGGATGAACCCACCAACCACCTCGACCTTGAGGCGATTGAGTGGCTTGAATCCTATCTGTCAGGTCAGCAGATTACTTTGCTGATGGTTACCCACGATCGCTACTTCCTGGACAACGTTTCCAATGAGATTATAGAACTTGACCGGGGTAAACTTTTTCGGTATAAAGGCAATTACGCTTACTTTTTGGAGAAGAAGTCCGAGCGGGAAGAAATACTGAAAACTGAAGTGGGGAAGGCTCGCCAGTTGCTGAAAAAGGAGTTGGAATGGATGCGGAAGCAGCCCCGGGCAAGGGGTACAAAGGCCAAGTACCGGATCGAGGCCTTCTACGATTTACAAGACAAAGCCTCTGTTAACCTGAAGAAAGATCGGCTTGAACTGGATATCCAGGAAGCCCGGCAGGGAGGTAAAGTACTCGAACTTCATCAGGTGTCGAAAAGCTATGGGCCAGCCAAAATGGTCGATAGCTTCTCATACATTTTTAAGAAGAAAGATCGCATTGGAATTGTAGGAAAAAATGGAGTGGGTAAGTCAACTTTTCTGGATCTTCTTACCGGGGCTTCGAAACCTGATTCCGGTGAACTCATTCCCGGAGTTACAACCAAAGTAGGATACTTTACGCAAGAGGTTGAAGACCTCAATCCGAATCATCGTGTGATCGAAGAAGTAAAAGAGATTGCCGAGTTCATCACATTGGCAGATGGTTCAACGGTGTCTGCATCCAAATTTTTAGATACGTTTTTATTTCCACCCGAGAAGCAATACAACATTGTTGAGAAATTAAGTGGGGGTGAAAAGAAACGCCTGCAACTATTAAAAGTGCTTGTACGAAATCCAAACTTCCTTGTGTTGGATGAACCCACCAATGATTTTGATATCGACACGCTTAACGTGCTGGAAGATTTTCTCGAAAAGTTTAATGGTTGTCTCGTATTGGTTTCGCACGATCGTTATTTCATGGACCACCTGGTGGAACAGCTCTTTATCTTTGAGGGCGATGGCAAGATTAAGCCCTTCAATGGAAACTATTCTGATTATCGCATCTGGATGGAAGAACAGGAAGAGGATAAGAAGGGAAAACCGGCAGCACCTGTGGCTCCCGTAAAGGAGGATAAAAGCACTAAGAAAAAGCTCTCGTTCAAGGAAAAACAGGAATTTGACCAACTTCAGGATGAGATTCAGAAATTAGAGCAGAGGAAGGAAGAGCTTTCCCAGATGTTGAATAGTGGGATTACAGATCATGAAAAGCTGCAGGAATTGGCAGCCCGGATAAGGCAAACCAATGAGTTGATCGATGAGAAAACCTTGCGCTGGCTTGACCTTTCGGAAGCGCAGACCTGAGCCGATCAACTGTTAGTACCACTTAAAAAATTCTAAGATTAAGTCGGTTTTTAAGCGTATCTTTGTAAGAATAATCTGATCAACTTTGAACCCTACGCAAGCGATTACGCTCTACCAACCTTTGCTGCACCAAATCGCATATAACCTGTTGCGTTGCAAAGCCGATGCCGAGGATGTTGTTCAGGATACCTTTGTTAAGTGGCTAAGTGTTGAACAGGCTAAAATTGAAAACACTAAAGCCTATCTGGTTAAAGCGGTTACTAATAACTGTCTAAATCATCTAAAATCGCTCAAGCAGAAGAAGGAGGAGTATTGGGATTCCATTCAGCTTTCAGAGCTGATGGTTAAGTTCAAGGAATCTGATTTTGCCCATATAGACTTTGAAAAGGAGCTTTCTGCTGCCTTTAAGGTTATTCAGACCAAATTAGAGCCTCTCGAAAGGGCTGCTTATTTACTAAAGGAAGTCTTTGATTTTGAATACGATGAGATTCAGAAGGTATTGGATAAGAAAGCAGACTATTGCCGACAGTTGCTAAGTCGGGCCCGCAAAAAGCTTGACGATAGCGCGAAAATAAAAGCGGTACAGCCTGAGTCAAATCTCTTTGAAAGCTTCAAAAAAGCCTGTGATTTGGGTAATGTGGGTGATTTCATCCAGCATTTAAAGACCGACATTGCAGGTCTTCAGTCCAAAAAATAATTTCAATTAATTCTGTCACAAAACCATTAGCGGGTGGTCTTACAGTTAATTGGCTCCACTTTGGAGTCGATCTACCTAATTTATCACCTTAACCTAACCTGTTTCATGAAGGAGATTTTGATTTTTTTCGTTGCCCATTGGTACCTGTCCTTATTCTTTCAAACATTTTTCCTTCATCGCTATGCTGCCCACAAGGCGTTTACGATGAATAAGTTTACTGAAAAGGTAGTGTACATCCTTACCTGGATTTTTCAGGGTTCCAATTATTTAAGCCCCTTTGGCTATGGGGTTATGCACAGGATGCACCATGCTTTTGCAGATACCGAAAACGACCCGCATTCACCGAAATACGATGAGACTATCTGGAACATGATGTGGAAGACCAAGACCATCTATTCAGACATCGCTAATAAGAGAATAGTTGTTGAAAAGCGCTTTACAGAAGGCGTACCCGATTGGATAGCTTTTGATAAGTTTGCCAGATCATGGCCGTCACGGCTTTTCTGGGGTGCCTTATATGTTGCTTTTTACGTTCAATTTGCAGCCTACTGGTGGCTGTGGTTGTTGCTGCCAATTCACTTCCTGATGAGCCCTATCCACGGAGCAATCATCAACTGGTTTGCTCATAAATATGGCTATAGAAACTTCCCTGTGGGCGATACATCCAGAAACTTCTTGCCTGTTGATTTTCTGATGATGGGCGAAAGCTATCACAACAATCACCACAAGTATGGTTCTAGAGCCAATTTTGGTGGAATTCGCTGGCATGAGATTGACCCAACCTACCTGGTGATTCGGTTATTGGATAAAATGAAGATTATCCGCATTGCGCAGCAAAAAGAAGTGACGTTTGACCGTATTAAGCGGGCTGCTTAAGGGTTTTGAGGAAATCCGATTTTAATTCTTATCTTTGTGCATTAAATTTTTAACAAATCACAATGAAAGAAGGAACAGTAAAATTCTTTAACGAAACCAAAGGATTCGGTTTTGTAAAGGAAACGTCTTCAGGACAAGAGTATTTCGTACACGTATCAGGTCTGGTAGATCAGATTCGTGAAAACGACAGCATCACTTTCGAACTGAAAGAAGGAAAAAAAGGTTTGAATGCAGTCAACGTTCGCGTTGCTAATTAATACACCTAATTTTTTCAAACAAAAGCCCCGATTTATCGGGGCTTTTTTGTTTTAGAGGTCTCGTTAGTCTATTTGGAAGATAAAAAGAACTGAAGTGGTTTTGCCCGGAAGTGATTGCAAGTTTATAGTTCTGACTATTTAAATAACGTACTTTTAGTATTCGATATATTGGTTATTTAATTCTACTCATCATGAAAAAAGCACTCCTTTTAATTTTTATGGCAACATTGTCCTTGCATGTAGTAGCACAGAAAAACGATAGCTTTCCTGTTCAAGCCAAAGTTGAAAATGGTTTGATCGAAGGGCTTTACAATACTAAAACCGGCCTCCAATATTATTTTGGAATCCCCTTCGCCAAACCTCCGGTGGGCGACCTAAGATGGAGAGCTCCTCAACCACTCGACAACTGGAAAAGTGTTTTATCAACCAAAGAATTTGGTCCGCGCCCGGTGCAGTCGAATGTTTTTGGCGATATGAATTCCAGGTCAAATGGGTTGAGCGAAGATTGTCTCTATTTAAATGTGTGGACACCGGCCAAGCGCAACACCACGGGACTTCCTGTGCTTGTCTATTTTTATGGTGGAGGTTTTGTTGCCGGAGATGGCTCGGAACCAAGGTATGATGGAGCCGCTATGGCGAAGAAGGGAATCGTGGTAGTAACTGTAAACTATCGGTTAAATATTTTTGGATTTTTTGCTCATCCAGAGTTAAGTAAAGAAGCATCTTACAAAGCTTCAGGCAATTATGGATTGCTCGATCAGCATGCCGGATTGAAATGGGTTCAAAAAAACATAACTGCGTTTGGAGGTGATCCAAAGAAAGTAACCATTGCCGGAGAATCTGCAGGTTCCATTTCAGTGAGTTCACTGATGGCTTCACCACTTTCGAAAAATTTAATTGCTGGCGCTATCGGAGAGAGTGGTGCTGCTATCAACCCAACGCTGGCTCCGGTGCCCCTTGCAGAGGCTGAGAAAACAGGACTTGAGTTTGCGAAAAATGCTGGCTATCCAACACTCGCGCAATTAAGGGCACTAAGCACCCGTGAACTCTTTGAGATTTATAATGAATCGAAGCGTTTTGGATTCCCCACTGTAGTGGATGGATACTTTTATCCTAAAACCCTTCCTGAAATTTTTAATGCGAAAGAGCAGGCACAAGTGCCTCTGTTGTTAGGTTGGAACTCAGCCGAAATCCCGGGAATGGCGTTTATGCAAGGACTGCCTTATACTGAAGAGAATTTTGTTAAGAAAGTTAAGGAGGCATACCCCAATGATTTTACAGAAGTGTTGAAACTTTATCCGCATGGATCTGAAACGGAAATTGAATGGGCTGCCACGAACTTAGCTTCCGATCGTTTCATCGCTTATAGTACGTGGAAATGGTTTGACCTTCACAGAAAGAATAGCAGTAAACCAGTTTATCGTTATTTGTATAGCAAACTAAGGCCCGCTCTTGTAGATAAGAATTTATCATCAGGATTGGCCGGAGGAACGGTGCAAGGTGGACCTAAAATGCCAGAGGCCATTGGTGCCCCTCATGCGTGTGAAATTGAATACTGCATGGGCAATCTTGATTTGGTAAAAGATTATGCATGGACGAAAGATGATTACACGGTTTCTGAAACAATGCTCAGCTACTTTGCCAATTTCATCATCAAGGGAAACCCCAATGGAGACAAACTTCCCGATTGGCCTGCAGCAGAAGCAAACGATACCACACCTTCGGTCATGATCATCGATACGCAATCAAAATCAGTTGATGCCAAAGACGAGGCCCGTTATTTGTTTTTGGATAAAGCGAATAAAAATAATTAAGTTTTAACCATCGGAGAAAACAACAGAGGGACACTGAGATAAACTCGGTGTCCCTCGGTGTTGAATTTCTTTGTGTACTTTATGGTAAAGAATCACCGAAGGTGTTGTTGCTCCCAAAAACTTACCCAACCAATGCTAACACATAATCATAAATAGCACTCACAAATCCAATTGCTACGATACCTGCGAAGCAGATGGAAAGGGCCAACTTCTCATATCCCGTTGAGGATAGGTTGGGAATAGGCGTTTCATTTTTATTAATGAACATTGCCTTCACCACAAGCAGATAATAGTAGAGCGATACCGTGGCATTTAACACGGCAATGAATACCAGTATGTAAAAACCTTTGGAGGCTGCAGCGGTGAATAAAAAGAACTTACCAAAAAAACCCGCAACGGGAGGAATGCCGGCCAGTGAAAATAAGGCTAATAACATAATCAGACTCAGTCTTGGATTGGTAGCGTAGAATCCATTGAAATCGTCCATGTTTTCTTTCCCGGTATTGTTGGTGACAATCGAGACCACACCAAACACAGCCAGGTTTGATAATGAGTAAATCAACATGAAGTATACGATTGTGTTCATTCCCAATGCATCGTTATTAACAAAACCTAGCATCATAAAACCTGCTTGTGTGATGGATGAGAATGCTAAGAACCTTTTCAGGTTTTTTTGACGCAGCGCAAATAAATTACCAACTACCATGGTGGTGATCGATAAGAAGTAAGCGGTCATCGTCCACACTTTGGGTTGTGAACCGAACACGCGATACAACACTAATGCAAGTGTAAATAAGGCGGCACCTTTCGAAACCACAGAAAAATAGGAAGTAACGGGCATGGGCGAACCTTCATACACATCGGCTGTCCACAAGTGGAACGGAACCAGTGAAAGTTTGAAGCCCAATCCTGCCATGAAGAAGATCAACGCCATGATGGATAATGTACTGGCATCCGTGAGTAAAGCCATTTCTGAAAAATGAAGTGTTCCATAGACGCCATACATGAGTGAGAACCCGAATAGTAAAACCGCGGATGATACCGCGGATGACATCAGCAGTTTGATGCCTGCTTCTGCAGAACGTCTGAGATTTTTATCAAAGGCCGCTAATATGGTCAGTGGGAGTGTGGCTAGTTCAAGTCCGAGGTAGAGCATCAGAAAATCTCCGGCTGAGATCATGAAGTACATGCCGATCAGGGTGGAGAAAATCAATAAATAGAATGCACCGGTCTTGGATTGGTTTTCAGGTTTATTCAGCCAACCGGTAGATTGTAACAAAACGATCAGCGTGGAAATATTAAGAATGTTTTTAAGAAACATGCGCAGTTCATCGTTGATATACATACTGCCAAACAAGGTCGTGTTCTCTGAAGGAAAAAATCCAATGATGGTGATGATCGCAAAGAAGATGATGGTGAAGTTGATGACAGCTGATTTATTCTCTTTCGCGGATAAGTCAGCAATGAGCTGATACAAGACCATGAGGGTCAACAAGACTTCGAGGCGCATGATGGATAGGGTGGACCAGTTCATGATTTCAATTCGTTAGGGTTTGGATCATCTGAGCGAGCGGTTCGCGGATCAGATCCGATAACCAGAAAGGGGTTAGACCAATGATGGCGATTGCTACTACGAGGGTAACTCCGCTTATCTTTTCAAACCACTGTGCATCTTTTAACTCGAGATAATGACTATTGGTAATAGGACCGAGTAATAGGGTGCCCACTACTCTTAAAATATATACAGCTGTGATGACGATGGAGGAGATCGCGACAATCGTTGCCACGCGATGGAACATATCGGTGTGTTGGAATGCTCCTACGAAGATGGTCATCTCGGCAACGAAACCACTCAATCCGGGTAAACCAAGAGATGCCAAACCGGCAATCACGTAAATGACCGATAAGAACGGAATCACTTTCATTAAGCCACCCATTTCATTGATTATGCGGGTGTGTGTGCGGCCGTAGATCATGCCGATTAAAGCAAAGAAGAGAGCCGTCATTAATCCGTGAGAGATCATTTGCATGATCGCTCCGGTAGTAGCCGTTTCATTCATCATCAATAAAGCGAAGAGCACCAATCCGCAGTGACTCACCGAAGAGTAAGCGTTGATATACTTTAAATCTTTTTGCCATATGGCACCAAAGGCTCCATACACCACACTGATTGAAGTGAGTATGATAAAGATCCACGCAAGTTCATGAGCAGCCTCTGGAAGCAGATACATCGCCACACGGAAAGCTCCATAACCTCCCAACTTCATCAATACACCTGCGTGCAACATGGACACCGCTGTTGGCGCAGAAGCGTGACCATCGGGTGACCAGGTGTGGAAAGGGAACAAGGCACCTAACACACCGAATCCAATGAATGTGAATGGAAAGAAAAACAATTGTGCATCCAGTGGGATATTAACTTTTGCGATTTCAGTAAGATCATAGGTGAGCCGGCCTCCATCAGGTGCCGAGTTGAAATAGATGCCCAATAAACCTACCAAGAGCAAAGCCGACCCCCCCATCAGCATCAGGGTAAGTTTCATGGCTGAGTATTCTTTTGGTCCGCTACCCCAAAGACCTATCAGTAAATACATAGGGATAACAGCCATCTCATAAAATAAAAACATCGTGAACAGATCGAGCGAGATGAAAAAGCCGAATACTCCGCCTGCGAGGATAATGAGGGAAATGAAAAATTCTTTGGGGAGGTGATCTACCTGCCACGATGCGAATATTCCCGCAAAGGTTACAATCGCAGTTAGCATGATCATCGCCATCGAAATGCCATCGATACCAAACTTCAGTTGAATGTTGAACGATTCATACCACATCGTAGTCGAGACGAACAACATCTCATCAGTATTTCCCGCGTTTCGTTGCTGATAAAAGAGATATAATAGAATAAATGCAAAAACCAGCTGAGCGCTCATGCCTATGGCGGATACCAAACGTACTTTAGTTACATCGTTTACGAGGGCTACACCAACGATTGTGAGCAGCGGGATGATCAATAAGATAAGGAGTGGGTTCATGATCGGTCGCTAGTTTAAATACATGACAAGAAATACCAATAGCAAAACACCTGAAGTAAAATACCAGATGTACCATTGCATGTGTCCGGATTGCATTTTCTTAATGGCACCTGAGAAGTACACCGTAGTGTTTCCAATCAGGTTCATCGTTCCATCCACAATATGCCGGTCGAACCAGGCAACAGGTCTTGAGATAAAATTGAAAATTACTTTATGAGTGATGAACAAATACACTTCATCGATATAGAATTTGTGGTAGGCCATCGTATACAAACCCTTCAGGCTCGTAGCGAGGGATTCTGGTTTTGAATTTTTCTTTGCATAGAGCACGTAGGCAACACTGATCCCTACAATAGCAATGAAAATAGACGGTCCTGCGATCATCCAATGAAATTCGGTATGTAATAGATTTCCATCACTCGTTACTAAATCATGGAAAGGAACAAAACCCGAGAAGACAGAGGCAATGGCAAGAAAGATTAATGGAATCGTCATCGTAGCAGGGGACTCGTGTGGAGCATGGTGATATTCGGGAGTGTGGTTCCAGAAGATATTGAAGTACAAACGGAACATATAGAATGCTGTGATACCGGCTACGAGCCACTGCACTGCGAAGATGATTTTGTTATGTTCGAAAGCCGCCACTAATATTTCATCCTTGCTGAAAAATCCGGAGAGTGGAGGTATGCCAGCAATGGTAAGACAGGCAATCAAGAACGTAATGTGTGTGATGGGCATGTACTTTTTCAAGCCACCCATGTCCGTCATGAGGTTACTGTGCACAGCATGGATTACGGAACCCGCTCCAAGGAAAAGTAATGCTTTAAAGAAAGCGTGGGTAAACAAATGGAACAGTGAAGCCATATAACCTAAGCCTTCAGTTCCATAACCGGAGACTCCTAAGGCCACCATCATGTATCCAATCTGTGAAAGTGTAGAGAATGCCAGTACCCGTTTGATATCGAGTTGGGTGCACGCGATCACCGCAGCAAACAATGAAGTGAAACTTCCGATGTAGGCAATGACTTCGAGTGAATCAGGCGAAGTGTAACTATACAGTGGAAACAATCGGGCCACCAGGTAGACACCAGCAACCACCATGGTAGCTGCGTGGATCAATGCAGAAACAGGAGTAGGGCCTTCCATCGCATCGGGCAACCAGGTGTGCACCGGAAACATGGCTGACTTACCGGCACCTCCCATGAAAATAAGCAGCATCGCCCAGGTGGTTACGGACAGACCCATGAACATAGCTGTTGTCGGTTGTGTGATGGCGAGTCCGTTTAAATCCGTGAGTGCGATGAAATCAAAGGTGTTGGTGTAGAAAGAGAGAATCAGAATACCTAAGAGAAATCCTAAATCAGCAAAGCGCGTAACGATGAATGCTTTCTTCGCGGCTGCAACAGCAGAAGGACGTTCATAATAAAATCCAATCAGTAAGTAAGAAGAAACACCTACCAATTCCCAGAAGATGTACATCTGGAAAATGTTGGTGGCCAACACCAATCCCAACATTGAAAAGGTAAAGAGCGACAGGAATGCATAGTAACGGGCAAATCCTTTCTCACCTTTCATGTAACCCAGGCTATAGATGTGCACCATCAATGACACAGTAGTAATCACCACCAGCATCATCACGGAAAGCGGATCAAGTAAAATACCAATGTGAATGATCAACGAGTCGGTGAATTGCAACCACAATAATTGAAAAGCTTCAATTGCCTGAAAACTCTCACCCACGCGATGACCAAAATAGTTGAATGCGGTAAAGTAGGAGAGCAGTGTGATGACCAACAATCCTGAAGTGCCAAGCAATCCGGAAAGTTGTGGCTTCATTTTATCACCCATCACCCCGATGAAGAGAAAGATCAGAATGGGGAGAAGTAGGATCAATATGGTGTAGGAGTAGTTCATAGTTCGAAATTTTAATTGACAACGAACAGTTGACAATTGACAATAATCTGATTGTTAATTATCCCTTGTCCATTATCCATTGAATTCAATATTTAAGTTCATCAACATCGTCAACACTAACCGTATTAAACTGACGGTAAATATTTATGATCAGTGCAATGGCAATCGCAGCCTCAGCAGCGGCAATGGCCATTACAATCA
>JBEBJH010000375.1:0-2745 GCA_040079965.1 Cyclobacteriaceae bacterium
TATAAGAGACAGAGGCATTAACAACGGAGCCAGGTCTTTCTACCTTATCAGTGTTGATTTGTTACTCTTTCCACCCTCATTGAAAGAAAAGCTAAGCCAACGAGTAACGCGGGAATTTTCTGCAACACCTTTTCTGTACTTCAGTGCTACCCATACGCATAATGGCATTGGCGGTTGGCATGATACCCTGGTGGGCGAGTTTGTTTTGGGTGATTATGAAGAAGCATGGGTCAATGAGGTCACCGAAAAACTTATTTCAGAGATAAAGTCAATCGAGCAGGCAATGAAACCAACACAACTCTCCTACTGGCAAGCTGATGCCAGCGAATATGCAGAGAACCGGCTTGACCGTGGTGCTCCTTATGATGGCTGGCTACGGGGCTTGAAATTGATGCGCGATGATAGCAGCACGGCTCACCTGATTACCTATAGTGCTCACGCTACCAGCATTAGTAAAAAAAGCAAAAGTCTTTCGGGCGACTATCCTGCCGCCTTGCTGGAGGCATTAGAAAAGAAATGCAACTCTTTTGGGATGTTTATGGCGGGTATGGTGGGCAGTCACCGGTTAGCCGGATTAACAGAAACAGAGTTTGATCTGGTAGCCAAAGCTGGAGAGGTTTTGCAAGAGAAAATTTCAACGGCAACAGAAAGTGGTATGACTGATTCGGTGATGATCAAGGCTTCTCATATCCCGATTCACTTTGGACATTCGCAGCTTAGACTTTTAAAAGATTGGAAACTGCGCAACTGGGTATTCTCTTCTTTGTTGAATCCCATTCAAGGAGAGCTTACGTATCTTGAAATCGGTAACACAATTTTGATTGGTACACCCTGCGATTTTTCGGGGGAGCTATTCGTAACAAAAAAGCTAGCTGATCTGGCGGCTGCGAAGAACAAACATTTAATCATCACCAGCTTTAATGGGGATTATGCGGGATACATCACCGAAGATAGTCACTACGAAGTTCTGAAAAAAGAAGAAGTGATGACCCTGAACTGGGTGGGGCCTTACTATGGCAGTTACTTCACCGAGATGATTTCGGTTTTAATAAACAAGTAAGAGCCTAGTGTGTTACCTTACTTTGATGAAGGATTAAGAGCGTGGCCGTTGATCGGGACGCCTCTTACCACGAAACGTTTTGTTGCTCCCAGCGTTTCTGCTCTTCCCGTTTCCACTTCCATGGCTATGTGTCCTTGCCTCCGGATTATAAACCGGACCAGCACCCAATTCGGCTGGCAACGCCAATTTAGGAACCTCTTTTCCAATCAAACTTTCAATCCGGAAAAACTTACGTTGATCCATGTCATTAATAAATGTGATAGCAGTGCCGGTAGTTTCTGCGCGTGCCGTGCGACCAATGCGGTGAATGTAATCCTCCGGATCAGGCGGTACATCAAAGTTGATTACCAGATCGATGCCTTCCACATCGATGCCGCGTGAAAGCACATCGGTTCCAATCAGAATGGCAAGTTGCTTGTTCTTGAATTCCCGCAACACATGTTCCCGTTCTGTTTGTTCAAGATCTGAATGAATCGCTTTTGCTTTCAGGCCCAGTCGCTGAAGATTGCGATCGAGTTTCTTTACATTCTCCTTCGTAGAAGCAAAGATTAATACACTGTTAAATTGCTTGTCTTTGAGCAGGCAATCAATCAGTTTTTCTTTCTGCTCATTGTGTACTACATAAGCCTGTTGTAAAATACCTTCTGCCGGCTTGGAGATCGCTATGTTTATTTCAACCGGGTGGTGTAATATTTTATTTGCCAGCGCGCGGATTTTAGGTGGCATCGTGGCCGAGAATAATAAGGTTTGTCGCTTAGTCGGAAGTTCTTTAATGATGCGCAGAATGTCTTCATAAAAACCCATGTCTAGCATTCGATCGGCTTCATCAAGCACTAAATGTTCTACATGATCAAACTTGATGGTGCCCATTGCAATCTGGGCTATTAAGCGGCCCGGAGTGGCAATGATTATATCAACTCCGCCTTCCATGGCGCGCTTTTGCTGGTCCCAGGTTGCTCCATCTCCACCTCCATAGATGGGAATTGAACTGACACCGAGAAAGTAAGAAAACCCTTCAATCTGCTGGTCAATTTGCTGAGCCAGTTCACGCGTAGGCGCGATGATAACTGTATTGAGATGTCTTTTCTCAGAGGCGACTATGTTATTTAGAATCGGGAGTACATAAGCGGCTGTCTTTCCGGTGCCGGTTTGAGCACAGCCAATGAGATCCTTTTTTGCCAGGATAATGGGGATGGCTTGTTCTTGTATGGGTGTGGGCTTCGAGAATCCCATGGAATCCAATCCGTCAAGTAATCGCGGATGGAAGGTAAAGTCGTGAAACGTCAAAATGTAAGTGTTGTTATTAGTCTAAAAAACAAAGGCATTAGGCCTTTCGCCTTGCAAGGTACAATAAGTTCATCAAACTCGTTTTGTCTTTAGTGCTGATTTACTTGTCTACGCAAAACCTGTATCTTGGCTTTGATTCAATCGCAGCCATGAGCAACCACCCAAGCGATAAAGACTTTTCGATCAACATTACGGTACAACAATCTGATATTGATGACATGGCCCATGTAAACAATGTGGTTTATGTTCGTTGGGTACAGGATGTTGCAGCAGCCCATTGGAATACATTAGCATCGAGTGAGGCAAAGCAAAAATATTTATGGGTAGTGTTACGCCATGAGATCGACTACCTGAGTCCTGCATTTATTGATGACACGCTGCTGGCCACTACCTGGGTA
>JBEBJH010000142.1:0-12827 GCA_040079965.1 Cyclobacteriaceae bacterium
TTACATTTGGTTCCTTTTCAAAATAACATGGACAAATTTTCATACATCTCGAATGCAGACGTGGGCTACCTGGACCAACTGTATCAAAATTATAAGCAAAACCCTGGCTCCGTAGATGCCACGTGGCAAAAATTCTTTGAGGGCTATGAATTTTCGCAGCAACGCTATGGCGAAAATGGCCATGTCGAGGGAGATGGCGCGAGCATTAAAGAAACCCAGGTACGAAACCTGATTTTTCAGTACCGATCATTTGGTCATTTGAAATCTAATACCAACCCGGTTCGCCAACGCAGAAATCACAATGTAAACTTTGATCATAAAAGTGTTGGTCTTACCGATGCTGACCTCGATACTGAATTTGACGTGGGAGCTGAGATCGGCATGGGCCGTGCAATTCTTCGCAAAATCATTGAAAAGCTAAAAGTAGTTTACCTGGGTCCTGTGGGGTTTGAGTACAACTTCATTCGCAATGATGCAGTGCGCGAATGGTTCTTTAGTAAGTGCGAAAAGGAATACTATAGCAACAATCCAACCCAGGACGAGAAGAAGCGCATCTTAAGCAAGCTCAACGAGGCGGTTGTATTTGAAAATTTTTTACACACAAAATTCTTAGGTCAAAAGAGATTTTCGCTGGAAGGTGGAGAAAACACAATCCCGGCACTTCAAACAATTATTAATAAGGCTGCTGAACTTGGTGTGAAAGAAACCGTAATTGGCATGGCACATCGGGGTAGGCTCAATGTGCTTACCAATATTCTCGGCAAAACCTACGAACAGATTTTTACTGAATTTGAGGGTAATACAAATCCGGATTTAACCATGGGTGATGGTGACGTGAAATATCACCTTGGATATGCCAGCTATATTGATACCCCTTCAAAAAATAAGATTTACGTTAAGTTAACACCCAACCCATCGCACCTTGAGGCGGTGGACCCACTTGTAGTAGGATATACCCGGGGCCAGATTGATGATGAATTTGCCGGTGACCTCAGAAAGGGAATGGCAATTCTTATTCATGGCGATGCCGCTGTAGCGGGTCAGGGTATTGTGTATGAAGTTATTCAAATGTCTGGCTTGCCAGGGTACACTACCGGAGGTACAATTCACTTCGTTATCAACAACCAGGTTGGATTTACAACTGATTATGATGACGCCCGTACGAGTATCTATTGTACTGACATCGCTAAAATTGTAGATGCTCCGGTGCTTCACGTAAACGGAGATGATGCTGAAGCAGTGACCTTCTGTTCAAACCTTGCCGTAGAGTATCGCCAGAAGTTTGGCAAGGATATTTTCATAGACCTGCTTTGTTATCGCAGGCATGGGCACAATGAAAGTGACGAACCGAAATTCACGCAACCGAAATTGTATAATCTTATTGCCAAGCACCCCAATCCACGCGAAGTGTATGTAAAGAAATTGATTGAAAGGGGCGATGTAGATGCTACATTGGCCGAAGACCTGGATAAGAGTTTCCGCAATCAGCTTCAGGATCGCCTGAATGAAGTGAAGCAGAAGCCTCTTCCCTACAAGCCCCAGAAGATCGAAGAAGAATGGGAGAAGTTACGGACTGCTAAACCTGTTGATTTTGATCAATCCCCGGATACAAGCGTTCCGCAGGTGGTGGTGGATAAAGTAGGAAAGGCTCTCACTACCATTCCCGATGGATTTAAACCATTAAAGCAAATTGAAAAATTACTAAAAGATCGCAAAGAGGCATTTTCAGAAACAAAAATGTTGGGTTGGGCTGAGGCCGAACTACTTGCCTATGGATCTTTACTTATAGCCGATGTTCCTGTGCGGATGTCTGGTCAGGACGTTAAGCGGGGTACTTTCTCTCATCGTCATGCTTATTTCTTTGATGCAAATACCAATGAGCCTTATTGCGGATTGGATCACATAGAAAAGAGTCAGCGCAAAATGCATATTTTCAATTCGCTGCTTTCTGAGTTTGGTGTTTTAGGATTTGAATATGGTTATGCAATGTCATCTCCCCATGCCCTTGTACTTTGGGAAGCACAGTTTGGAGATTTTGCCAATGGCACACAAGTAATAATCGATCAGTTCTTATGCAGCGCGGAATCAAAATGGCAACGACAAAATGGAATGGTCATGTTGCTGCCGCATGGCTATGAAGGCCAGGGCCCTGAGCACTCCAACGCAAGACCTGAACGTTTTTTACAGCTGTCGGCTGAGTACAACATGATTGTGGCAAACCCCACAACACCTGCGAATATTTTCCATTTGTTAAGAAGGCAGGTAATGTGGGAATTCAGAAAACCCTGTGTTGTGTTTTCGCCAAAATCATTGTTACGTCATCCGCTTGTAGTTTCTCCGTTAAAAGAATTTACAAAGGGATCTTTTCAGGAAGTGATCGATGACACTACTGTCGTGGCAAAAGATGTGAAGAAGGTTGTACTCTGTACAGGCAAAGTGTATTACGATTTGATGGAAGGTGCCCAAAAGAAGAAGACCAAAGAGGTAGCGCTGGTTCGGGTGGAACAATTGCATCCATTTCCAGAAAAGCAGTTGAATGCTGTACTGAAAAAATACAAAGGAGCCAAGTTGGTTTGGGTTCAGGAAGAGCCTTCCAACATGGGTTACTGGTCTTTTATCCTTCGCTACCTGAGTGGTCTCGAACTGATATCCAGAAAGCCAAGCGCTTCTCCGGCTACTGGCTACAACAAAGTGCATAAAGCAGAACAAGAGAAAATTGTATCACAGGCATTAGAACTATAATCTTCAATCACAAAAACTAATTATCGAAATGGCTCAACAAGTAAAAGTTCCGACCGTAGGCGAATCAATCACGGAAGTAACCATTGCCAACTGGCTGAAGAATGATGGAGATGTGGTGAAGATGGATGAAGTAATTGCTGAACTCGAATCCGACAAGGCAACTTTTGAATTAACGGCCCCACAGGCTGGCGTTTTAAAAATCGCAAAAGCAAAAGGGGAGGTGGTTCCTATTGGGACTGTTGTTTGTGAAATTACAGATGCTGCAGGAGCGCCTGCACCAGCAAAATCTCCTGAAGCAAAACCAGCCGCTCCCGCAGCAGTGCCAGCGGCCAAAGCGACCGGCCTGCCTGCCGGACAGGCAGGTGGAATAAAAGAAATGAAGGTTCCAGCTGTAGGCGAATCAATCACTGAAGTAACAATCTCCACATGGCTCAAGAAAGAGGGTGACTTCGTAAAGCTTGATGAAGTGATTGCGGAAGTAGAATCTGATAAAGCAACATTTGAACTTCCCGCTGAAGCCAATGGAATTCTGAGAATAATTGCGAAAGAAAAAACAACTCTCCCGATCGGGGGATTGATTTGTAAAATAGAAATAATCGAAGGAGGTGGATCTGCTCCAGTTTCAACATCGGTATCAACTGCTGCTCCTGTGGCCGGAGATAAGACCTATGCATCGGGCCACCCTTCGCCAGCGGCTGCTAAAATTCTGGATGAAAAAGGAATTCCGGCATCACAGGTTTCAGGCTCAGGTGTAGGCGGTCGAATTACAAAGGAAGATGCTGACAAAGCTAAAGTTGCGCCAACATCAAAACCCGAAGCTCCTAAAGTTGCAGCAACAGCTCCCGTGATTACATCAGGTGGTGGACGAAATAAACGTTCCGAGAAAATGTCTTCGTTGCGTAAGACAATTGCTAAGCGATTGGTGGCCGTAAAAAATGAGACGGCCATGCTCACTACGTTCAATGAAGTGGACATGAAGCCGGTCATGGAGCTTCGCTCCAGATACAAAGACAAGTTTAAAGAGAAGTATGGTGTGGGTCTAGGCTTTATGTCATTCTTCACCAAAGCGGTATGTGTGGCATTGGAGGAGTTCCCTGCCGTGAATGCACAGATCAATGGCGATGAGGTTATTTATCATGACTATTGTGATGTGGCGATTGCCGTGTCAACACCAAGAGGGTTGGTCGTGCCAGTAATTAGAAATGCAGAATCGCTTTCCTTTGATCAGATTGAAGGCGAAGTGGTGCGTTTGGCAACCAAAGGCCGCGATGGCAAACTTTCGATTGAAGAAATGCAAGGTGGAACATTCTCCATCACCAACGGTGGTGTATTTGGTTCCATGCTTTCTACCCCTATCCTTAATCCTCCACAGTCAGCTATTTTAGGAATGCATAACATTGTTGAGCGTGCTGTTGTAAAAGATGGACAAGTGGTGATCAGGCCAATCATGTACCTCGCGCTTTCTTATGATCATCGCATTGTTGATGGTCGTGAATCAGTAAGCTTCCTGGTGCGTGTGAAGGAATTGCTGGAGGATCCGGGACGGTTAATTCTGGGTATATGATCCTTTGAATCTGAAATTTTGAATTTGAAATTATAACGTATGCAATACAACGTCACAGTTATTGGTTCGGGCCCTGGTGGATATGTAGCAGCTATTCGATGCGCACAACTTGGCTTTAAAACGGCCATCATCGAAAAGTACGATACACTCGGTGGCACATGCCTGAATGTGGGCTGCATTCCCTCGAAAGCATTGCTCGATTCTTCTGAACATTTTCACAATGCTGCTCATACTTTTAAAGAACACGGCATTGAAATCAGCGACCCGAAAGCAAATATCACCCAGATGATTAAGCGCAAAGCCGGTGTTGTTAAAGCCAACGTGGAGGGTATTGCATTCTTAATGAAGAAAAATAAAATCGATGTACTTACGGGAGTAGGTTCTTTCGTTGATAAAAACACGATTAAGATCACGGCAAAAGACGGTAAAGAAACTCAGATCACTACGGAGAAAGTAATCATTGCAACGGGGTCAAAACCTACTCCACTTCCTTTTGCTCAGTTTGATAAAAAGAGAATTATTTCGAGCACCGAAGCGTTGGAGTTAAAGGAAATTCCAAAGCATTTGATCGTAATAGGCGGTGGTGTGATTGGCATGGAGCTAGGTTCCGTGTATGCACGTATCGGATCGAAGGTTACAGTTGTTGAATTTTTAGATAATCTGATTCCAACCATGGATGGAACCCTCGGTAAGGAATTAATCAAGGTGGCTAAGAAGCTAGGCATGGATTTATACCTCGGCCATAAGGTTACTGCGGTTGAGAATAAGGGAAAGGAAGTAGTGTTGAAGGCTGAACCTAAGAATGGTGGTAATGCCATTGAGTTGAAGGGTGATTATTGTTTGGTAAGCATTGGAAGAAGGCCCTATACCGAAGGACTTGGTTTGGAGAAAGCAGGTATTGAACTGGACAAAGGGAAAATTCCAGTAGACGACCATTTGAGAACAAAAGTGGATAACATCTATGCGATTGGCGATGTGGTGCGTGGAGCCATGCTCGCACACAAAGCTGAGGAAGAGGGAGTGATGGTTGCTGAACAATTGGCAGGACAAAAGCCGCACATTAATTATTTGCTAATTCCAGGAGTTGTATACACGTGGCCGGAAGTAGCCAGCGTAGGGTACACAGAAGAGCAATTGAAAGAATTGGGCCGGGCGTACAAAACCGGGAGTTTTCCATACAAAGCCCTGGGCCGTGCCCGGGCCTCGATGGATTTAGATGGATTGGTAAAAGTATTGGCCGATAAAAGTACGGATGAAATTTTAGGCATTCATATTATTGGCGCCCGCGCTGCGGATATGATAGCAGCTGGAGTCACCGCGATGGAGTTCCGCGCCTCCGCTGAGGATATTGCGAGAACTTCTCATGCACACCCTACTTATATGGAGGCAGTGAAGGAAGCCTGTCTGGCAGCAACTGCAAACAGACCGATTCATATGTAGTATTTATTTCTGGAAAGATTTGGATTAGCCATTCACAAGAGTCGTTATTTTTTTATGTTAGTTTACTAACAGTTTCGAAATCACCCAACTTCTGATCATCAAGGCTATCACTATCGGAATCAGAAAGACATTAAGTTGTTGCGGTAGAAAAAACCAGAATATCAGAGTAATTGCTAAAAGAAGTACAATTCCCAAAAAGTATTTTGCCAACCTGGGTTGAGGGCTTTTCTTTAACAAAAGAATTCCGGCCACTGCGTGTAAAGGAAACGCCCAAAGCAAGTTGAAGTTTTTAGCTGCAGCCTGGTGATCGGTAGCGGTCCAGAGTAGTAGCAATAGAATCCCTAGCCAGCCAACGACTGAAAACACAGTTACATCAAACCATTTTGAGACTATTTTTCTTTTCCAATCGTAATAAGATAGACCAGCAGTGATTAGTAGGAAAATTCCAAATACAACCCATGGATGAAAGAAACTAAAGGGTATGCCTTCCGGAATTTCTTCGTATACCGAGATTTTTTGCTTTACTGCAGGATTCGAGTCAAGAGTTGCATGATCGAAGGACGATTCGATGTAGTCAGGTAAGAACATGTATTCATAATGAGCGGCAGGTTTATCCATAGGCAGACCCAAACAAATATCAATTCCAAGATCACCCCAGGGTTGCGGACTTAAATACAAATCAGTGAGTTGTCGGATGGTATAGTCAGTTTTAATAAAAGAACCATCAAACTTCAAATCACCTTGTAAAACTTCGGCAAGCACATCCCTGATTTTGGTAGCACAATTATTATAGAAATAATCGTATCGATAGGTTTGATTTTCAGGCCTGGCGTTCCATTGAAGATAGTCAAAAACTTTTTGCTTTTGCTCAGCAGTTAATTCTAGTATTTGTTCGTGAACGAATCGGTTGTACGAAATATAATGGTCTCGAAAGAGCGGATAAGGATAAACACCTAATTTGTAGTAAAGATACCCCCGTGCAAAATTCAGGTAGAAGTTAGGCTGATCAAAATCAAAGACTCCGTAATTATAAGCATAATCGATTCTTAATGCAGGGTCGTAAACGCGAATGGCACTGTGACCGAAGGCAGCATATAATTCCTTTTTGTAAGGACCACACGTGATAATTGAAACTTGGGCACTATCTGTTAGGGAAACATTTTGGGAGTAGCCGTAGAATGAAATAAGTAAAAAGGAAAGGATTACTGTTTTCCGCATAGTGAAATAAATAGTCTGAAAGATAAAACAATCGGACTCCAAAAGGTAATTTTGGCTTTACTGCATGATCGGAAATTTTAACGATAGCTGGAATCTGTTAAGGAAAATGACCCCTGCCCGCATGGCCAATGCTGTTGGGGTATTATCCAGCTACCACTATTCGCGATTAGCAGGGAAGCCATCGCATTGGGCTATGCCCATGAGTATTGCTATTGAGCCAACCACATCGTGTAACCTGCGCTGTCCTGAGTGCCCTTCAGGTTTGCGTTCCTTTACACGACCTACAGGAATGTTGCAATCCGAATTATTTAAAAGGACAATCGATGAATTAGCCGATACACTTTCTTATCTCACTTTTTATTTTCAGGGAGAACCTTATTTGCATCCACAATTTTTAGAATTGGTGCAGTATGCAGCTTCGCGAAAGATTTATACGGCCACGTCTACCAACGCTCATTATCTAACTGATGAGATGGCGAAGAAGACAATTGAATCCGGACTGGATAGGTTAATAATTTCTATTGACGGCACTACTCAAGAAACTTACGAGGCTTATCGGATTGGAGGGAAACTTGATAAAGTAATTGAAGGAGCAAGGAATATTGTTCGGTGGAAAAAAGAATTGAAATCACTTACGCCCTTTGTTGTGTTTCAGTTTTTGGTGGTAAAGCCCAACGAGCACCAGGTTGAGGCTGTATATAAATTGGCAAAAGAAATTGGTATTGATCACGTTGCATTGAAGACGGCACAAATTTATGATTACAAAACGGGTTCTGAATTAATCCCAACTATTGATAAGTATTCGCGCTATCAGAAAATGGGGGATGGTACATACTCAATAAAAAATGAATTACTAAGCCATTGTTGGAAGATGTGGCAGAGCTGTGTGATTACCTGGGATGGAAAAGTTGTGCCGTGTTGTTTTGATAAAGATGCCCACTATGTGATGGGCGATTTACAACAGCAATCCTTTAGAGAGATCTGGCAAAGTGAAAAATATAATTCCTTTCGGGCTACAGTTTTACGATCGCGTGATGAGATTGAAATGTGTAAGAATTGTACGGAAGGAACAAAGGTGTGGGCTGAATCTTAAAGACCCTTGGCTTTCAGTTCATTTTCAATCTTTTGTAAATCAATAGCCCCGCATTTTCCGCAGCCTGATTCGCAGGCATGCTTAGCCTGAAAGGAGCGATATAGAAGCCGTCCTAAATAAGCAGCAGCTCCGACAAAAAGACTAATAACAATGATTTGCTGAATCATGACGTAAAGTTACGTAACAGATTTAAAAACAATCATTTTCAAGCAATGATTCACTCGTCCGCTTTCGGACGAAAGTCCTCGATTTCGAACAACCTGTGTTCGGCTTACCTACGTATTTCATTTGGTTTCGATGAATTTGTAATGGCATCAATATTGGCTAAAGCTGTTCACACTAACTTCCCTAATGCTAAAGAACTATCTGAAAACAGCTTATCGCAGCTTATTACGCAATAAGCCCTACACGTTTATCAATGTTGCCGGGCTTACACTTGGAATAACGGTTTGCCTGATCATATTTCAGCTTATCCGCTACGAACTGGAATTCGACCAGATTCATCCCAACTCAGAGCGACTTTATCGCGTGGTTCGGGATGCAAAAAATTCTTCGGGAGTTGAAAAGTCCACCGTGACACCCTATCCATTTTCCGCAGCATTTCGCAACGACTTTCCTGAGATTCCTGTAACGCAATTTCATTTTCAATACGAAACGTTGATGACGATTGGCGATGAGAAAAGTGAAGCCACCAATATTGCATTTGCCGATTCATTGTTCTTTGATTTTTTTGGATTTCAAGTTTTATCTGGTAATCCAAAAGTGGAGCTATCACAACCCGGAAAGGTTTTCGTGACAGAATCATATTTGAAGAAGATTGGTGGAGATAAAGTGAAGACCATTAAACTTGGAAACGTCCTTGAACTTGAGGTGGCGGGTGTAATCAAGGATCTCGTGTCGCCTTCGCATATTAATGTTAATATGGTTGCCTCGTATCGCTCATTAGCAGGGGTTGAAGAGCAACTGGTAGGGTTCACCATGGATCAATGGGGGCTAAACTCTTCGGGTTTTTCGTATATCCTATTACCTGAAAATCAAACCAAAGAACAAGCAGAAGCTCGCTTCCCGGATTTTATAAATAAATATTATTCGAAGGAGGATGCTATTCGGCAGACATATTTACTGCAGCCACTTTCTGCCATTCACTTTGATCAGGAGTATGAGGAAAACCCGGGTACAAGCACAATATCTTCATCTATATTAATCGTGCTGGGGGGTATCGCCCTGTTCATTCTTATTATTGCTTGTGTAAACTTTATTAATCTATCCACAGCACTCTCTATCAGGAAAGGAAAAGAAGTTGGTGTAAGAAAAACATTGGGTGCTCAACAAAGCCAACTCGCTCTTCAATATTTAAGCGAAGCGTTTTTATTGACCGTTATTGCCTCGGTTATTTCATTGGGTATTGCAGAACTTGCAACACCCGCATTAGGTCAGTTTTTGGAAAAGAATTTGTCACCCGCAAATCTTCACGATTTAATCACGCTAGGGTTCTTGAGCGCGTTGATTTTACTTACGGCATTATTTGCAGGGACGTATCCCGCGTTGGTTTTATCAAAATTCAACCCAATCGATGCATTGAAGAGTCGGTTCTCAGCGCAAAAAAATTCATCGGTGTCATTAAGAAAGACCTTGGTGGTGGTTCAGTTTTTTATTGCTCAGGTGCTGATTATTTGCACACTCGTAGTCGCTTCTCAGATTCGGTTTTTTCAAAACAAATCCATGGGCTTTGCGAAGGAAGCGGTTATTAATGTCCCCCTTCCTGATAATCAAGTAGAAATCCTTGAATCGCTTCGTACGCGTTTAGTTGCAGCAGGAATCAGTGACGTAAGTTTTGCTTTAGGCGCCCCTTTGGGGGAGTATAATTTTGGTACGGGCATGTTCCGTCCTGATGTGAATGCAGAAGAGCGATATACCGTTCGCATCATTCTTGCTGATATTCATTACAAAGATGTTTATGGTTTGGAGTTACTTGCAGGTAGATGGTTTTATGAAAGCGAAGAAAAATTGGCTGGTAATGAAAAGAAAGAGGAACGTCAATATGCGTATATCCTGAATGAGCATGCCGTAAAAGCGTTGGGATTTGCTTCGCCAGAGGATGCTATTGGCAAGCAGGTTACGATAGGTCTTAACGATATTGTAGCTCCTGTAATAGGGATTGTAAAAGATTTTCATACGTCATCCTTGCATAATGATCTCGAGTCGGTAGTCATGTTAAATTATCCTGGCCTTTATTACGATGCGGGTGTGAAAATTAATATGGATAGGGCCTCTACGGAATTAAAAACGGTGGAGCTAATCTGGACGCAATTATTTCCTGACTATTTATATCAGTATATTTTTTTGGATGATTATGTTAGTAAACTTTATCAGGAGGAAGAAAGGATATTTACGATCGTTGAGATATTTTCGGGCATTGCCATATTTATTGGATGCCTTGGCTTATTTGGCCTAGTTTCATTTATGGCAAACCAGAAAGTAAAGGAAGTTGCCATTCGCAAAACATTGGGAGCATCCACGGGTCAAATTGTACAATTGTTTTCAAAGGAGTTTATTGGGTTGGTGATCATAGCTTTTGTTTTAGCAGCGCCTGCAGCCTGGTATGCAATGCAATTATGGCTTTCGGAATTTGCTTTTAAAGTTGAGGTAAGCTGGATGGTTTTTGCGGCAGGAATACTTTTCACACTCATCATTTCTTTTGTTACCGTGGGTTATCGGTCTATGCGCGCAGCGCAATCTAATCCGGTTAATGCATTGAAGGGAGAGTAAGGTTCGTTTGAAGTGGAGGTATCAAACTTTTAGTTGAATTATCATGTCATCGTTAAATAATAATCTATGCTACAGAACTATTTGAAAACGGCAATCAGAAACCTGTTACATCAACGCGGAACTACAGTACTTAACATTAGTGGCCTTGCCTTAGGACTTGGAACGGGTCTAATTCTTTTTTTGCTGGTTCGTTATCATTATAGTTTCGATACCTATCATACTAACTATAATCGCATTTACCGAGCGAATGTTCAATCTGATGGAAATGATGATAAGAATTATACGCCTGGCGTGTATCCTGTATTTGCTGAAGCATTTAAAAGTGAATTTCCCGAAGCTGAAGAAGTCACGTTCATTTCTTATCGCGCAGGAAGTTTTGTGGTGGTTCCGCAAGAGCAAGGTGAACCAAAAAAGTATGATGAAGAGACTGGTGTGGCCTATGCTCAACCAAGTTTATTCAAAGTATTCGATCGAAAGATTCTATGGGGCGATGCTGAGAAGGGATTGGATGAGCCTAGCGAAGTAGTTCTTTCAAAGCGTTCGGCTATCAAATATTTTGGAAAGGAAGATGCTATCGGGCAAGTGTTGAGATTTGATGGGAAAGACTTTCGTGTAACTGCCATTATTGACGACTTTCCATCCAATACTGATTTACCTTTTGATCTACTGGCTTCATACGTCACGATCAAAAAAGAAAAAGACGAAAATGGATGGAATGGAATCTGGAGTGATGATCAATGTTATTTCACCGTGAAGGAGGGAAGTGCCATCGGTGATATCGAAGCCAGGATTCCAGCCTTTGTAACAAAATACCTGGGTGATGAAAGTAAGAATAGGGACAATGCCACTTTTTTCATGCAGCCCTTTAGTGAAGTACATTTTGATGAACGATTTGGTAATTACAATTATAATACCGTAAGCAACGCATTGCTGGTTGCGTTAACTACCATTAGCATCTTTCTATTACTTACTGCATGCATCAATTTTATTAACCTAACTACGGCCGAGGCCGTGAAGCGTTCTAAGGAAGTTGGAATCAGAAAATCCTTAGGTAGTTCTCGTTCGCAATTGGTGGTGCAGTTTTTGGGCGAAACTTTTTTGATAACCGCCATTTCAATAATAGGGGCTATTGTGCTGGCTGAAATTGGCCTTAGCTTTTTAAATCCATTTCTAGATTTGAGTCTTTCACTCACCTTTTCATCGGACACAACACTTTGGATATTTCTAATTAGCGTGCTTATTATTGTTTCCCTTCTTGCCGGGTTTTATCCATCCATGGTAGTAAGTGGCTACAATCCTGTGAGCGCACTAAAAAATCAGATTCGAGCCACCAATTCATCGGGCTTTAATTTGCGCAGAAGCCTTGTTCTTTTGCAGTTTATTATTTCTCAGCTTTTGATAATTGGTACAGTAGTTTTGATTAGCCAAATGAATTATCTCAAAAATAAGGACTTGGGTTTTCGTAAGGAAGCCATCATCACGTTGCCCCTACCAGAGGTGGAAACACCTACTCAGGGTGATGGAGTCAGCAAGATGCGCACACTGCGTACAGAGCTGCTTTCGCTAGCGGGTGTAGAAGCAGCAAGTCTAAGTAGCACACCGCCATCTTCGGGAAGTGTTTCATCAACCAATTTTTATCTGGAAGGAAATGAACAAGACTATAGCACACAGGTAAAGCAGATTGATGGTAATTATATTAATCTTTATGGACTTGACATGTTAGCGGGCGAAGGTTTAAATGACACTGACACCGCTCAATCATTTGTTGTTAATGAACGATTGGCGCATGTAGCTGGATTTAGCAGTGTAGAGGAGATCATCGGCAAGCGCATTCGCATGTGGGGAAAGACACTGCCAGTGGTGGGTGTGGTAAAGAATTTTCATACCGTTTCACTTCAAAATCCATTAGAAGCCACCATCATGCTTAACAGAATTCGTGGGTATGAAACTATTTCAGTAAAACTTAACGCCCAGTCGATTCAGCAATCATTGCCGCAGATT
>JBEBJH010000376.1:0-2708 GCA_040079965.1 Cyclobacteriaceae bacterium
CGTTGCAATTGCTTTAGCATCTTCAATATTCCCCTTATCAAGCTCATCCTTCATTTCGGAAAGTAATTCCTCATTAACCTCTGAAAAATTATTCACAAAGTTTAAAGGGTTTTGAATTTCGTGTGCGATTCCTGCAGTAAGTTCACCGAGGGAAGCCATTTTCTCGGATTGGATAAGTTGTGATTGAGTGGACTGCAGTTGATTGAAGGCGCCCTCGATTTTCGCTTTTGCCCTTTGTTTGACTCGATTGTTTCTGAATAGAAAAGTGATAATAAAGGCCAATGTCACTGTACTGCCGAGTAAGGTGTTTGTTCTTATGCGATTTTGATATTCTACTTTGGTGGCCTCTATTTTTTGTTGGCGTACTTCATTTTCCGAAATCATATTTCGAAGTGTTTTGATATTTCCGGCTCCAAGGAGGCTTTCCTTTATACCGGCAGCCATTTTGAAATAGTACAAAGCCTCCTTTGCGTCAATTGGCTCGTACAATGCCGCGAGCAGCACAGCAGCCTCTAATTGACCTTGCTTTAATGAGAGTGATTCAGATTCAACGAGCCCTTTTCTCGCATAGAAGATGCTGGAATCAGGTTGTTCTATAGCTTTATAAAAGTTGGCCAGCCTAATATGACTCCTCGCTATTGATGCTGATAGATTCTGACGAAGTGAAACCAGAAGTGACATCCGGTAGTGACCCAAGGCAAGCTCTTTATTGCCTCGATTTGTTTCTAGATCGCCCAATAATGAATAAACATGCCAATTTTCGACATGCCGCTTTTGAAAATCGTTGAGAGATTGATTTAAATAATAAGATGCTGAGTCCAGATTGTTCATTTTTAAATACACAGATCCGATATGTGTTTTAGCAAAAACTCCACCGGGCCCTCCGATGGACTTCTGTAGCCGATAATAAAACATTGCTTTTGGGTAGTCCTCCAATTGCAGATAAGTATGACCAATAGAGGTCACCGCTGCGGAAGCCTCTTTTTCCTTGTGATTGTCAGTAGCAATTTGAAGCGCCTCTAAAGCCGATTCCAAAGACTTGGGTAGGTCCCCTATACTGGCCAATGCAAAACTCAGAAAACCTAACGCGTTAATTTGTCCTTCTGGGGAATTGATCTTGGTCGCCAACGTAAAGGCCTGTTGGGCATAATATATGGCTGAATCTGCTGAACCAACGGTACGATAGCGACTTACTAACCTCATCAAAATATGCAATCGGACAGTATCCTCATGATTAGCCAGCTTTAATTTGCGCTTGAGAGAATCGGTAGTTATGGCATTGGCTTGGCGGTAGTCGGCAGTATAGCTTTGGCCATATCCAATACTCAATAAAAGCACAAAACAGGTGATCACTACGAATATCTTTATCATCGTTTTTTTCATCCAGATAGTTTGATTTATTCTCGTTATTTGCTTTCCTGCCGGTTGAGTCAGACAATGAGCAACTGAATACTAAACTCACTCCCTTCGCCTTCCACTGTCTCAACCTTCAACTCCCCACCATGCGTTTTCACAATAGTCTGAACCACAGATTTGCTCGGATTAATAGATTTCACTGATTGCCATTTCATAGAACGAGTCTTTTGAAGGTTAAACTCTTGCTTCCGAAGTTGATCAATAACCCAACTTCTAGTTTATATGCCTTCAGATAATTCAGAATTTGCGCGAGGTGAACATCCTCTAATTCAATAACCGCTTTCAGTTCAACCAAAACTTTTCCTTCTACCACAAAATCAGCTCTACGGGTTCCAATGGGTTCAGATAATTCCTTGTAGAAGATATCTTGTTCAATTTCACGCGCAAAGGTTAGCCCGGCCTGTTTTAACTCCCATGCCAATGCGCGTTGGTATATTACTTCTTGGAAACCATTTCCAAGAAATTTATGCACCTCAAAGGATGCCCCGATGATTTTCTCAGTTATGTCTTTGTATTTAAGTTCTCCGGCCATACTATAAATCTGTGTAATCCTTTAATCTTTATAATCCGTGATTCAGACAATTGGCAACTGAATAATAAACTCTGTCCCTTCACCTTCCTTCGTATTAATTTTAATCTCCCCACCATGCCCTTTCGTAATAATATCGTAGCTCAACGATAAGCCTAATCCGGTTCCTTGTCCTGTTGGCTTGGTAGTGAAGAACGGCTGAAAGATTTTATCTTTAATAGATTCAGGAATGCCGTTGCCGTTGTCTTTCACGGAAATCATAATTTTATCTCCCTCTTTCCTTGTGCTTACAAATACGGCAGGTTCGTATATCACACGGTCGGCTTTTAGCTTTAAGCTTTCTGCCTTTTGTTTTTCATTCACCGCATAAAACGCATTGTTAATCAAATTCAAAATCACTCTTCCGATATCCTGAGGTACTACATTGACTTTGGGTAGGGTAAGGTCAAGTTGAGTTTCAAACTTTGCATTGAAGGTTTTGTCTTTAGCGCGCAAGCCGTGGTATGCGAGGCGCAGGTATTCATCGCATAAGCCATTTATATCTGTGAGTTCATTTTGCCCGCTGCTGGTTCGCGAATGTTGCAACATTCCTTTTACAATAGCATCAGCCCGTTTGCCATGGTGCACAATCTTTTTCTCATTCTCTGCAATGTCATTCAACAATTCCTCTTCCAACTTTTCATTCCGCTCACTTTTTACTTTCAACTTTTATTAACAATCAGGTTTCCCCTTGTCCTTGGGCTTTGTAGCCTTGCGCTTATTT
>JBEBJH010000143.1:0-12797 GCA_040079965.1 Cyclobacteriaceae bacterium
TAAGAAAATTCAACAAAAGAAACTGAAAGGCGACTCACTTACCGTGAACGAAACTGCTTATGTTAAAGACTATGATGATTACCTGGTAAACTATTACCAGCGTATGTCTGAAGAAGAGAAGGTAAAGTATGAAGAGATGAAGGCTCAATGGGATCAGGAGTTTGCTTCCCCTCAACCACAACCTTCTGAGTATGATTTTGAACTAAGACCCCGCGATAGACTAACCAACGGTATTTATGGCTTGTATTATGGAGCAAGCATTGCAGCGATCGCTGAGTTCGATGAGGCTGCTGCGATTGGAGTTCCTTTAATTATGGCAGGTTTATGGCAATTAGGACCCGTTCTTAATCCTAAAAAATATGAAGGTATTTCCTCCGCCACTATACGAGCTGGCAACACAGGGAAATTTCTTGGATTGGTTTATGGAGGTGCACTGGGTTTAGCATTGGGTGGTGACTCGGATAACACAACTAAATTAATGCTGGGTTTGTCAACGATTGGAAGTATTTCATTAGGGGAAGCTGCCTTCCAGATCCAAAAGAAAAAACCGGTTTCAGAAGGGCATATTGAAATGATGAGGCATTATGGGATGTTGGGGTCTGGCGTAGCTGTAATGACTGTTGCCGCTCTTAATACCGATAACTTAAATCTTGTTGGAACTTCGATACTGGCTGGGGGTGTTGCCGGATTGATCATAGGAAATAACGTGGCGAAAAAATATGATTATACGGTAGGTGATGTAGACATCATTTCTTCTTTAACCTGGATCACAACCGGTCTTGGATTTACAGTTGCAGTCGAAGCGATCCAGGATGAAGTAAATCTGGGTTTATTATTGATACCAACAGGCACAGCCATTGCCGGTACTATTTGGGGACAACGGTCTGTGAAAGGCGTATACCTGACCAAGAAACAAGGTAGCACTATTAACTTGGCCAGCGGTGGTGCTGCTTTAATAGGATTAGGAATTGTTGCTCTGATTGGCGCAGACTCACCAGGAGTATTGATCGGTGTGCCTTCGGCAATGGCGTTGATCATGCATCAAACCGTATTTCATTCATACAAAATGAAAAACCTGGAAGGCAAAATTAAATTGGGCAGTGCAGGTAAAAGACCAGTTCAATTTTCCATGCGGGTAACGCCTGAGAGTTATTTCACCAATAAAAAAATGTCTGATCGCCTTTACGTTACCAATAACTTTCCAAAATTGGCTGATCCTATCATTAAATTGAAGTTGACTTTCTGATTAAGAAAGAATCAAACGGGCAGCCTCAAGCAAATTCTCCACGCGATGGTCAGCCATGTTTTCTGGTTCAATCTCATTGCCAATTTGAATGGTTCGAATGCCTAATGTGCGGGCCGGAATAATATCCCGCCCCCGATCACCAACCATCCAGGATTGAGAAAGATCTATGCCATATTTTGCAATCGCTTTTTCAAACATCAATGAACCGGGTTTTCGGGCTAAAGACGCAGTAACAGATGGATGGTAAGGACAAAAATAAAAATGATCAATCCGGTTATTACATGCCTTCTGGAAGTAGGCGTGGCATTCCTGCATTTGCTCCTGTGTATAAAGACCTTGAGCAATGCCCGATTGGTTGGTAACTACGATCAACAGGTATCCGGCATCGTTCAACAAAGTCACAGCCTCCACTACCCCCGGAATAATTTCGAAATTCTCTACTGAATAAGTATACTTTGGATTGTCCTTGTTTAGTACCCCATCGCGATCTAAAAAAACACATTTATTCATGAAAATTCTTTGTTTTCGGATCAATGATAAGGCATTCCGTCAATCCAAACCAGCCGAAGGTCTAAAATCCTGCAGGTTCCGCGCACTCCAGGTTGTTTCACAACCACTTTTATTTAGATTTGTTAGTACTGAAACACTCTTTCAGTTTTAACCAAACGGCTTTTGAATAACGCGATCGTCATTATACCTACTTATAATGAAAAGGAGAATATCACCCTGATCATTGATACCGTCTTTTCCCTGCCAAAGGATTTTGATATCCTGATTGTGGATGACAATTCCCCCGATGGCACCGCAGAAATCGTAAAAGACCTACAAAAGAATTACAATAATGAAAAAGTAACACGTCTTCACTTATTGCAGCGGCCCGGCAAAGCTGGTCTCGGTACTGCTTACATAGAAGGGTTCCGATTCTCCATGCAACATCATTATGATTTTGTATTGCAAATGGACGCGGACTTCTCGCACAACCCTAAAGACCTGGTTAATCTCTATCTCACGTGTGCCGAATGGAACAATGATCTGGCCATAGGTTCACGTTATGCAACGGGTGTGAATGTAGTGAACTGGCCTATGGGCCGGGTGCTCCTCTCTTTCTTTGCCAGTAAGTATGTGCAATTGATTACCGGCATTCCCGTGCATGATACAACAGCTGGCTTTGTTTGCTATCGCAGAAAGGTATTGGAAACAATACCACTTGATGAGATCAAGTTTGTAGGCTATGCTTTTCAGATTGAAATGAAGTTTCTTACCTGGAAATACGGCTTTCGCTTGAATGAGGTGCCAATTGTATTTACTGACCGCACCCGCGGCCAAAGCAAAATGTCAGTTGGCATTTTCAAAGAAGCCTTCCTGGGTGTGATTCAGATGACTATCCAAAGTTGGTTTAAGAAGTACATTCCTGGATAGAACAATGACAATTAAATATAGAATAATAATTGTTGCAAGTTCTGTAATCTTCTCGACTTTCATTTCTTGCAACAAGAAGACATCCACGAGTCTGAAAAAAGAAGATCAAATACCTGTTAAGGAAGCAATTGACTCAATTTCCATAGAATCGATTATAAATCACGAAGTCAATGAAGTTGATATGTTGCAAAGTGGTATTAAAGAAAAAGAGGCATTGAGGGAATTTGAAGTATTGTATTACGAATTACTAAAATTCAAAGACACTGAAAATTTTGCAAAGTACGGATTCGCGATAGGAGGTCCATATAGTGAATGGATGAAGAAAGCTGAGAATCTTGACAAGAAGTATGATCCTAAAATCTTGGTAGAAAGAGGTATATTTATTAGTGAACTAAAGCTGTTAGGAATTTACTATGTGGGCTCAAAGGGAAAAGAGACATCCGAGACAGAATTCTATAATAAAAGCTTCTTGGATGGTCTCTCCACAAACAGAAAAGCAGAGGAAAAAATAAGTAACTAATAACACTTGCGGTTATTTAAAGTGGAGTCCTTCTCCAACAAACTAAGATTAATCAAACCGAATTGCCTGGATCGGATTGATGCGCGTAATAAAGCGTGTAGGGAGAAGGAGCACGATTAGTACAGTTACAAAAACAATTACGTTCAATAACACCACAGTACCCCAGTTCCATTGAATGGGAACGTACTCCATATAGTAATCGTGGGGATTTAACGAAATGAGCTTAAAGCGGTCTTGCAAAAAACAAAGCCCCAGGCCAAACACATTTCCAAAGAAAAGCCCTTTCAGAATCAGATTCATTCCATTGTATAAAAATACTGACCGAATAAATTTATCCTGTGCGCCCATCGCTTTCAAAATTCCAACCATTGGCGTGCGCTCCATTACCGAAATCAAAATCACAGAAATCATGTTTACACAGACCACAACCAGAATGACTACCAGCAGAATCTTAACCTGCCGCCTAATCAAGTCGAGCCACTCAAACACCTGAATGTATTTATCTCGTACAGTCTCCATGTATAAATCATAATCAATCGACTCACCAATCTTATGGGCCGATTCTTCCATAGCGGCTTTATCAAAATCAAATGTGTAATTCCACAGCGCTGAAATGGTAGCAAAAAATTCATTATCAACTTCCGGATCTTCGACAATTGCTTCCTGAGCCCGCGCCCAGTACCGGCTGAAATCGGTGCGCCATAACTGAAACGAATTATAGGAATTGAGATCCAGTTGTACTTCTACTCCACCGGCATCTGTTAACGGCCAATCATTGAGTCGTTGCACAAGGCGGATGTCGCCAATAATTACTTTACTGTCGAAGTAATCGGATAAATTGGTTTCGTAAATACCTGATATTTTAAGTCTGCGAAAGCGAGGTGGGTTTTGAAAAAAGTGAACTACAATATCATCTCCTGTTCTCGCATTGATTTTATCAGCGATCACCCGACTTAATAAAACTTCATTTGAATAACCCGAATCCGGAAAGTGAATAAACTCTCCTTCCTGCAGGCTCGTGTTGAATTGAGAAACATCAAAACTCTTTCCGACTCCCTTAAACACGATACCCATTACCTCTTCGTCCGTCTTTATAATACCCGCTTTGTGACTAAACTCCTGAATGTGTTTTACAAACTCGAATTGCAAAGGATCTTTATACAGCGCAATATGAAAATCAAAAGGTTGTTCCTCCACTGCATTACTCATCGTGTATTTGGTAATAAGCAAGTGATTGCTGAATCCGTAAATCTTATTCTTAACAGCCGATTGAAATCCCTGCATGATCAGAAAAGAAACAATCGCTGCTGCCAGGCCAATAGCAATACTGATAATGGCTATTTTATGGATGATCGATGAAAAGCTATTGCTTTGCCCGTGCCGGATTCTTTTTGATATGAAGTACGAAAGGTTCAAGGAATGGCTTAATTTTGGATTTATACTTTCGCCAAAATAAAAAGAAATGATCAGGATTTGGGTTATCGCACTGTTTTTGTTGAGCAGTTCTTGCTCCGCACAAACTATTAAGTCAAAACTTGTGCTGGGAGCTGAACAAATGGATCTACTTCTTCCCAGGCTAAAAGGCAAAAACATTGGGCTGGTAGTAAATAACACAGCCCTGGTAGGTAAAACCCACCTGGCCGATACACTTCTTTCGCACGGGATATTGGTAAAAAAAATCTTTGGACCCGAACATGGTTTCCGGGGTGACGCAGCCGATGGAGAGCATGTAACTGATGCCGTGGATACAAAAACCGGGGTGCCTGTAGTTTCTCTCTATGGAAAGAATAGTAAACCAACAGCAGAACAGTTACAAGATCTTGACATAATTATCTTTGACATCCAAGACGTTGGCGCACGGTTCTTTACCTACATCAGCACCATGACGTACCTGATGGAGGCCTGCTCAGAAAATGGTAAAAAATTGATCATCCTCGATCGACCAAACCCAAACGGCAGTTATGTGGATGGGCCCGTCCTTCAACCCGAACTAAAGTCATTTGTTGGCATGCATCCGATGCCCATTACTCATGGAATGACCGTTGGTGAAATAGCACTGCTACTGAATGGCGAGGGTTGGCTTGCCAATAAAGTAAAGTGTGATGTAGAAGTTATCAAAATGAAAAACTGGAAGCATGATGATGATTATTCGCTTCCGGTAAGACCTTCACCCAACCTACCTAACGATCAGGCTGTGCGTCTATATCCTTCCATTTGCCTGTTTGAAGGTACCCAGATAAGTGTTGGCCGGGGAACACCCATGCCCTTTCAGATTTTAGGAAATCCTGACTTGAAAGACATGACCTTTGCATTCACACCTGTGCCAATAAAAGGTGTTTCTATTGAACCGCCACTCAAAGATAAACTCTGTTATGGCATGGATTTGCGTTCAGTAACTCCTGCCCGAAAAGTTGATTTAAAATACTTGTTGCTTTTCTATCAAAAATATCCCGACAAGGAAAAATTCTTTACTGCTTATTTTGATAAACTCGCAGGCACCCCACAACTTAAACAGCAGATCAAAGACGGATTAACTGAAGAACAAATCCGCGCCAGCTGGCAACCAGGGCTGGATGAGTTTAAAACTAAGCGAAGCAAATACTTATTATATCCATAAAATTGCTTCAAGCTACAGGCTATAAGCTATTAGCCAGATGGTTCTTGCTTGAAGCTTAAGGCTAGTGACTTGCAGCTAAAATGACCAAACAAGAAAAAGTAAACGACATCCTAAAAACGTTGGATAAACTTTATCCAAAACCAGAAGTTCCGCTCCAGCATAAAGATGCGTACACACTACTGATTTCGGTTCTACTCTCCGCACAATGTACTGATGAGCGCGTGAACAAAACAACTCCAGCCTTATTTAAACTTGCCAATAATCCCTATGATATGGTCAAGCTTTCAGTGGAAGAAATTCGTGAGATTATTAAACCCTGCGGACTTTCACCCATGAAGTCGAAAGGAATTTATGGACTATCTAAAATCCTGATTGAAAAACACAAAGGACAGGTGCCGAATACTTTTGAAGACCTAGAGGAACTTCCCGCTGTTGGCCATAAAACTGCATCGGTAGTTATGACGCAATGGTTTGGCATTTCAGCTTTTCCGGTAGATACTCACATTCACAGACTGGCTTATCGATGGGGATTGACGAATGGAAAAAGTGTAGAGCAAACCGAAAGAGATCTGAAGCGATTAATACCGGAGAACAAATGGAACAAGGCTCATTTACAAATCATTTACTTTGGAAGAGAATATTGCCCGGCACGTGGTCATGTCTGGACTGATTGCCCGATTTGCAAAAAGTATCTGCGAAAAGAATTGAGGATTAAATCCTGAAGTTGCCTTCAGGATATAGTTTACGTCTCTGAAATCGATTTCTTATACATGCTAAAAAACAGAAAGGGCAGGAACGTAAAACAAAAAATTCCTATTCCCGCCAGTAGAAGAACATCTGCACCTTCCAAATGAAATATTTTAAAAAACACCGAGGATCCTATTACAATCGAACTTAAAAATCCTGTCCCCATTCTCAATTTTTCAAAGGTTGCTTTAGAAAGATTACGCTTGTAGCGATCAATGGCAATCATAGGTAGGAAGATCAAAAGGAAAGGAAAGAAGCCATAGTTAAACAACTGCTCAGCCCCTGGCATGTGTAAAATTTTGAACGTAACTCCCATCGTCATACTAATTGTTGATAACAGGCCAATAGCATACATGATCTTTTTCATAAGCATTTGTTTTGTTGTATTTAATAAGAAAATTGTCTCTTGCTGAATTATTTCCAGTCCTTCCGGTGCTAACTCATGTACTGCCTCCTTTAAAGAAATCTCAAACTTCTTACCATCTCTCATTTTATTCTCCACCACACAACACAAGTGATCTAACAGGTCGTCCTTCAGCGTAGTTATAGTAATATTACTTTGCTGTATATAAATCTGAATAATGTTAAGCTGCTCAGGTGATACTTGCATTCGTTTTAAATTCTGGAAACACAACCCTATTGAGTGTAGAAATAAAATCCTTCAACTCATCCACATAAACGTCCTTTTCCCTTTGCCCTTGTTTGGTGATATAGTAATACTTGCGCACTCGACCGCCCACTGTTTCTTCCTTGTAGGATAGCAGTCCATCGCTGGTCATTTTCTGGAGTGCCGGATAGAGAGATCCATCCTTAAGCAAGATTTTACCCTGCGACAATTCCTTCACTTTCATGGAGATTTCATATCCATACATTTTCTCTTGTTCGGACAATAACTTTAGGATAATGGCCGAAATCGTGCCTTTTAGCAATTCTTTTGAATACATAGAACGAATATACATCATAATATGATATATCAAAATACGAGGCTTATTATTTTTTCAATTTCAGCCATATTTGCGTCTCCTAATCAATGAATAAACTCCGCATAATCTTTATGGGTACCCCCGAGTTTGCTGTACCCAGCCTGGAAATTCTGGTTCAGAACAAATTCAACGTTGTGGCAGTCATAACTTCACCAGATAAACCCCAGGGCCGGGGACAAAAATTAACACCTTCACCGGTGAAAGAGTGTGCCATCAAATACAATCTTCCTGTTCTTCAACCCACCAATCTTAAATCACTCGAATTTCAAGAAGAACTAAAAACCTACAATGCTAATCTTCAGGTTGTAGTTGCCTTCCGGATGTTGCCCGAAGTTGTATGGTCCATGCCAGCATTAGGAACTTTTAATCTTCACGCTTCGCTCCTGCCTCAGTATCGTGGGGCCGCCCCAATTAACTGGGCAATAATTAATGGAGAAAAGGAAACAGGTGTCACCACTTTTTTTCTGAAGCATGAAATTGATACCGGCAGTGTGATCTTTCAGGAGAAAGAAACCATTCTGTATACGGATGATGCTGGCTCGCTCTACGAAAGACTAATGCATAAAGGCGCACACCTTGTTTTGAAGACAGTGCAAGCCATTGAAAGTGGTGACTATCCATCACAGCCACAAAGCCAATCATCGGAAATCAAACATGCACCTAAAATTTTCAAAGAAACATGTGAGATCAATTGGAACCAGCCATCCAAAAAGATAATCGACTTTGTTCGTGGTCTTAGTCCTTATCCGGCCGCGTGGACAAAGCTTAATAATAAAGTGTATAAAATATTCAAGTGTAGTCTGTCAAACAGTCAACAGTCCACAGTCGATAGTCAACCGTGGACCACTGACAACAAAACATTTCTCACCATAAAGACAGGTGATGGTTGGGTTTCGATTGAAGAATTTCAGCCCGAAGGCAAAAAGCGAATGAGTGTGTCCGGATTCTTTCGCGGAAATAAACTTTAAGCGCCTGATCGCAATTTAATTGGCCACTGAAATTGATTAATTTGCACATTGTAAAGAACTGTAATGATTATCTCCCTTATCGCGGCCGTTTCTAAGAATAATGTGATCGGAAAAAATAACGATCTGCCCTGGCACTTACCTGATGACATGAAGTATTTCATGCAAACCACCAAAGAACATTATGTAATTATGGGCCGTAAAAACTACGAATCCATACCGGAAAAATTCCGACCCTTGCCTAATCGAACCAACATTGTAGTTACAAGAAAAAAAGATTTTCACGCACCCAATTGTATAGTTGTTAACTCTGTAGAAGAAGGATTACGACTAGCTGGGCCTAATCAAAACGAACTTTTTATCATTGGCGGATCAGAAATTTATAAACTTGGTTTGCCTTTGGCCAACCGATTGTATTTAACTGAAATTGATGCCGTAATTGAAGGTGACACCTATTTTCCGGAAATCAATAAGCAGGAATGGAAAGAAATTTCGCGCAAGCATCACGAGACTGATACCCGGCATGCGCATGCATTTGATTTTGTTATCTATGAAAAGATTTAACTAAGCTTGCTATGGAAGTTCATAAACGAATTCTCGCTATACTTTATATCATCTCCGGAGCTGTTCAGATCCTTGGGATGATCATTTTATCCTCTGTCATTTCGATAATTATTCCCTTCATTATGGAGGAAGCAGGTCCCGAGGGTCAATGGGTTTTCATGTGGATTGTTCCTTTCATCAGGTTTATTGCTGTTGGGATCATCATTCTATTTTCTATTCCTTCAATTATTGCCGGAATTGGCATCCTCAACAATAAAAAATGGGCGCTTACCCTTGCATTAGTATTGGGCTGCTTTAAACTTTTCTCTTTTCCGATCGGTACTGCTATTGGTATTTATACCATCTGGGTATATTCCGAAAATCACAAGCACCCTACAAATTAATTTATGAGCAATCTAACGGGTAAAGTTATCTGGATAACGGGCGCTTCGTCCGGTATAGGTGAAGCCCTTACCTATGAACTGGTGAAAAAAGGAGCTAAATTAATTCTATCGGCCCGCAGAAAAGAAGAACTCGAACGAGTAAAAGGAAACTGTCCAGCCCCGGCACAACCCTTCATACGCATTCTGCCTTTGGATTTGAGTGAACCTTCAACATTAAAACTCTGCACCGAAGCCGCTATTCAATTATTTGGGCATATTGATATTCTTATAAACAATGGTGGTATCAGTCAACGTAGTCTTGCAAAAGACACAGCCCTTGATGTAGATCGCAGAATTATGGAGGTCGACTATTTTGGTTCAATGGGATTGTCGAAACACCTGCTTCCGCACTTTCTTAAAAGAAACGCTGGTCACTTTGTGACAATCACCAGTGTAATGGGAAAAATTGGTACCCCATACCGCACAGGCTATGCAGCTGCCAAACACGCGCTACATGGATTTTTCGATTCGCTGCGTGCCGAACTTTGGAAAGACAGCAAAAATATCTATGTGACTTTGGTTTGTCCGGGGTGGATTAACACGAACCTTAGTATTGCAGCCTTATTGGGTGATGGCTCGGCTCAAAACAGAAAGGATGACACCCATGAGGCCGGAATGAAGTCGGAAGTTTTTGCCAGGAAAATGATTCAGGCCATCGAAAATAAGAAAAGAGAAGTCTACATCGGTGGTACAAAAGAAGTGCTGGCCATATACCTGAAACGTTTCTTGCCAGGCCTGTTTTCAAAAATCGTACGTAATGCTAAAGTGAAGTGAGCTGGTACGAGTATCCATTAATTATTATGGTGGGGTTTCTCGCAGCCTTTCTAAATACCGTGGGAGGTGGTGGGTCTCTATTCTCTGTCCCTATCCTTACTTTCATAGGATTGCCAATAACAATCGCCAACGCCACAAGTCGGGTGGCAATACTCTTTCAAAATATTTTTGCAGTCGGTGGCTTTCGAAGCAAAAGTGTTGAGTTACCCTGGCCGTATGCCATTTATTTAGGATTGGCTTCTCTGGGAGGTGGTATTCTGGGTTCTCTGCTCGCCTCTCGTATGTCGGACGATTTGTTTAAGAAAATTTTTGTAGTAGTAATGATCTTTTCGGTTGGGTTGGTATTGTTTGATCCCTTTAAATCAAAAGGAGGTGAAAAGTTAACTCCGAAACATCAATGGATGGGTGCTTTCCTGTTTTTATTTATTGGAGTGTATGGAGGGTTTGTTCAGGCGGGTATTGGATTTCTTGTTCTAGCCGTTTTAAGTTTAGTTAACAATTTAAGCCTGGTGAAAAGTAATTACGTAAAAGTATTTGCGGCAATTGTTTATACAGGTGTATCTGTTATTGTATTTGCCTGGCAAGGAAAAATCAATTGGTCTATTGGCTTAATTCTGGCCATAGGCCATGCACTGGGCGGGTGGTACGCCAGTCGATGGTCTGTAAAGGCTGGCGAGATCTGGATTAAACGGATCATGATTATCTCAGTGATTGCAATGGCCATTGCCCTTTGGTATTCATGAAAAGACTCTTAACTTTCTCTTATGAAAAGGAATTTTGCAATCTTAATACTGGCTGGTATCTATCTTTACAGTTGTAAATCTGAACAATCATCAGACTTAGTAATTCAAGAAAAATACAGACCACAATTCCATTTTACCCCAAAGAAAAACTGGATCAATGATCCCAACGGACTTGTATTCTATGAAGGAGAATATCACCTGTTCTATCAATACAATCCATACGCCACTACATGGGGACACATGAGTTGGGGACACGCGGTTAGTCGCGATATGATAAATTGGGAGCATCTCCCCATCGCCTTAGAAGAGTATCTTGATCCCACCACCGGTGACAGCACCATGATTTTCTCAGGCACCGCGGTAGTAGATAACAATAACACCAGTGGTTTATGTGAAGGAAAAGATTGCCTTATTGCAATTTACACTTCGAATCTGCACCGCGATAACCAAGGGTTGCGGCAGCATCAAAGTCTTGCCTACAGCAATGATAAGGGCCGTACCTGGAAACGTTATGATAAAAATCCCATACTCGATATCCAGCGCAAGGATTTTCGCGATCCAAAAGTATTCTGGTATGAACCACAGCAGAAGTGGGTAATGGCCCTGGTGGTTCCTGATTTATTTACCGTACAACTTTATGAATCCAAAAATCTTCTGAAGTGGGATTTGATGAGTGAATTTGGAAAGGTTGGTGATACCCTCCGCATCTGGGAATGTCCGGATTTGTATGAACTACCAATTGAAGGACAGCCCGGAAAAACTCAATGGGTCCTTTCTCTTTCAGGAGGACATCCTGCCGGCCCTACTTTTGTTGGAATGCAATATTTTGTGGGTGACTTTGATGGTAAAACCTTTAAGACTGAACAAACTACTTCACTTTACCTCGAACATGGTAAAGACTACTATGCAGGAATCATTTTCAATAATGTAACAGACCGTACCGTTATGCTCGGTTGGATAAACAACTGGACTTACGCAAATCAGATTCCAACAGAAACCTGGCGCGGTGCATTTTCCATTCCACGCGAGCTGAAATTAACAGAAACACCTGAAGGCCTTCGTCTAAGTCAGCATCCCATTGTTGAATTCAATACGTTGCGTGAGGACGAAATTGGAGAGCTAAATTCCTTAACTACAAATTCATTTGAGTTGGAGTTAGAAATACCCGATGGAGGCGGAGTTCATCTCTTCAAATCAGATACCGAACAAACCACCATAGGTTACCAAGAGGGCAAGTTATACCTGGATCGCTCAAAATCCGGAAACGTCACCTTTCAAAAAGATTTTGCCAGTGTAGAATCAATTGCTATAAATTCAAAACAACCCGTTATTACTGTCACGATTATTGTTGATCAATCCATCATTGAAGTAATTTCGAATGATGGTTTGTATGCAATTACCGATCAGGTTTTCCCAACAAGTGAAAAATCAACAATTGAGTTGTTTGGGAATTCCCAGGTTAAGAAAGGGTGGAGACTAAAATCAATTATTCCGTAGGTTGATTCTTCTTACCAAAACGAGTATTAAACACAGGCAGAACCCGTAAGCCTTTTGGGTTTTCTTTTACAATATTGACTAGCCCAAACTGAACACCTTTAATCTTGTATGTAGAGTTAATTACACCAAAGGTTATTCCTTTTTGCGAACCCTTTATATGATTGAACGCGCTTACTGAAATACCTTTAAAAGAGCCTTCCATATCTTCACGTGTCTCCACACCGTCATTCTTACTCTTGTTCGTATAGCCTACTTTCATATAAGCAGGGGCTAATATCAATCCCTTCATATCCTGTCTCT
>JBEBJH010000144.1:0-12773 GCA_040079965.1 Cyclobacteriaceae bacterium
GTATATAGCCGTCTGCATCCTTGACTTCAAATCCCCGCAAACCATCATCGTTGTTCTTGAGTGGTTGAAAAAACTCAACATTACGTAACGAAAATTCTGCGGCAAGTCCATCAGGATCCGGAACATAAAGGTAAGCGTCCCACCGGGCAATTCCTTTCTTTATATCTCGGGTATAGTTCGGTACCGGATTGACACCAACATCCTTAAGCATAATCATTGCTGCACCCCGTTGGACAATACCGAAGAAGATGTCATTGTCACTTGGTCCTTGAAATGTGATGTCAAATCCCAGGCGGTCCCGATAAAATGAGAGTGCTATTGGGACATTTCTTACAATGAAAAATGGCGCAATGCCGGAAATTTCTATTTTAGTCATGTAAGTATCCCATTTTTGAATTTAGTAAATTAGTCAGTCCTCACCAACACTCTCAGCTTGCTTGTTGGTGGAGCCAATGCACTCGGGCCCACATACAACACCAACAAGGGCGGAGCCAGAATTGTGTCCGAATACTCTGCAATTGTTCATGTTCTTTCTTTAGACTTGCACCAATAATCCACTTACTTGTTGGTGAGCCCATGCATTGGGCCTAGGCACAACACCGACAAGGGTGGAGCTATTATGTAAAATTGATATTCAATCACAATTACCAATCACGCATGTTCCAGATTTATCTATATAAAACTCCTTATTGCCTAAAGTCACTTTGCACAATCCATTTTTGAATTTATCTACTTTTTGAAATTTTAATGGAATTACTTCGGTTCCTGTTTTATCAACAAAACCCCATTTTGACTTTCTATTTACTGGTGCAAGTCCATCACTAAAACTGGAGGCACCTTCGTACAAAAAGGGAATCACTTCTTTTCCATCGAGATTGATAAACCCCCAATTTTTGCTTTTACGAACCGCTGCGAATCCATTTTCGAAATCCGAGACTTGTTCATAAATAAATGAAATTCTAGGAGTGCCAATGCTATCCAAAAAACCCCACTTAGTACTCATTCTTGCTGCAAATAGACCTTCCTTAAAATTACCTATAGCGTCATACTGGACCGGTATTTTCGTATTACTACTTTTGTCAATCACTCCCCATTTATCTTTAACCCTAATAGTAGCATAACCCTTTATAAAATTCCTTACTTCGTCACAAGTGGGTTGCATCTTTAAAGCCCCAGACTCGTCAATAAATCCCCATTTGTCTTTATCTATTACTACAAATGCAAGGCCAGAACTAAAGTCATTAACCCCTAGATAAGGAAGGCATATTTCAATTCCTTTTGTATTCACAAAACTCCATTTACCTCCTTTTAGAATTTTCGCAAATCCATTTTTAAAATCTCCAACTAAAGTATACTTAATTGAAGTAACAACCACGCCATTGGTGTTGATGTGTCCCCATTTATCATTTAGTTTTACAGATGCCAATCCATCTGTTGTAAAATCTGAAACAAGGTCATAAATTAAAGGAATGACAATTTTACCGGTCTTATCAATAAACCCAAATTTTTTATAGCTAGAGACATTAGCAAGACCTTCATGAAAATCTCCAACCATTTCAAAATTAACAGCCAATTCTTGTCCCTTTAAATTGACATAGCCCCAATTATCACCTTTCCTTATTCGAGCATAACCCTCCTTGAAATCTATACCTAAATCGTATTGAATTGGAATCACGACCATACCAGTTGAGTCAGCATATCCGTATTTTTCACCTACCATTACGCTACGCAACGCGCCTCTCTCGGATTTCCCAACTTCAAAGTTATCTTGACGTTTTGAAGATGTTGTAAATTTATTTTGCGTTCCATTAGTATAGCTAAAAAAGAAATCCCCCGTAAAATCAGATGCAATCCAAGGTCTCTGTGATTCATTTGATTCGATAGATACATCATTGGCAACACGTTTAAACACTTGCTCAATGTTTAGATCGGGTTCATCAATGTATTTTAAAAGTTTGGATGTAAACAGACCGTTTCTACCTGCACCATCTGATGCCACTGAACCCGGTTTGGTAGCATACACAACATAGGAACCTTTAGGGGCACTTACCATACTAAGTCCCTTGTCAGCGGTTCTTGCAAAGCTTTTGAATGGATTATTACGACAGGCATCAATAATAAATATATTCAGCATGTTACCAGCTTGTTCCATTACTTGCATAACATAATCAATTTTCAAGCATTGGTCTTCTATATCGGCTTTCAGTTTCGGGTCGGCACTTGTCGGAATAAGATAATTTGTACCATCCACTTGCATACCGTGTCCAGAATAAAATAACAACCCCACTCCATCCTTCTGTCCCTGAAGAGCTTCGTAGTACTTTCTTGTAGCTTCTTGAATTTCCTTTTTTGTTTTCGGGTCAATGAGTTTTATTACCTCAAATCCTTTCTTCCTTAACATTTCAGACATATCCAAAGCATCATTGATTGAATTTTGGAGAGGAGCAACCGTTTCATAAGACTTCACGCCAATCACTAGCGCGACTTTTTTCATTGAATTGGAAGGATTTTGGGCAAAAGAGAGATGACTGATTAATGTTTGAAAAAGAATGAGTATTACTAGCGTAAACCTTTTCATTTGCGGCCATTTTTTTTAAGTCAAAATATGAAACTTTAACCTTAAATCTATGGGCAGACTGCTTTTTACACCAATTGAGCCATTTTTTGGACGAAGTGCATTTGTTTTTACAATGCAGTCAGGTCTTACGACCTGATGAAATGTGTTTATAAATGATTACTCATACCGCAACGCCTTTACAGGGTTGGCGCGGGCCGAGCGCAGTGTATGGTAACTGATGGTGAGCAACGCAATGGCCATGGCAATAGCACCGCCCAGCAAAAACAGGAACGGATTGATACCAATGCGATAAGCAAAATTTTCCAACCAGCCTGCGAGCAAATAGTACGTGATCGGACTTACAATTATAAAAGAGAGTGCAATCAGCCAGGCAAAGTTACGCGAGAGCAGGAGCGTAATTTGTGTTTCGGTAGCGCCCAGCGCTTTGCGGATGCCAATCTCCTTGGTTTTCTTTTCGGTGGTAATGGCGGCCAATCCAAACAAGCCCATGCACGAGATCAAAATGGCGAGTCCTGCCATCACGGTAACCACGGCACTCATCTGCTTATCGGATTGGTAGAGTTTCTCAAAGTGTTGATCCAGGAAAGAATACTCAAATGGATAGCTGGTGATCTGCTGCTCCCAAGTCCCTTTCACCAACGCAATAGCTTCTTCTGTGCGGGTGCCATCAATCTTTACCGAGAGTTCATCGTAGCCCCACTCGGGGTGCACCACCATTTCCAGCGTATTCACTTTATAGTGCAGCGAATTGAAATTAAAATCTTTCACCACCCCAATGATGGTGCCCAGCGAATCGTTGTGATACCAGCCATGCCCTGCCGGGGTGCCCACGGTTTCTTTCAGTCCCAGTTCTTTGGCAAAAGTCTCATTAATGATAAACGACCGGCCATTGTCGCTCGCATTGTCTTTAGAAAAATCTCGGCCCTCAGCCAGTTGTATGCCATAGACTTTCAGATAATCATAGTCTACGTTTACATTGCTGGGTGTTATCTCCATCACCCCTGTGTCGGCCTTCACTTTAAATCCCCACTGATGAAAGTTGTTGCCGAGGCGTTGGCCGCTGGCCGTTACGCCTTTGACCAGCGAGTTTTTCAGCAGCTCCTGCTTCATCGTTTCAAATTTCTCGTTGGCTTCGCGGTTCATATCCACCAGCATGATCTGGTCTTTGTTAAACCCGATGTCGGCATTCTTCATGTAGCTTAATTGCTGCACAACAATGAGCGTGCTTACGATCATCGCCAGGGCCAGGCCGAACTGCACAACTACCAGTCCACTGCGGAACAGGGAACGACCTTCGCCTTTACCGCCTCCTTTCAACACACGCGCCATGTTGAAGGAAGTCATGTAAAAGGACGGATAAATGCCGGTGAGAATTCCAAGCACCAGGGTAGCCGCTACCACCAGCAGGATGTTGAGATAGTTTTCAAAGAAGAGATTCATTGACAACTGGCGGCCGATTACACTATTGAGCAAGGGCACAAATAATAAATCGAGCAGCACGGCCAACACCAATGCAAACAAGGCCAGCAACACTGATTCAAAAATAAACTGGCTGAACAGTTGTAGTTTCTTCGCACCTACCGTTTTGCGCACGCCAATTTCTTTCCACCGGTGCGAGGCACGGGCGGTTGTCAGGTTCATAAAGTTCACCGCTGCAATCAGCAGGATGAACAAGGCGATCACATAAAACACATCGAGGTAACTGCCGTTGAACTTGCGGTAGTTGTTATAATCATGTTCGATATCAATGGACCCCAGGTGCACCTGGTTGAGCGGCTGCAGATAGAGTTTATAAAATTTATTAATGTCGGGGTCGTCCATGTGCCGCGACATGAAGGCCGGAAACTTGCTTTCCAGCGCTGGGATGTCGGTGCCCGGATGTAGTACAAAATAGGTGTTGAGTGAATTGCCGCCCCAGCGGTCGTTGAACTCCTTGTCTTCGGCAAGCATCGTGGCCACTGATGTCAAGGCATCGAATTGCATGTGCGAGTTTTCGGGTACATCATTTAAAATGCCGGTGATCTTGTATTCTTTGTCGCGCCACGTGAGCGTGTTGTTCATGGCCTGATCTACGCTCGGAAAAAATTTGAGGGCCGTTTCCTCGGTTACCATCATGGAATAAGGTTCATCGAGTGCAGTAGTGCGGTCGCCTTGCAATACTTCAAAATCAAAAATCTCGAGGTAGGTGCTATCTACATAGGCAATGGATGGAATGATCAACCGGTTCTCCCCTTTTATCACCAATTGATTGCCGCGGTTAATGAAGCGGGTAAAGTTTGCTACTTCGGGAAAGTCTTTCAGGAAAGCCGGCCCCATGCCGGGCATTGACAACGCTACTCTTTGTTCGTTGGTGCCGGGAAAGTTCTGGACTTCATCGAGGCGATAGATGGATTCATTTTTAGCATGGAAGGCATCGAAGCTGCGCTCATCGGTGATGAATAAATAAATAACCAGGCAGGCGGCCAACCCGATAGCGAGACTGAAGATGTTGATGAATGCGTAGAGGGGATTTTGGCGGATGTTGCGCAGGGAGATGGAGAGGTAGTTTTTGAACATGCGGTGCGGGTTTAAATTATGATACTCATTTTTAGGAAAAAGGTTACCTGGAAGGGGGGATTTCTTGGGTAATTAACATAGTCTTTTGTTCTTTTTGCATTAGACTTGCTCCCATGGCCCTGCCTTCATTGCATTACGGCAGACAAGCGGATCCAGTTAAAGTAAGCACCAGCGATGGTATTAAAAGCATTATACAAACTCCGCTGCGCTTATGACGGGATACCGGCCTGTCTACCGACAAAGGCAGGCTCGCGCCAGGTTCTGTATTACGCTATCTCAATATTTATGAGTTTATGTTTTCGGTCAATCATGATCACGCTTGGCCGGTATGACACCTAAAATTAGTTATGTCACCCTTCGAGTGCCTCAGGGCGACATTCTTCACGAAGATGTCATCGTTGCAACACCTTCATTCATGAAAAGTCATCACGGGCATTGACCCGTGATCCCCATGGAGCAACGCGGAGAAGCAGCTTATGGAATACTTGTGCTAAGGTCAACTTTAAACGGGATTCCGGGTCTCGTTGATGTGATGAGTTAAGTTTAAAATCTGTGCACTCGCCCGGAATGACAAATTAATTATTAAGATAACATCAGCAAAGGGCAAGCGAATTATTTCACTTACCTCTTCAGCAACCGGCCCTGTTCAACCTTCTTTGAGGATCTGTATTTGTAAAAGTAAATGGTCTTATCCTGTTGGCCGTTGGGTATCCAATCAGCTTTGCACGATTGTCCTTTTCGCACCTGGCCACTGAAAACCTCGCAAACTTTTCTACCCAATCCATCATAGATCTCCACCTGCACATGGTCATCTGCAGGCGCTGTCCATTCAAACTTAATCCGGTCAACGAAAGGATTGGGATAAGCACAAACATTAAGTTTAGCATCTTCTTCCGCAGGCTCCACTGGCTTTTCTTCTGCTGGTTCCGGAGTATTGGTGGGTGCAGACGTACTATCTGCAGAGCAAGGGTCACCGGTAGAAGGATCGCCTCCGCCCGTATTATCTTTTTCAACACAGCCCTTGGTGGCAGTTTTATATGTGCATGTTTGCGTGCACCCTGCACTGGTGATAGCAAGTGTGAAGGTAGCTGAGCTACCCGGATTTCCAGCAGTAAACACAACGGAGCTCGTAGTACTTCCTGCAGTAATACTCCAACTGTTATCCGTACTGGATACGGTCCATTGGTATGTGGTTGCACCCGCTACCGGGGTTGAAAGTATATTACCTACCGATTTACAAACTGCTTGAACCGATGGTGAATTAATCAAACAACTCCATGTCGAAGTGGTCGCATTGATAACAACTTCATGAGTAGTTGTACAGCCATTAGCATCTTTAATCGTAACTGCATAGGTTCCTGAATTTAACCCGTTGAGATCCTCTGTGGATGTGCCATTCGACCAGGCATATGTGTAAGGAGATTTTCCACCGCTTACCGTCAGGTCAATCGCATAGGCACCTTCCGTACTACATTGGGCATTGCTCGTAACACTGGTTGCACTGATCGCTGAAGGAGTAGTTAAAACATAGACCATTGTACGGCTGCATCCGCTGGCATCTGTTATCGTAACAGAATAAACGCCTGCCACTAAATCCGTAACGGAATTATCCGTATCTCCCGTAGACCATGAATAGGTGTAGGGAGAAACTCCATCCACCGGAGAAATCGTTATCGAGGCCAGGTCCCCGGCACATTTCGCTTCAACCACCTGACTCGTAACTTCAAATGCTTTTTTGAATACACTGATATTGGTAGTGGCTGTACAACCCACTGCATCGGTAACAGTAACTTTGTATAGTGCAGCCTTTAAAGCGCTGCGATCTTCCGTAGCTACTCCATCCTGCCAAAGGTAGGTATAGGGTGCGGTTCCCCCACTTACTGTGATATTGATGGCCCCGGAGCCATTGTCTGCACAGCTGGTCGGGGTCACTACATAACTAAGCACTACCGGGCTTACGATACGCAGGGCATAAACTTTATCAATGGAACAACCCACGGCATCGGTAATCTTTACTGAATAGGTTCCGGCACTGCCGTTCTGAAGATCCTGCGTTGTTGCCCCTGTACTCCACAAATAGGTGTAAGGCGCCACTCCGCCACTGGGTGTGATATCTATAGTGCCATTGATTTGCGTACAGGTGGGATGCGTAAATGACACGCCAGCCGCCAGGGATGTTGTATTATTCAGCGTAATTGTTTTTTGTACTACACAACCTGCGGTATCGGTAACCGTAATTGTATAAGCGCCACCTGCCAGGTTAGTTAGATCCTGTTCTGTTGATCCATTGCTCCAGGTTACAGTATAGGCTCCGCTCCCCCCGGTGAGGGTAACATCAATAGAGCCGTTGGTGCTTCCGGTACAGGATGGATGGATGACTGCCTCCGCTACGGTAATTGCCTCGGGTGCACTAATCGCTTCTGAAAGTGTAAGGGTGTTGGTGTTTGCATCGGTGATGGTAACCGCATAATTACCTGGCATTAAATTCTGAATGGTGGAAGTCGTTTCACCGGTAGTCCATCGGTATGTATAAGGCTCGGTTCCATCCTGAATGATCACTTGCAGTTGACCGTTATTAACTGCTGCACAAGGCGCGTTTACTTTTTGTAGCTGGGCAGCCAGGGTAGAACATGTATTTGTTGAATCACCAGGGTTATCATCACCTCCTCCATCACCACCATCATCATTGTCATCGTCATCATCATCATTTCCGCCACCTCCCGTATGATCGTCATCATCATCTCCACCTCCATTATGATCATCACAATCCTTATCATCGCTTCCATGGTTATGACTGTAGGTTAATTTACCATAGTCAATGCATTGACCTGCTTTGTAAGCGACTACGCCCAACTTCTTTTCACACGAACTATTGGAACACCACATAAACTTAATAGTAAAACTATCGGCCCTCTTTTCGCCAAAGCCATTGATGTCATCGATCTTAAGTCCATAGACCCCCGTGGTGGGATCTTTGCCAAAAACCTGTTTCCAGTTTTCAGAGTTGGTGATGTTTTTCACTTCCCCGCAAGGGATAGCCAGTGTAACGTGCGAGAGGCCGAACGCGCGGGTGCCATCGTACGATACTTTGACAACATATTCCACACACGTTTGAGATATTGTTTTCTTGCTGACGATCTCAGTAGAATAGCTGTTGCCGTCACACGTAGGTTTATTCTTGTTTTTAAATTTTTGTGCAACTGCTTCTGTTACGCCAACATACAAGAGCCCAACTAAGATCATGATCATGTATCGCTTCATACCCGCTATTTTATAGCCTGTATACAGGAGGCAGCGAGTAAACCTTGAAATTCAGCAAGGAAATGCTGCGGTGATCGATGAAGGCAACCTATTGCAGGTTAAACGGGAATTACTTGAATTGTATAAGGAGTTGCACTAGTCCAAAAAGAAGAAATTTAATCCTGATTTGCCTTGTCATATTTCCACATACCATAGCTTTTCGTCCAGCCTTTGGTTTTATACCGATACCAAAAATGCATTGCCATGGCTACCACAAACAAGATTAGCAAAATGATCCAAAGCGTTTGACTTCCCCAAAAAAAGTATACCAGGAAGCCCAATAAGATGTACTTTAAAATTCTAAACCAAACCGGCTGTGATTGCTTTGAAAAAGCAACCTCAAGTTCGCGTTTTACAATTTTATTAACAGACATTTTGCGAAAAGTGAAGCGAAAATAAAATTACTAAATGGTTGGCTTAAGTCAAATCGGGTCTCAACCTCACAAACACGGGCTCGCGAAATTGATGATCCTTGGTAATCATAGAGAAACTAATCTCAGCGATCAGCTTAGGTTCAATCCATTTACTGATCTTTTCATCCATTACTTTATCAGCAATGGGTTTTTTGATTTCTTTCAATACTTTTATCTGTTTAAAGATCTCTTTGATCATCGCATCATCAAAGCCGGTACCCACCTTGCCACGGTAAAGAAACTTGTCACCATCGCGTTCGGCAATATGCAACCCTCCAAATGTAACACTGCGGTCGCCTTTGCCAGGATTGTAACCAAGAATAACGCATTCACGGGTGTTACGCACTTTGATTTTCAACCAAAGATCGGATCGCTTGCCGGGTAAATATTTGCCTGATTTATCTTTCGAGATAATTCCTTCCAGTTGATGTTCACGCGCGGCTTCAAACAACGCCTCGCCATCATCCACTGCTTCGCTGATCCGGTAAGGCGTGTCAGATTTAATGGCATCCTTTAACCATTCTCTGCGCTTTACTAAGGGTTCATGAATCAAACTTCGCCCGTCCATGTACAAGCAATCAAATACGTAGCAATACACCGGGCTGGTCTTTGAATTCTTTTGAATGGTAGTCTCACCGGTACTCATTAACCGATGAATCACTTTTTTGAAATCAGCCTTTCCACTTTTATCGAGGCAAACAATCTCAGCATCAAAAAGTCCGCATGTAGCGCGGAAGGATTTGTCGGCCACGGTTAACTCTGGAAATTGTTTTGTGACATCATTCTGGTTGCGCGTCCGGATTCGCACCTGGCCATCTTCCACAGCAATCAGCGCGCGGATGCCATCCCACTTTATTTCATGAAGGAAGTTATCCCCGAGAGGAGGCTTAACCGCTGAACCTGAAAGCATCGGCTCGATTTCGTCCTGCAGATAATTTACCTGGGGCGTGTCCACCCGTTCAAGCAACCACTCTTTTGCTTTTATTTTATAGATGCGATACTCTCCATTAACTTCTTTACTACTCAGCCGAAAATAAAATCCGTCTTTCTTATCCTTTGTAATCTGATATTTGCCCAATGCATAGATCCACATTTCGCCAGCGCCATACTGTCCTTTTGGGATCACACCATCAAACGTCAGGTACTTCATCGGGTGATCTTCGGTTTGCACCGCCAATCGTTTTACACCGGGATGCGGAGGCAACCCGCGTGGCACTGCCCACGATTTTAATACCCCATCTTGCTCTAATCGTAAATCATAATGCAAGTGCGAAGCATGATGCCGGTGCACAACAAAACTGGTTCCGGTACCTTCCAGTATCCGGGCTTCGGGCTCTGGAGTTTTCTTAAAGTCACGCTTTTGCTCATAAGATTCTAACTGCTCCGGAGTTTTATGCTTCTTTGAAACCGGAAGCTTTTTCGCTTTCACCACTTTTGCTTTTCGATGGGTGTGCAGTTCTACCGCAAAAGCATCCATTCCCTCCCAGGCATCGCCATCCTGCACCACTTTGTCAACTGCGTTGTTGATGTTAAACTCCACCGGACTTTTCAACCCTGCAATTTCATCCCACGTAAGTGGCATTGAAACCGGTGCGCCTTTTCTTCCGCGCAAACTGTAAGGAGATACAATACTTTGGCCGGATCGGATTCTAAAGATGTCGATCAACACGCGGCCTTTGCGGGCTTCCTTCTTTATCTGGAGGGTTGTTTCACGAACATTTCGTTCGGTATAAGGTTGGGCAATGGTTTGAGCAGCTTCGAACACAGTATGAAAATCCCACTTGGGTTCAATGGGACAACAAATATGAATACCCTTGCCACCGGTAGTTTTTGCGAAGCAAGTATATCCAAATGATTCAATGTAAGACTTCAAATCCAATGCAAGTGATACCACTTTGGTGAAGTCATAGCCTTCGGGCGGATCAAGATCAAAGACCATGTAATCGGGATGCTCGAAGTCGGGCTTGCGACTATGGAGCTGATGCAATTCAAGCGCTGCAAGGTTGGCGAGCCACACGAGCGAAGCAGGTTCGGTGGCAAGGATGTAATCCTTCTTTTCTTCCTTCCCCAGTTTTACAAATTCAATCCAATCGGGAGCCCACTCGGGTCGGTTCTTCTGGTAAAAGCTTTCTCCACCTACGCCATCCGGGAAACGAATCAAAGTAAGCGCACGACCTTTTACATGTTGCAAAAGTGTGGGCGCGATTTTTAAGTAATATTCAATTACTTCAGCTTTGGTGATACCATCGGCAGGGAACAGGACTTTTTCGAGATTGGACAACTCCAATTTTCGTTTGCCCACTTGTGTCCATTGCGATTTTTTAGCCATGATCTGACGTTATTCCATCACTTCGCCTCGCTTCTTATTACTGAGGAAGATCATGCCAATAACAAAACAGATAGCAGCAACAATGATCGGATACCATAAACCTACGAATGGATCTCCGGCTGGAGAAGCACTTGTTTTACTGGACTCGTAGAGGGAGGTGGCAATAAATGGGGTAAGTCCACCAAAGATTCCATTCCCGATGTGATACGGCAATGACATAGAGGTGTACCGGATTCGGGTCGGAAATAATTCTACCAGAAATGCAGCTATGGGACCATACACCATTGTAACCAACAACACCTGTATAACAACAAGCGCAATCATTAACCAGTAGTTATCGCCTGCTAAAAAAACTTCACTTTTCGATTCGATAACTGTCTTCTCATCGGGTTTCAGTTTGCTGGTCTCTGTCTTAATGGTTTTGTCGGCAAAGACGCGCACTGTTTTAACTGTATAGGTTGTATCTCCGCTTGCGCTGATTGCCTTCTTACGTTCAATTGATTTTTCACTTTCCAACTCAACCTTGGTGGTTGTGTCGGTTAGGTAATACATCTTCTTATAGATGGGCATGTAGAGAAACACGGCTAAAATAAGTCCGGCCATCATAATGTACTTGCGCCCGACCCGATCCGACCAGGCCCCGAAGACAATAAAAAACGGAGTTCCAATTAATAATGCAATGGCAATGATATCACGGGTTTGTACAAACTCTACCAGGCAGGTTTTTTCAATAAATGTCATGGCATAAAATTGCCCGGTATACCAGACCACACCCTGCCCTGCGGTTGCCCCAAACAATGCAATCAACACCATGATCAGGTTTTCCTTTTTACCAAAACTCTCCTTAATCGGATTTTTAGAAATCTTTCCTTCGGCTTTAATCTTTTTAAACATAGGCGACTCCTGCATTCTCAAGCGTATGTAGATGGATATTCCCACCAGCAAGGCGGAAACAAGAAATGGAACCCGCCAACCCCACACAGCAAATTGCTCTACACCTATCCAATGGCGTACTGCCAAAATCACCCCAATAGAAACGAAGAGTCCCAATGTGGCAGTAGTTTGAATATAACTTGTGTAATATCCTCTGCGGGCAGCGGGTGCATGCTCAGCCACATAGGTAGCTGCCCCGCCATATTCGCCCCCGAGGGCAAGGCCTTGCAGCAAGCGGAGTATCAGAACAAGAATGGGTGCTGCAATTCCAATCGTTTGATAGCCGGGTATTAAACCAATTGCAAATGTTGAACCGCCCATAAGCACGAGCGTTACCATGAACGTGTATTTTCTTCCTACCAGGTCTCCTAATCGTCCAAACACGATCGCACCGAAAGGTCTTACAATAAAGCCAGCTGCGAACGTTGCCAATGTAGAAAGAAACGCAGCCGTTGGATTTGTTTGCGGAAAGAATTGCTGTGAGAGAATGGTTGCGAGACTTCCGAAAATATAGAAATCATACCACTCGATTAGAGTGCCGACCGAGGAAGCCATGATCACAGACCAAAGTGTGCTTTTCTCTTCCCTGGTAATTACGGTTGATTGCATGCTTATACTTTCAGGAAAGTTAATCGAAAATGAATTTGGGCAAGCTACCGGTCAA
>JBEBJH010000145.1:0-12710 GCA_040079965.1 Cyclobacteriaceae bacterium
TGTAAAACTACGGGCTGAGGTAGCCTCTGGTTTTTAGAACATATTATCTTAATGTTAATTCATGATGGGCAGGGATTGTCTTGAGGTTGCTTATATCCGTCTCAATCTACTCAAACACGGCAACGGCCCGCACGGGAGACCCGGTGCCACCCCGGATTTTTAAAGGTAAGCCGATAAACCGAAACCGCCCGCGGCCTATTAGTTGGTGCAGATTAATCAGGTTTTCGTAGGATTCGACAGTGAAGTCGCTGGATAGGATTCACCAATCGATGTGAGATTTAAGTTTTACTTGCCCGAGTTGGTTATGGGATAATTTGAATTCTAATACGACCCGCCATGTCTGGCATTACCTTTTTCGCCAGCAGGCAACTGGCTTGAGATCACCCGCCCCTTACATCCTGTCAACGTACCAATTCAAAGCCTTCTCGACTCCTTTATGATGAAAAAACGCAGTGATACTTTGTTGAAGATGTAAAAAGGTGGTTTCGCTTTTTACAAAATAATCCAGGGCCTTGTGGTGCATACATCGAACCGCTACTTCAATTTTATCCTGAGCGGATAACATGATTACGGGTAGGTCAGGACTGAAGGCCTTAACCTTATCCAGCGTCTCAATTCCATTCATCGCATTTTTATCAACACCATTCAGGAGATAGTCTAAAATAATTACGTCAGGTTGCCTTGCTAGACTTGCCACACAAAGTTCGCCCGTGGCAAATGTTTCAACTATAAAATCAGTATTCAGTTGAAACTCGATTCCAAGTGATTTTAGGAACACGGCATCATCATCCACCAGGAAAAGCACTATTTTATCGTTGCTCATGAATGTTTGTTTTTAATACGATTAAGTTCTTCCTTCAGTTCACGGCATGCCTGGGTACAAATATTTTCAAGTTGAATAACACTGTCTTCAATCTCTCCGATCTTCTGTTGGGCACTTGCAAACTCCTGAACTTTTTTCGCGATGAGTTCAAAATCAGCATGCATACCCATGATCGAAAAAGAAGGGATCATTTTATGTACGACTGCATACAAGGATTCCCAATCCTTGTCATGAAAACTCCTTTTCATAGAGTTAATCAAAGGTGGGGTTTGTTCCAGGTAAACAGAAATCATTTCCATCATTAAGGTTGGATTTGACTTTGTTCGATGAGATAAATATTTAAGGTCTACACACTTCCCGTTTTTACTCAGAATGTAGGCATCCTGTTTTTGTTCCTCTACTTTTGTAATCAGGAGTTTTTTTATTAAACCCAAAATCTTCTTATACAATAATCGCTCGTCCACCGGCTTGGCGATATAATCATTCATGCCCAATAGTTTACATTTTTCCAGGTCCACCGTGGTTACATCGGCCGTTAAGGCGATGATCGGAATACTGGATTTCATTTTTGTGCGAATGTATTCGGTGGCTTCAAATCCATTCATTTCAGGCATCTGCAGATCCATCAAAATAATATCGTAGGAATTGGTCTGTAGTTTTTCGATGGCCAATTTCCCATTGGAGACGATATCGCGTTCAAACCCAAAATCATCCAGCAGTGTTTTCATCAGCAATTGATTGAGGGCCATATCCTCCACCACCAGTACTTTGATATTTTTAATTTGCGCATTCAACTCCACGATTTCCGTTTCGGATTCGGCATTCGCTTTTGTCTTTTGAAAACTCAAAATAAAACTGAAAGTTGAACCCCGATCTACTTCGCTCTTTACCTGGATACTTCCCCCCTGCTGATTCACTAACTGCTTAACAATGGCCAGACCCAATCCCGTACCACCATAGAGCCGGGCTGTGCCACTGGATGCTTGCCGGAATGTATCAAAGATCTTTTCAATATTATCCAGATTGACGCCAATTCCCGTATCGCTAATGGCAAACTCCACCGTGACCTTCTCTTCATCTTCGCTAAGCATTCGCACGTTTACGGTAATTTTTCCTTCCTTGGTAAACTTCACCGCATTACTCATCAGATTTAAAATAATCTGGTGCAGTCGTACCGGATCACCCATTAACACGGATGGGATCCGCCTATCGTACTCCTTCACTAATTCGAGATTCTTCTCCTGAATTTTTGTCTCGAATAAATGAAGCATGGCTGAGATTGAGGTTGCCATTTTAAACGGGGTTTGCTCAAAGGTCATTTTCCCTGCATCCACTTTTGCCAGGTCCAGTATATCATTAATGAGTACGATTAATGCATCGCCACTCATTTTTATAGCGGTTAAGTATTCCTTTTGCTTAGCTGATAACTCTGTCTTCAATACTACTTTGGTAAATCCGATGATAGCATTCATCGGGGTGCGGATTTCATGACTCATGTTCGACAGGAATTGCTGCTTTGCTTTCACCGCATCTTCTGCTATTTGAGTGGCGTTTTCGGCTTTGCTTTTCGCAGCTTCTGCAAGTTCGGTTGCCGATTCAGCAAGCACGATGGCCTCCGTCAGTTCCTTCGCAATTCGTTTCTGCTCCGTAATATCCCGGGCCACAACCACGGCCCCCACTACATTGCCTTGTTCATCTTTATAGACGGAGCCATTAAATAATACATCGATAAGGGTATGATCCCGGATGGTTAATGGATAGTCGGCAACAAAACCCTTCGCAAATACCTCCTGGTACACTTCCTTCGCTTTATGAGGTTCAGTGAAATAAGTAAAGAAGTTGGTACCTATTAGTTTCTGGCGCGATATACCTATTATGTTTACGGATGCATTATTCATATCCGTAACTTTTCCCGCAGGGCTAATGGTAAAAAGCGGATCCCGGCTTGCCTCAATCAAACTCCGGGCATAGTTGGCAATTCGTAACTCACCGGCTCGCTTTTCCTTTTCACTATTTTGAAAAACAAGTTCCTTATTGGCAATGACCAATTCTGCGGCTCGCTTTTCCTTTTCATCGTTTTGGAAGACAAGCTCCACGTTTGCAATGCTTAACTCAGCGGCCCGTTTTTCCTTCTCTTTATTTTGAAAAACAAGCTCCTTGTTGGCGATAATTAACTCAGCCGCCCGCTTTCCTTTTTCATCGTTTTGAAAAAGAAGTTCCTTGTTGGCAATACTTAATTCAGCGGCCCGTTTTCCTTTTTCATCGTTTTGAAAGAGAAGTTCCTTGTTGGCAATACTTAATTCAGCGGCCCGTTTTCCTTTTTCCTTGTTTTGAAAGATGAGCTCTTTGTTGGCGATGGTTAACTCAGCCGCCCGCTTTCCTTTCTCTTTATCCTGAATGGCAAGTTCGATATTCGCAATCCCCAACTCTGCAGCACGCTTCCCTTTCTCTTTGTCCTGAATAGCAAGCTCTATGTTCGCAATTCCCAACTCCGCGGCACGCTTCCCCCGCTCTTTCTTTTGAAAAGTAAGTTCTCTCTGAGCCTTAATTAACTCCGAAGCCAGTCTTTTGCTCTCCTTTTTCTGGAGGGATAACTCTTTCCGCATAACGGCTAACTTTTCGGTGGCTGATTTTTTTTGTGTCATGGTGTATCTGGGTAAAGGGTATTTTGTTCAGCTCCATTTGTTCTCATCCCGATCGGAGCCCCGATTTCTTCAATCGGAATCCTATTTCTGTTTTTCAATTGCTTAAAGTGCGAGGGCGTAAGGCCCGTAATCTTTTTAAATTGATTGGACAGATGCGCTACGCTACTATAGTGGAGTTTGTACGAAATCTCCGTCAGGTTAAGTTCATCGTACATGAGCAGTTCTTTGGCCCTTTCAATTTTATGAATGATGATGAATTGCTGAATCGTAATGCCCTTCACCTCAGAAAATACTTTGGACAAATAGGTATAATCGTAGCTTAATTTTTCGCTGATATAATCTGAATAATTCACTGTAGGAACATCATCTGAGTAATGAATCATCTGCGTAATGGTGTTTATTATACGCTCAATCAACACCGCCCGCTTATCATCCATTAATTCAAGGCCGGCTCCGCGCAACCCCTGGTTTAATTCTTCGCGTTGGCCGGCTGAAAGATCTTCCATGATCTCCACTTCGCCTAAATCAACAACAATGAAGTGCAACCCCAGTTTTTTTAACTCTGCCTTCACCATCATTTTACAACGGTTACTGACCATGTATTTGATGTATATTTTCAAGAATTCAATTTAGGTGACCTGAACAAATAGCAAAGAAGCCCTCACCTATATGTAAGGGCTTCAAGTGAATTAAAATTAAAACCTACTAACTCAATTTTTTCTCCAGTTCATCAATTCTTGCCTGCGCATCACTATTACCCATGGAAAGGGAGAGCTTATACAACTCAAGCGCTTCCTGTCTAGCTTCCTTCTTTTTACGAGGCGCAAATTGGGTACGGTTAGCTGCTTTTTCTAACGCTGAGGCCTGTGCAAAGTACAGGTTGGCTACTGCAATTTTGTTTTCCGCCTGCGTATCGTTAATCAGTTTTTCAAGTGACGCGATATCGCTCTCATTTAATTTTATCACCTGATCTTTGATGGAGAGAAGAGAGTCTTTCTCATTTACTTTTGTCCATACGGCCAGATTTTCATCGCGCAATTTTGCAATCTGCAATTGAAGTTCAGTTATTTCCAATGTCCGTTGTTCCAGATCTGCTTTTAAACGCCTGATAGACGAAGCTGAAGCTTTTGATGTATTCTTATTCGACTTCTCTAAAGCATCCAACTTTTTCTCCGTTTGCTTAACATACTCGTTAATTCCATTTAAGCGTGATATATAATCTGCATAATTGCTGCCTTCAACCATTTTTAATTGCAAGGAGTTGCGGCTGGCATCGATGGAGTCGATGAGTATGCCCACCTCATTCATACTTTTCTCTACTTCCCGGCTTGCGGTCAGTTGAACACTCAACGAATCAACTTTACGCTGCAACACTGCTTTTTCTTTCGTATCGCAGCTACTCAAGGCTACTAAAATGGCAAATCCTAAAATGTACTTTTTCATATTTGGTTTATTGATAATGTTCAGTTTGATACTGTGGTCGAACGGCCCGGCCTTGCAACAGCCCTCAAAGTTGATTAACTCCAAGGCTGTTACTGTTACACTCTACCTATAGAGTGTTACATAAATCATATGTTTTCGAGGAGTGATCTTGCGTTTTGGCTTCAATTGGCTGAAAAGAAGGTCATCAATTAACTCTCTTAAACTGGTTTGACGGACGTGCACGGAAGTCTGGCCCGGATGAGTCACCAACGGGCCAATGCTCCATAACACTAAGACACTTTCAATTCTCTCAAAGGATAAGTAGCTTCCCTCATGCAAGCCCTTACGGACCCCTACCTGATCAGCAATCACTCTATCCGGCAGCCACCCGCCTCACTATTGGGTGGGTTGAAGTTTCTGGGTCCGGGATTTATTCTCTCGGCTTCCATCGTGGGCTCCGGAGAATTAATTGCCACTACCGTGCTCGGAGCCAAAGCGGGGTATGCCGCACTCTGGATCATCATTGTCAGTTGTCTTGCGAAAGTAGCGGTACAATTAGAGTTTGGCCGTCATGCCATCTTAACCGGAGAAACTTCGGTACTGGCATTTAATAAACTTCCGGGATTGAGGATTGGAAAGGCAAACCTGATTGTTTGGATTCTATTGGTGTTACAATTCCTAAAGGTAGTCCAGATCGGAGGCATTCTGGGTGGCACTGCCGTGGTGTTGCATCTGTTGACGCCTGGTATTTCCGTTTATGTATGGGCCTTTGCAGTAGCGGCCGTGGCCGCGGCCCTTGTCTTTAACGGCCGCTATGGGTTGATTGAAAAAGCATCGCTCTTCATGATCCTGATGTTTACTGTTTTCACCATTGCTTCGCTGGTGTCGGTGCAGTTCACTGAATTTGCTTTTTCCTTCGGGGACGTGATCAACGGGTTTCGATTCCGGCTTACAGGCGAAGAAATTGCAATTGCGATAGGCGCGTTTGGTATCACCGGTGTAGCGAGTGATGAAATCATCGCCTATAATTATTGGTGCCTCGAAAAGGGGTATGCCCGTTATGCCGGGATACCCGATGGATCGCCTGCCTGGAAGCAACGCGCCCATGGGTGGATCAACGTTATGTACCTCGATGCCGTGGTGGCCATGATTCTTTATACACTGGTAACTACAGTATTCTATTTATTAGGTGCCGCCATTTTACACGGCAACGAAACGATCCCCAATGGCAATGCCGTTATTGAAACCCTGGCGTTGATCTATACTCAATCGCTTGGCCCCGGAGCAAAGACCACCTACCTGATTGGTGCGTTCTTTGTTTTGTTCTCAAGTGTTTATGCTACGTTGGCTTATTGGACCCGCGTGTTTCCGGATCTGCTTGGCCAGTTGGGATGGTTTGATTTTTCTGATTTGAAGAAAAGAAAGAACCTGGTATCGCTGCTGGCATTTCTCTTTCCTTTTATCTGGGCCTGCCTCTTTTGCTACATTGAGTTGCCTGTACTGATGGTGTTATCCGGTGGAATCATTGGTTCGGTGATGTTGCTGCTGGTGGTGTTTGCCGGATGGCATTTTAAATACGGTCGCATTCAAACGTTGCCGTCCGGTAAATTTTACAATCTCATCTTCTGGATTAGTGTTATCTCGATAGCCTGGGTGGCCGTGTATGGGTTGGTGCAGACGTTTGGTTAATCAGTCGGACCAACATTAAACATCAACGGTCATGGTTCGTGGGGACACGAACCAGGGGGTAGTAGAAAATATATGACACACTTTATTCAATAGGATGATCGGTTATCCTGCTTATCAAGGTTACTGTATTTTTGATCCAACGATCCAATGACAGACTTTCATACTGAATGATGTCTCCAAGATGATATTTTTTGAATGACTCTTCATCAACTGCTACTTTTTGCTTATCACTTAACGTAAAGTAGTAAGAAGTTTCTTGTTGGCCTTTATACCTTTTCTTTTCGGTGATTATACCCGTAAAAACCAATTTTTCTTTTTTCACTAGTAGGTCACGATATTCCAGCAGTAAGTATCTGGAAAAAAATATAAGTGCAAGAGATGATATTAATACAGAGATTGCGATGTACCAATCATGGGAATACAGCAGGTACATAGCCCATCCAAAAGCGGCCACAGCAACAATACCAAAAATAGGTACAGTAATATGACGGGTAAAGCGAGCCTGTTTTTCGACCAACTTTACTTCTTCTTCATTCATTGGCAGAGACTTTTGTTGAAAAAGATCACCTTTTAGTTTTACAAAAGCTTCATAGACGTGCTTGGCCTCGGCCTTGAGCTCTGCAACTGATTTGGTCGGATTGTTGGCCATCTTACATGTCAAAATAAGTGATATCAAATTTAATAAAATTTCACTTTCATGCTGACGGCACTATTGTAAGGAGTTGTTGCTGACATCAGGTACCTAAAGCACGTGTTGTAAACGCGCGGCAACAAGGGGGTATCTCTTTTGCGATGAATAGAATTTCAATTGGTATTTGATTTGTATTTAATAGTCTGATCAAATCAATCATCATGCTTGTTGGTGAGCCAACCAATTACCTGCTCACAACACCAACACAGGCAAGGACTGGGCATGGTTCGTGAGGACACGAACCATGGGTGGGGAAATTATTCAAAATACTGTGTGATTGCAACCCGCTACTCATAGCGCAGTGAATCTACCGGATTTGAAACGGCTGCCTTCATCGTCTGGGTACTGATAATAATCAATCCCAGTCCGGCTATCATCACGATGCCACTCATTATAAGCAAAGGCGTGATCTGAATTTTATAGGCATACAAGTCCAGAAATAAATTCCCAAGGAAGATACTTACCGGAACACCCAGCACAACGGCCAGCCCAATCAACATCATAAAGGATTTGCTGAGCAGGATGACTACATCGGAAGCGGAAGCACCCATCACTTTACGCACCCCCACTTCTTTGACGCGTGTTTGTGTGGAATACATCGCCATGCCCAGCATGCCCAGGCAAGCCAGCGTTACAGCCAGGAAGGTAATGTAGGCTACAATCACCAGAATGTCTTTCATCCCGGCCTGACGATAGGCATCGTCAATCTCTTCTTCAAACATTCGGTAGTCGATGGTATGCACCGGATCGATCTTCTTCCAGATGGCCTCCACCGAAGCCATCACTACTTCCTTCTGAGCCGGAATAATTTTAGCACTCAGGAAACCCAACTCAGTTGTAGTATACCGCAACGCCAGCGGACCAATGCGACTGTTTAATGGACGAAAGTGAAAATCTTTCACCACGCCAATTACTTCCAGCATGACAGAGTCTTCAACAAACAGGGGTTGACCAATAGCCGTTACCGGATTTGCAAAGCCAAACTGGGTGAGTGCTGATTCATTCAGGATCACATGCTTTTCCTGCTCCCCCTGCGCTGTTGCATCAAAGTTCTTGCCCGCAAGAAAAGTCAACTCCAGGTTGCGGATATAGTTATCATCCACTAAAAAGTCCCGCATCACAAAGGGTTCATCCTCCCGATTCTTTTTGTAATCGCTTGATCGGTCACTCCATGTACCCAGCTTGTGCGATACCCCACCTACACTCACGACACCTGAAAGACTTCGAACTTCATTGGCTATTTTTTCAAACTCCACGCCTTGCAACCGAACATTCAAGATATCCTTCTGGTTAAATCCATAATCAGCGGTAAGCATAAAGTTTACCTGGTTGTAGATAACCAGCACTACGATCACAAAAATTACGGACAAGGTAAACTGTGTTACCATCAACGCTTTTCGGAAGGTAAGTCGTGAATACACTTTCAATGAGCCAGAATCCTTTAATACTTTTAAAGGCTGAAAGGCAGAGAGATACCCTGCCGGTAACAATCCGGCAATGAGGCCCACGATTATAGCAAAGCCTACAAAGAGAAAATACAGAGACACATCTTCCTCCAGGTTCATGGAGAACTCTTCATTGAGTGGTAACTGAAGATATCCGGTTTTTAGAAATTGAAGCAGGATGTACGAAAATACGAGCGCGATTAAGGCAAACGTGATGGTCTCGCCCACAAACTGGAAGAATACCTGGTAGCGCTTTGCCCCCACAATTTTGCGCACGCCAATTTCACGGGCGCGGGTAAGTGACTTCGCAATCATCAAGTTGGTGAAATTGAAAATGGACATAATAAGCACAACGCCCGCCAATGTGCCGAGAAAAATCAGCAGAAAGGTAGGCATGCCCGAACCCATCTGGTTGGAAAGCTCAGGCCCCGGAGTTATGTCTTCCAGCGGATGCAAATAAAACTCATAGCCTTTATCGCGGGTTTCAAGTTTAAGATTGGCATAGTGCTTCAGATATAGGGCCGCCAATGCCTCCTTTACTTCAGCCTCTGTGCGACCGGGTTTTAATTTGAAGTAGATGTAGCTGCCGTAATAATTATTCCAATTATCGATTGAGGCATTTACGATCCCGTCTTTCTCCCACACTGGCAAGGCGGTTGTTGAAGCGAGCGCTTCAAATTCAAAATGAGTTTTGCTGGGAAACTTTTTCAACACCCCGGTAACTGTAAATTCACCATAGCCGCTAAGCGAGAGTGTTTGCCCAAGTGGTTCCTGCGTACCAAAAATTCGCGTGGCCGATTCCTGGGTGAGAATTAAATTGTTGGGTTCATTCAATGCAGTAGCCGGATTTCCCTTTTCCAGTTGAAAATTAAACACGGTTAAGAAAGAAGGATCTACGATTAGTCCCTGTACCGGAACATTCACGTTGCCATAGGTGGCATCACCATTTAATCGTCTGCTTATCGAAACAACATTTTCTGTAAATGTGTAGTCCTCTTTTAATACCCGCCCAATGGGTAAAGGCGCAGATGCGTACGGCTCGCGCCCACCATCCACCCGCAAGGCCATGGTGTTAACACGATAAATACGATCGCTGTCATGATGAAAATTGTCGAAGGTCAACTGTTCCTTTACTATAAGGATAATCAACATGCCCAACGACATGCTGACCGACAACCCAATGAGGTTAATGATGGAAAATGACTTATTGCGAATGATGTTTCGCAAGGCGGTGGTGAGGATACTTTTCAGCATAGGTGTGGGAATGGATTATCACCTTACAATCCGGGTGCCACAGGGATAACAGCCTAAAAACGCCTGGAAGTGCAAATTCATAAAAACGGTTGTCGCCAGACCGAACAAATTTGTCCGGAAGCGGGCAATGGTAAATAGCTTAATGCAAATTGGCCACTCCTGCTCCTTAGTATATAAGTCAACTGCACCGTATGAGAAAATACGATCACCCTCACCGCTTGATCTTTATTTCGCCAGACTTGTAAAGCTCAACTGCCTGCTTTACAATCAATTTTATTGTCCGGATTGGTAAATCTTTGTTTGGGTCGAATAACATGATCTTCATACGCGAACGCTTTTCACTCAGCAAGCCGGGATGGTTTAGTCGTTTGCCTTCTACCATTCCCAGATACGGTTGTTTGTGTTTTTTATGAACCCACAGGTAACAAAACATTTTTCCCTTGTAACAAAAGAAAGGCATTGCATATTTCCAGGCGGTTGTAATCTCTTTGTCTTGCGACAAGATAATTTCCCGCAAGGCTAACAAGCAACTTTTTATTGGTTCTGGTTGCTTGAGGTAATAATCATCGAGGCCATTTTCCATTCAACCATTGTTGCATTACACCTACCGCAATTAAATTACGAACAACAACTCCCGTTTTCCTGCATGGGTGGACATTTTACCGTGCCATAACTGCAATACACGCAGCAGTCACCCACTTTCGGCTTCAACAGGGTTTTACAATTTTCACACTCATAGAAATACTGACAGGCATTCAGAGGCATCTCTTCCGTCTTCTCAAAACCACATTGAGGGCAGGTAATGATTGATTCTGTGATTATCTCCATTGCTTTATTCTGTTCCAAAATTCCAGCTGCTGCAAACTTGATCATTCATGCTTAGTAGCTGATCACCAAATTCAGTCTATCAAACTTTTCAATTTTTCTCTTTCTCCCATTATCAAATTCCAATGTCAACGCATTCCTGGAACTTTGATGAAACTCAACCGCAGCATTCGCTTCAAGAAGTGAAGCAAATTCGGTACTCACTTCCTTTGTATGTATTTCGAATACTGCCTTCGTTAATTTTCTTATTCCATTTGTATGATCGATAGGTTCATTCTGCTTTTTGGGCACGGCTAAAGGCATTCGGAAAATCCAGGGCAGGTAGGGATTCTGTTCGTTGGTTAATATATCAAAAGTGGTTCCTGTTTGGAAATACTCCGGTTGATACCTGATTGCGGATCCAAATAATTTATCTGTATCGGGTGTATTTACAACCCCTAGTCCGAAAGGTGAATACCCATTGTTTAAAAAATCTGACCGCTCCCAGAGTTTTGTTTTCGAAACACTTTCATTCCGGATCTCAGCTTCATTGTGTACCCACACAATTTCAAGAAAGAAATTCTCAAAATAGATTTTCCTGTTTGCCGTTCCTTGTCCTGGGTGAACACGATTACTTCCCTCTGCAAAACCGAAATCAACCAGGTCGTCCATTTCCTTTCCTTGCCGGGATGAAAAAATAAAAATATGATCAATTTCCATCCTTAGCACTTCTACTTCAGCATCACCTTCTTTCCGGTGCGCGAACTTTGTATGGCCGCCTCCAGAATCTCTACCACGATAAGATTGTTTTCAAGGGAGGAAAGATCGTAGGCCGGCAATGTAATCTCTTTTTTAATTACAGCAGCGAGCAAAGCAAACGGATCATCATAGGGAGCAGCGCGTTCGGTCAGTACTTCTGAATGCTCTTTGTCTTCCCCTTTAAAGCGCATGCGCAGATTTGTGCGGTTGTCGCTAAGCACATAGCCGGTAGCGCCATAGACCTCCATGTCTTTACGACCGAAGGGCCAGTTCCACGAAGCCTGGATGATTCCCTGCATTCCCGGATACTCTAATACAATCGTGGCTTCATCATCAACCTTCGGATAAATTTCAGGTTTAAAATGTTGCAACACGGCAGTTACCGACACGGGTCGCTGTCCGTTGGCAAGCCAGGTAATCAGGTTGGCGCCATAACACCCAAAGTCAATCACGGCTCCGCCCCCATTTTGTTTAGGGTCCGTAAGCCAATCCAGAAACTCTTTGTTAACTCCGATTTCCTTCGGCCCTTCATGTCCATCGTGCACCACCACTTTTCTTAGTTTACCCAGGCGATCCTGTTGCAGCATTTCAAATGCTTTATGATTGGTAGCATACCAGGTAGTTTCGTAGTTGGTAAGCAATTGGATATTGTGCTTTTTCGCAAGTGCATGCATCTGTCGCGCATGATCTAAACTTACTGCCAGGGGCTTTTCAACCATCACATGAATGCCCCGCGGAGCGCAAGCCTGAACTACCGCGAGATGTTCATAGATAGAACCAAAGGCAGTTACCGCTTCGGGTTTTGTTTTTTCAAGCATCTCCTCAAGCGTATCAAACAAGAGCGACATCGGCAAGCCATGCTGCTCAAGAAAGCGTTTGGCTAATGCCTTGTTGGATTCGGCAATGCCCACGATCTGAATATCGCCCCGATCTGCGCGCCCGAGAATCCAATGCACATGCGAGTGCGTGAGGCCGGCAACTCCAATGCGCAAGGGTACAGCCTGAGCACTGCCTGCCATCAGGAAAAGACCAAGAAAAAGAGTAGAGATTTTCATAGATATAATTCTTAATACTATTTCACCTTAACATAAATATGCCGGATGTTCTTGTTGCCCGACTCGCGCTCATCAATTATAAATTTGCCGGTGCTTCTGATCAGCGACAACAGTTTGGAGAAT
>JBEBJH010000377.1:0-2697 GCA_040079965.1 Cyclobacteriaceae bacterium
ATATACTTCATAGGAGTTATTTTTTTGTAAGTATAGATGATTTTAAAACTACTTGAATTGAATTTTACACCGTTGGTCTTTTAGGACTTCATTGGCGTTTTCAACTTCAATGTGCGACTTTGCATCATCCATCTGTTCGCGCATGGCACTTCTGATTTCCTTCATGCGCATAGCCTCGATAAAGCGCTTAACATCCTCTTTGTTTTCAAGAATAAGGGCAGGCACCACGGCTGGTTTGTCATCGTCCCCTTTGGCCACCATGGTGAAGAAAGATGAGTTGGTATGTTTTATTTTTCCGGTTTTTATGTTCTGCGACTCTACCCGGATGCCAACTACCAGTGAGGTACGCCCCACATAATTTACCGAAGCATGCATGGAGACCAGTTCGCCTACTTCTACAGGTTGAAGAAATTCAACTTTATCAACGGTAACGGTTACACAATAAGTGCCCGCATGTTTACTAGCTGCGGCATAAGCAACCTTATCCATCAGCGAAAGTAAAATGCCACCATGAATTTTTCCACCAAAGTTGGCGTAGGAGGGAATCATTAGTTCGGTGATTGTAGTTTGTGAATATTGTACCGGGCGGGCTTGTTCTTCCATAGAAATAGGTTTGAAATGAAAGTTAAGAACTTTACAGCTAAGTCACCAATTGATCAAAGCATGAATCAAAATACTTTCTTACGCGAAAGCCTATTAAATCGTACAACCATAGCAGTAGCTGTTAGAGTGAGTCCGAGAAGCAGGCCGATCCAGATACCATTGGCACCCATCTGCAAGGGGAAGGCAAGCCAATAACCCAGCGGTAATGCAATCACCCAATAGGCAACAAAAATTAGAAGTGATGGAATTTTTACATCCTGCAAGCCGCGCAAAGCGCCAGCCGTTACCACTTGAATGCCATCCGACAATTGAAAAAATGCAGCAATGATCAATAAGGAGGCTGTGAGTTGAATCACGGCCTGATCCTCAATGTATAACGTGGGTAAAAAATATCTTCCAAAAATGAATAAAAGTGCCCAGGCTGTCATAAGACCAACTGCCATACCAATCATGGTAAATGCGCTGGCTCTTAGATTCTGTGTATCGCGTTGGCCCCAAAAGTTCCCTACGCGTATCGTAGCGGCTGCCCCGAGTCCTGATGTGGTCATGTAGCTGATGGTAGCCAGGTTGATGGCAATCTGATGCGCTGCGAGAGCAGTCGTACCAAGCCATCCCATCATGATGGCTGATAGACCAAATGCTCCGGCTTCGAAAATAAATTGTGACCCGGCTGGAAGACCGATGTGTAACATTTTATTGATCAGTGATCGTGAATAACGACCAATCGAAAATCCAGCTTTGTAGAATTGATATTTTCTTCCATAGTAGACATAGAGCATCATACTCAATGCCATTACAATTCGGGAAATCAATGTGGCCCAACCCGCACCATTAAGTCCCATTTCAGGGAATCCATATTTACCAAAGATCAATACATAGTTAAGTACAATGTTTAACAGGTTGCTTCCTATTACAATGATCATTGCCACACGTGTTCGTTGCAGTCCTTCGGCAAATTGCCGGTAGGTTTGAAAGATCATGGTAGGAACAATAGAAATAGCAATAATGCTGAGATAAGGAATGGCGAGTTTCACGACATCTTCCGGTTGCCCCATCGAATGCATGAATGGTTCAATAGAAAAGATCAAGGCAACAAGTATTAATCCAGTCACCAGGTTAATAAGCGAACCATTTTTTAGTGTATCAATTATTTTAGTTTGATCGTTGGCACCTTCTGCTTGTGCCACTAACGGAGTAATTGCATAAGATACTCCAACACCAAAAAACAGTGGAATTGTGAAAAATATATTAGCAAGCGAAGAAGCGGCTAATGGAACTGCACCAGTCCAGCCAACCATCACACTATCGGCAACACCCGTCATTACCTGGCCAAGCATACTTAACATCACCGGGTAGGCTAATAGAAAGTTGGGACGAACGTGAGAACGATATCGGGTTAGTGTTGACATTCTAAATGCTTGATGCGGATACTAGTTACTGGACCTTGGAGGCTGGGCACTTGATTGGTTTTTACTGTACCAGTATCAAGGCATCCAGTATTCTCTTCGATTATATTCCTTTAATTCTGGCAATTTTCAAAATTGCCATCACGGTTAAGCTATCGGTGATTTTTCCATCATGTACCATCGTAAGCACATCATTAAGGGGTAGCTTCAGGATTTTCATATCGGCTTCCGTCTCTTCTAATTCACTTTCACCATGCGTTAAATCTTCGGCAAGAAAAATAAAACCTTCTTCATCTGATACTGAATTAGAAAGGTGTACTCGCTGAATTAGCGTCCATCGATTGGCGATCAGTCCGGTTTCTTCTTTTAATTCTCGTTTGGCGGATTGCAAGGGATCATCATTTAACGGCCCACCACCCTCAGGTATTTCCCAACTCCATTCATTGAGGGTATAACGCCATTGTCCAACCAACCAGGTATTATTATTTTCATCCAAAGCAACAATCCCAATTGCTTTGTTCTTAAAATGCACTTTTCCGTAGATGCCTTTACCACCGGCCGGGTTGATTACCTGATATTCAGTGACACTTATCCAACGGTTGTCGTACTTTAGATCGTGTGAAAGCGTTTGCCAGGGGTTCATTCTTTAATAATTTAAAACCAGGATTCAAAATTAGTTTAATAATTA
>JBEBJH010000378.1:0-2679 GCA_040079965.1 Cyclobacteriaceae bacterium
CGTACACTGTTACTACCCCCGGCAAAGAAATATTTTTCATAGGGTAATACTTCATTGGCACTATACGCATAGCCAATCCCGGCATTCACCCGATAGGAAAGAATTGTATTTTTATCAATCACCCTACTTCTCCGCCCATCCACACTAAAGCGAACGTATTGATAAAGCTCAAGCCCACGGTCGGTGATGTACCCGGGCTCGGCAAAGTTAAATAAGGTACCACCCGATTCTGCCTGCATTCGCAGCAGGTGAGAAGTCCGTTCCGTATTTCCGTAGTTATCGGGATTCCAGGTAACTGCAAAGATCATACTGCTTACAAAGGAGGGGTTGAAGGAATTTTTCAGATTGTTGCCCTCATTTTCCTGTAAGTCGGTAAGCAAGGCATTGAACGCACTATCCAGTGTAGACCGAATGATGTTCAAATTTATAAGGGTAAAAGAATAATTTGTACGTTGTTTGTTCTGCCAGGTGTACGTATCCGAAACCGTGGTAATAGATCGGGTATACTCGGGTCTATCCGTATACGTATAACCTGCTAATAACCGGGTCCGTGGATTGAATTTTGCCAACCGGAATTCAGTCTTTTCACTAAAGGGAAATAGAAACTGGGGAAAGGTGATACTTCCGTTGACATTTGCTTCGGTACTTTTGTAAAAATTATTCTGATCGGTAGCGGAGGCAACACCCTCAAAACCAAACCGGCCACTGATTTCGGCAATCTCCATCCCGCCAAAAAGATTTCGCTTCTTCAGGTTGGTACTAATGTAAGGTCCTGGAAAACCCTGGGTCATGGTAAGACCCGCTTCGTTCGACCATGAGTATTTATTTAATGGACTACAAAAGATATTTCCAATGAATTTACCTCCAGAGGAATCATAATTCATGTTGATGAATTTAAAAATATCAAGGTTGGCAAGTTGTCGTTGGGTATCAAAAGATTGGGTACGGCTATATAAGCTGTCTTTATGAATAAAAACCCGTTGTGCCAGTAGTTTCTTACTGTACTCGCTTTTGAAATAATTAAAAGTGATGTTGTACTTGCTTACGGATTGACGTTTAAGACTATCTGTAGTATTCACTGCAGCATCGGTAGTAAATGTGATGGAGTCTAGACGGAAAATTTTGTGCGAATCCCTGCGGGGTGGGTTCTTTATTTCAATCTGCAACGCTACCTGGTAATTTCCCTGATAGGAGGTGTCAACTTCAAATTCCACAAATTGCCGGGTAAAATCATAATAGCCCAGGTCGCGCATCTGTAGATCAATTCGCTCGCGTTCTTTATTTAATTTACTTTGATCATATCGATCATTTATTTTAATTAAACTCAGACTTTGTGTAGTGTGAATGATCGAGTCTACTTTTTTATCAGGGATCAGGTAAAAAATGGTATCATATAAATAAGGTCTGCCGGGTTCAATCTGATAGATTACGTTAACCCTTTTCTTGTATTCCTGGGTGCGATAACTAACCTTGTTCCGAAAATAGCCCCGGTTAAACAAGTAGTCACCAAGTTTGCTTTGAGTACCCTCAAGGCTTGCGGTATCAAATACGGCAACGGGTTCGCCCCATTGCATAAAGAGGTTTCCATTTTCGATTTTCCCATCAAGTACATTAACTTTTTCCTGCCTGCGATATTGTAGCGAGGTTACTTTTTTCTGATTTTTTGTTGCTGCTATTTTCTTATCAAACTTCTTTTCTATCTGTGCCTTCTTGTCAATAAATTTTTGTTGGTTATATCGATTTTTGCCTACTTCATGCATCCACACCAGTGAGTTGATGGGCAATCCTAAAAGTCTTCGGTTTACTTTTTTAACATATAAATCGGACAGACCTTCTTTATTGAATCCTTTAGGTGCTTGAATTGTTTGGCGATATAATAACTTTTGATTTTCTTGGAGATACCGGGTACCCAGACAACTGCTAAGCAGCCAGGTAAGGAGTACTATTACGACAAGTTTTTTTAGTTTACCCACTTATGATCTCCAAAGCCAAAATTAAGCAAATCAAAGCCTTGCAGGTAAAAAAATACCGAAAACAAGAGCAATGCTTTGTTGTGGAAGGTACTAAAAGTGTGCTAGAATTACTCAAAGCTGATTTTGATGTAATATGGTTGGCAGGCACCGAGCCCTTTCTTAAACAAAATGAAAAGGTTGTTCGGAAAGCTTCGGAAGTAGTTGAAGCAATCGGAGTGGAGTTGGCTGTCGCGGGTAGCTTTCAGAGCAATGATGGAGCTTTGGCTATCGCAAGAATGAAACCTAATGCTTCATTTTCTCTAACCGGGGAAGAGTTTGCACTTGTGCTGGATGATATCCGCGATCCGGGCAATTTGGGGACAATTATCCGCACTGCCGACTGGTATGGAGTCAGTCACATAATTGCTTCTGAAGAAACTGCAGATTTTTATAACCCTAAGGTGTTAAGTGCCACCATGGGATCGTTTTGCCGTGTGCAGGTCTATTACACATCATTGGAGACGTATCTGGTTGCGGCAAGGAAACCTATTTATGGTACTTTTCTGGAAGGCACTGATGTGCATGAATTGAAATTTAATGGCGGTGGATTGATTGTAATTGGCAACGAATCAAATGGAATCTCTGCCTCCATTGAACGACTGATCTCACAAAAGATTACAATCCCGCGATCCGGGCAATTTGGGGACAATTATCCGCCTGTCTCTTA
>JBEBJH010000146.1:0-12531 GCA_040079965.1 Cyclobacteriaceae bacterium
CCTCCGATGCGGGGAGGCGCCATTTCACCCCAACCGATGCAAAACTACACGATGGCTTTAATTCTTGGGTTGGCATTCCCCTTTATTATTTTTATTCTCTTTGAAATTATCAATAACAAGGTTCAGTCAAAGGAAGACATTGATAAGATGACGACCATCCCCTTCATTGGCGGGGTGGGGCATAATACATTAAATACAAATCTAACGGTAAAAGAAAAGCCAAAGTCTGGAGTAGCTGAGTCATTCCGTTCATTACGATCCAACCTTAACTATTTCACTGGCAACAAAACGAAGCAACTTTTTATGGTAAGCAGTTCCATCAGTGGCGAGGGAAAAACGTTTACCACAATCAACCTCGCAACTGTATTTGCGCTGTCGGGTAAAAAAACGTTGATTGTCGGAGCCGATATGCGCAGGCCAAAAATCTATGAAGATTTTAATCGCGCCAACCAGGTTGGGTTAAGCACCTTTCTTTCCGGGATTTCGGAGTTTAATCAGGTAGTGCAGGATACAGAAATTGACAACTTGTATCTGATCAGCGGAGGTCCGGTACCACCCAATCCTTCCGAATTATTATTGACAGACCGGTTTGAACTGTTTATCAAGACATCGTTAGAACAGTTTGATTTTGTAATTTTTGATACCCCGCCACTCGCCCTGGTAACAGATGCTTTTGTGATTTCAAAATATGTTGACCATACCGTTTTTGTGCTACGGCAGAATTACTCGCCTAAAGAATTTGTTCGGAGCATTGATGAGTATTACCGGTCCGGCAAGCTGAAGAGCATGAGCATTTTGTTAAACGATGTCTATAAATCCGGCCTCGGCTATGGCTACGGCCAGAGTTACGCCTATCACTATGGCTATTCATATGGCTATGGTTATGGTGTAAAAAAGAAAAAGGATGGGCAGGGGTATTATGATGAGTAAATGATGCAACAAGAGGTAACCATTATTCGGGCAACGAGGGGTTGGAGAAGCATAAATCTTAGAGAACTTCTTCATTATAAGGATTTATTATGGTTTTTAACTGTACGAGGGATTAAAGCCAAATATGCCCAGTCAGTGCTGGGAGTAAGTTGGGCAATAATTCAACCATTATTTTCTACGCTTGTCTTTACAATTGTGTTTGGAAGCCTGGCTCGAATAGACTCTAATGGTGTTCCTTATTTTCTTTTTAGTTTGGTTGCCATGGTACCTTGGACCTTTTTCGCCAACACGCTTACGGATTCAGCCAATAGTCTTATTACAAATTCAGCCATGATTAACAAAGTGTATTTTCCAAGATTGGTGCTGCCTTTATCCTCCATCTTTTCGAAAGGTATTGATTTTGCAATCGGCTTTATTTTGTTGATTCTGTTCATGATTGTGTATCAGATTTTGCCAGCCTGGGAGGTTATTTTTTTGCCTTGGTTATTGCTTGTTCTTTTAATGAGCTCATTGAGTATTGGAATGATATTGTCCGCCATGGCAGTTCAATACCGTGATGTAAAGCATGCCATGACCTTTGCCGTGCAATTGCTTATGTATGCAGCTCCGGTTGTTTACCCTACCACCAATGTTCCTCGGCAGTGGCAACTGGTATACGCCCTCAATCCCATGGTGGGTGTCATTGAAGGATTTCGTTCAGTTTTTTTGCATACAGTTCCATTTCCCTATCTCTGGCTAGGAGTAGGCACGGTTATTTCGTTGGTTCTCTTTATTTTCAGCCTCTATTATTTTAGAAGAATGGAGCGGGTATTTGCAGACGTAGCATAAGTATGGCGCCATTGATTATTGAAGCAAAAGGATTAGGTAAAAAGTATCGCCTGGGCGCGGCCGAAAAAAAGTCTGATACTATTGCAGGTGCAATTCTAAAAGGGCTCAAAAGTCCGTTGGAAAACCTCCGTCAAATTCGGGGCCTATCTAATCTTGACCGAGAGGATGAAACTGTTTTTTGGGCATTGCGTGATGTATCTTTTTCGGTGCAGGAAGGTGATGTACTGGGTATTATCGGGCATAATGGAGCTGGTAAAAGTACTTTACTCAAAATTCTATCGCAGATCACCGAACCCACAACAGGCGAAGTGCGAATAAGCGGTCGGGTAGCCGCTTTGCTGGAAGTGGGCACTGGGTTTCATCCGGAGTTAACCGGGCGAGAAAACATCTATATGAATGGCACCATCTTGGGTATGACCAAAAAAGAGATTGACCTGAAACTGGATGCCATCATTGATTTTAGTGGGGTTGAAAAATATGTGGACACCCCTGTAAAATTTTACTCCTCTGGGATGCGTGTACGCCTGGGTTTTTCTGTGGCAGCACACCTTGAGCCAGAAATATTGATTATTGATGAAGTTCTTTCTGTAGGAGATGCGGAGTTTCAAAAAAAGTGCCTGGGCAAAATGGAAGATGTTTCCAAAAATGGAAGAACTGTTTTATTTGTAAGCCATAATATGACGGCAGTTCAAAACCTATGTCATAAAGGGATTGTATTGAAGAACGGAATTGTAAAATTCACTGGCCCCATCGAAGAAGCAGTTCATGCTTATTTAGGCGAATACTCGGATCAGCGAATGGAATTGCACACGAACGGACAGCTCGAATTTGAAAACGATCACATCCGGTTTATTTCTGCTCGTATTTTGAATCAAAAACCCATTGAAACTAAGGACGATATTCAACTGGAATTTTCTTTTGAGTATAAGGGTGCCGACACCCCGGTGCTAGATGTAACCTACCATTTGTTTGATGAAATGAATACGCTTCTCTTTGTTGGAACTTCCGGATATGATCTCAACGTGCGGCCTTCGCAAAAAAAACTTACGTTTCAATGTACCATACCCGGAAGCTTGCTGTATGAGGGCAATTATAAAATTGGGCGTTTGCTTTTTGTGAGAGATAAGGGATTTATGCTTCTGAATATAAATGATGCGCTTGCTTTTGATGTGATATCATCGGGTACCGGAAACTTTGGTTGGATGGGAAAGAAACAAGGAGTAATAAAACCAAAACTAAAATGGATTGTTTGAAATGATATATGTGACCAAACCATTTTTGCCGCCTCGTGCGGAATATGAGAAATACCTGGAAGGAATCTGGAACCGTCAATGGCTTACCAACAATGGTCCGCTGGTAAACGAATTAGAATTAAAATTAAAAGAATTTTTAAAGGTACCGCATTTACTTTTTTTGAACAACGGCACTATTGCGCTTCAGATTGCCATCAAGGCCCTTGGTTTACGAGGTACCATTATAACAACACCCTTTACTTATATCGCGACTACCAGCAGTATAGTTTGGGAAGGTTGTAAACCTCATTTTGTTGATATTGATCCTTCCAATCTGAATATTGATCCTAAAAAAATTGAAGCTGCTATTACGAGTGAAACGTGTGCCATACTAGCGACTCATGTGTTTGGAAATCCATGCGACATCGAGGCAATTGAGAATATTGCTAAAAAAAACAAGATACCCGTTATATACGATGCTGCCCATTGCTTCGGAACGAAGTATAAGGGGCAGTCTGTTTTTAATTATGGCACCATAAGTACCACTAGTTTCCACTCCACTAAATTATTTCATACGGTTGAGGGAGGCGCGGTTTTTACACAGGATGATGAATTGCTGAAGAAGATGGCCTTCATGCGAAATTTTGGGTACAATGGACCAGAAGACTTTGCGGAAGTAGGAATTAATGGCAAAAACTCTGAATTTCATGCAGCCATGGGCTTGGCTAATGTTAAATACATCTCTTCAATTCTTGAATCACGTAAAGCTCAAAGCGCTCGGTATGATTACTGGTTAGTAAATTCTCACTGGGAACGGATTGTCATTAGCGAAGATGTAGATTTTAACTTTTCTTACTATCCGCTGATCTTAGAGAATGAATCCCTAGCCCTGAAAGTTATTCGGGAATTAGAAGGTAACCGGATATCTCCCAGGAGGTATTTCTTTCCCAGCCTGAACACGATTTCATTATACAGGGCTGATACTTTGTCGATAAGTGAGTCTATCAGCAGGCGAATTATTTGTTTGCCACTTTATCACACGTTGTCGGTTGAAGAGATTGATTTTATTTCACGTATTATTTTGCGAGCGCTAAACTACTCGTCATGAAGCTTGCAATAATGCAACCCTATTTCCTGCCCTACATTGGGTATTTTCAATTGATTGATATGGTTGATAAATTTGTCATTTACGATAATATCCAGTTTACAAAAAAAGGCTGGATAAATAGAAACAGAATATTGGTTAATGGAAGCGATGAGTTTATTACGATTCCTTTAAAAAAGGATTCTGATTATGTAGATATAGATAAGCGACATATGGCCGAAACTTTTGAAGAGGACAAACAAAAAATACTTCGAAGGATAAAAGAGGCATACCGGAAGGCTCCGTACTTTGAAAAAGTATTTCCTTTTACAGAAGATATATTTAACAATAACACCAGAAATCTGTTCTATTTTGTATTCAATTCGGTTAAACGGATTTGTGAATACATGGAGATAAACACTGAGTTTGTAGTTTCATCAAGTATTGATGTTGATCATTCTTTAAAATCGGAACAAAAAGTATTGGCCATAGCCACGAAAATGAATGCGCAAGTATATATAAATCCAATCGGAGGAAAGGAACTCTATTCAGCTGAAAACTTCAGATCCTTTAATATCGAGTTGAAATTCATTCGATCGGATTTATTTTCCTATAAACAGTTTAATCATGAGTTCGTACCCTGGCTTTCAATCCTCGATGTGATGATGTTTAATTCAAAGGATGAAATAAAAAAAATGCTTAACTTTTATAATCTGGAATAGAATTTGCAAGAATAATTATGAAAAATATTTTAGATACGCATGTTACCATTTATGAAGGTCACAATCCTTATGATTACGATAACAACATCATACTGAATTGGTATCCCAAACGTATACAAGGCCTTACTGAAAACGCAAAGTCCATTCTTGAGCTTGGACTTGGTCATGGATTTACAGCTCAAATTTTCTCTAAATATTTTGAGAGACATGTTATACTTGAAGGCTCTCCTTCAGTGATCGAGAATTTCAGAAAAAACTTTCCAGATTGCCGTCCGGAAATCGTTGAGACTTTTTTTGAAAAATTCTCGAGTACTGAGAAATTTGATGTAATCGTGATGGGTTTTATTTTGGAGCATGTCGATAATCCTTTGCAAATCATTTCTCACTTCAAGAATTTTTTGGCTCCTAACGGTAAGATGTTTATTGCAGTTCCAAACGCTGAGGCATTAAATAGGCGACTGGGCCACTTTGCGGGTCTCTTGCCGGATTTGCAGATGCTATCGGAGAATGATATTATTTCTGGACATCAGAGGTATTATACTGTGAAGTCTCTTACTGAAGAAGTGAAGAATGCCGGGTGCGATGTAGAACTTATAGAGGGTATCTATCTAAAACCATTTACGACTAAACAGATGCTATCCCTAAATTTTGAGAAAAGTATAATTGATGCTTTATGTATGGCTGGTGTTGAGTATCCAGAACTTTCTCTAGGGATTTTGGTGATGTTGAAGTAGAGCTTAGGAACAATGATAGTTAGGAATATTTTAGTTTCAGGTGCAAGTGGCATTGTGGGCTATGGCATTCTACGTTCGCTTGGAAAGACAGGAGGTCAGTTTCGACTGGTAGGGACAACCATTTATGAAGATTCAGTAGCTGAGGGATTCTGTGATGTTTTTGAAAAGGCACCTCTTACAAATGATGAAAAGTATATCCCCTGGTTACTTACAATAATAGGAAAACACAAGGTGGATTTATTGATTCCCGGAATTGAGGCGGATATGTACAAATGGGTAGAACATGTCGCAGAAATTGAGAATCACGGAGCTAAAGTTTTATTGAACACACGGGAACTAATAGAATTGTGTAAAGATAAATGGCTGTTTTATGAAAAATTGAATTCCTTCAAGACACCCTATGCTATTGAAAGTTTGCTTAAGCCAAATTTTGACATTCTTTCGGACAAATTTGGATTGCCCTTTCTCCTTAAACCCCGAAGAGGCTTTGGCTCAAAAGGTATTGTAAGAGTGGGAGACCAAGATGAATTTGAAAAGCATCGAGATGCCGTTGGTGTTACATTGATGGCGCAACCTATTGTGGGCACAGATGAGGAGGAGTATACCACTTCAGCATTTTGCGATGGACGTGGAGGTTTCTTTGCATTTATGACCCTAAAAAGAAGACTATCCAAAGAAGGGTTTACTGAAAAGGCTGAGGTTGTTGATTTAGTTGGGATACAAGAGGCTTTGGATGTATTGTGTGAAATTTTTAAGCCGCTAGGGCCTACCAATTTTCAATTCAGGAAGCATAATGGAATTCTGAAACTATTGGAGATCAACCCGCGAGTTTCTTCCTCAACTTCAATTAGGGCTGCATTTGGTTATAACGAGTGCCAAATGTCCGTGGATTACTTTATTGAAGGCAAGAAACCTACTCAACCTTTAATTAGTCATGGGCGGGCAGTCCGATATATTGAAGATTTTATTTTTTTTGACAATCCGAAAGTCGTCTAGTATTTTTTTAACGAATAACATTCAGTGAAAATAGGAATCATATCTGATATTCATGGCAACTATGAGGCTTTAAAGACTGTTCTGTCTGTATTAGACAGCATGAAGATTTCTAGCGTTTATTGCCTGGGCGATGTAGTTGGATACTATTCTCAAGTCAATGAATGTTGTGATGAATTGATATCGCGTGAAATACCTTGTATTATGGGCAATCATGATTGGTACATGGCAGGCGGAGGCTTTTGTCCTCGATCACGAAGTGTTAACGATTGCCTTGTGTATCAACGAAAAGTAATAACCGAAAGAAACGTGGAGTGGTTGAGTAGTTTTCCAGCACATAGATTTGTGGGAAACATTCATATGGTTCATGGTGGGTGGACTGATCCTATAGATGAATACTTATTGGAGCCAAGCGCGGAATATTTCTCAAAAGTTAAAGGAGAAATATTTTTCTCGGGCCATACGCACATTCAATCACTAAATAAGTTTGAAGGAAAAACGCATTGCAATCCCGGTTCAATAGGACAGCCCAGGGATAATGATCCAAGGGCAGCCTTTGCAATTTACGATGGCAGGATAGCCTTGCATCGAGTGGAATATGATATGCAAAGGGTTTTTGATTTAATGGAGAAGGCTGGATTCAATGACTATTATTATGGCTGTCTGGCAACGGGTGCAAAAAATCTATGTAAACTTCCTTCAACATGGTACGAAAATAGAAAAACTTTGTAGGTATGTTTAAATGGAAAAAATTAGGGAAGGTTTTTGACCCTACGGAAGTGAAAGATAAAAGTTGGCTTCACGAATATGCCCAAGCTCCTTCTGTTTTGATCTTTGACAAATATGTTCGGGTATATTTTAGTTGCAGACCTAAACCAGATGAAAGAGGTCAATACGTCAGTTATTCAGCGTTTGTGGATTTGAATAGGTACAACCTTTTTGAAATACTAAATATCAGCAAGGAACCTATTCTGAAGTTAGGAGATCTTGGAACTTTTGATGAATTCGGAACCTATCCTGTATCTGTTATAAGAAATGATAACGAATGCTATGTGTATTATACAGGTCACACAAGATGTGAGTCGGTGCCTTTTAATACAGCCATTGGATTGGCGATAAGTGATAATAATGGTGAGACTTTTAACAAAGTTGGAAGCGGCCCTGTTTTATCCTATTCCCCAAATGAACCCTTTACATTAAGCGGCCCTAAAATTCGAAAATTTAATAACCTTTGGTATTTGTGGTATATCGCGGGAAGCAAGTGGATAACAACCAGTGAAAAACCTGAATTGATTTATAGAATTCGAATGGCAACCTCTAAAGATGGTTTTAATTGGTTGAAACTGGATAGGAATGTAATAGAAGGAAAGCTAGGCGAAAATGAAGTGCAGGCAAGTCCTGACGTTTTCTTTTATGAAGGTGGGTTTCATATGTTTTTTTGTTACATGGTTACGCCCGACTTTAGGAGAAATAAGGACAAAACTTACAGAATAGGCTACGCTTATTCTACTGATCTTACAAATTGGGTAAGGGATGATTCAAAAGCAGGTATTGATATTTCACAGGAGGGATGGGACTCGGAGATGGTAGCGTATCCTCATGTTTTTAAACTTGATGGGAAAGTTTATATGTTTTACTTGGGCAACCAGGTGGGGAGGTTCGGATTCGGGTTGGCACAATTGGAAATGACCTTAAACTAAATTGGTTTATGAAATGGGAGAAACTAGGAAAGATATTTGACCCTACAAAATATAAGCTTGCTAATAACTGTTTTGAATTTGCACAGTCACCACAAACACTTGTCTTCGATACCTTTGTAAGAATATATTTTTCAACAAGAGAAAAAGACAAAACCGGAAAGTACTTAAGCCATGTTTCATTTATTGAAATGGATAAGAAATTTAAGAAAGTATTTAACGTATCCACCAATACTATTATAAAATTAGGTGGCTTGGGTTGTTTTGATGAACACGGTATTTTTCCAATAAATGTTTTGAGGGATAATGATAGAATATTGGCGTACACCAGCGGATGGAATAGAAAAGTTTCAGTATCAGTTGATGCTTCCATTGGACTGGCTATTAGTTATGATGATGGGTTAACATTTCAAAAAGTTGGGACGGGACCTGTTCTAACGTCCTCATTGCACGAACCTTTTCTAGTCGGTGACGGATTCGTGGTGAAGTATGGTACCTCTTATCATATGTGGTATGTTTACGGTTCCCGCTGGATCAAAGATTCGACTGAAAGGGATCCTCAACGTGTTTATAAAATTGTTCATGCCATATCGAACGATGGTGTATCATGGGAAAGAGATGGTAAACATATCATACTTGATAAACTGAATGAGGACGAGTGCCAGGCATTACCTTCTGTAATTCATTTTAATAACCGGTTTCATATGGTGTTTTGTTACCGGCATGCAATAGGCTTTCGAAAAATAAAGGACAACGGTTACAGGCTGGGTTATGCTTATTCTGATGATCTTATTCAGTGGATAAGGGATGATGAGAAACTTGGAATCGATCTAACAGAAGGAAGTTGGGACTCTGACATGATGTGCTACCCTCATATTTTTAGATGTGATGATAAGATATATCTTCTGTACAATGGGAATGAATTTGGACGCTATGGATTCGGTTTAGCTGTTCTGGAAGAGGAATTAGTTTAGTAAATTTGATATTAAATAACTTCAATTAGATAAGATGAATACCACAAAAAGAGATTATAATAAAGAATTAAAAGATACAGCGGATCGAAATTATGCTTATGCTTTTGATTTTGATGTAATGCACCCCTTTCAATTGCGGTCATTTGAACCTTTTTTCAGGCCCGGTAACCTTTTAGAATTGGGTAGTTATAAAGGAGTATTTACGAAACGGTTTTTACCTTTCTTCAATGATATAACCTGTGTTGAGGCGGCTGATGAAGCAATCGAGATTGCTAAAAGGGAATTGCCTGATAGCGTGAAATTTATTAATTCACTTTTTGAGACAGTTACGCTACCCACAAAATATGACAATATTATTTTAACTCATACCTTAGAACATATTGATGACCCGGTAACCTTATTAAGAAGAGTCAATGATGAATGGTTATCCGATACGGGTAGATTCTTTTTAGTTTGTCCTAACGCCAATGCTCCTTCAAGGCAAATTGCTGTTAAGATGGGAATAATTAGCCACAACACCGCAATTACACCTGCCGAAAAGGAACATGGGCATAGAATTACATATACCTTGGATACATTAGAAAGGGATGCAAAAGCTGCAGGACTTAAAGTAGTTTATCGTTCAGGAATATTTTTCAAAGCGTTAGCAAACTTCCAATGGGATAGGCTTCTTAACACAGATATTATTTCAAAGGAGTATCTCGAGGGATGTTATGAGTTAGGTCAGGTTTATCCGGATCTTTGTTCTAGTATCTTTCTTATGTGTGAGAAGGGTAATAAATAATGAAGAAAGTTGTTATCCTCGGAAATTCCAGAAACGGGATATTCCATCAAATGGTACAACACTTTTTAGCTGAAGAATCAGAGGTTTATCTTATCGATATCGGTACCAATTATACCCACGAGAGACTAAAGGTAGTTTCGTCAAGCGAGTTTCTTGGAAAAATCGATAAACTTTTAATTGGCTTAACCTCAAGGATCATAAACGTATCCGATCTGTTTTTCTCAACTTTTTATTTCTTGGTTCTGTTTAAGTTTAGGGAGTTGAAGCTTTTTTGGCAGCTACCGAATTTAAAGCGACCGATTTCAAACATGATATTCTTTTCAAGAATATTAAATCGTTTAAATGTTGACTATGTAATTTGCTTGAATGTTTACTTTTATGGCTTTTGCTCCATTTTGTCTACAAAAAAAAATGTAGTTGCCCAGCCGTGGGGTAGCGATGTTAATGTATATGGTGTTTCCAGCCCTGTCAGGTTTTACCTGATGAAGAAGTGCCTGACTAACTCGAGGTATATTGCTCCGGCAGGACGCAGTGTGATGCGCTTCATAAAGGAAAAATATAAGATTCCTACAGAAAAATTAGTATTTCTTCACCCTCAGGTTGATAGCAATTTTTTTCACACTATTTCAAAATTGGACAGGGAAAAGATCCGTACAGGTTTTGGAATACCTTCTGATGCTATTGTTTTTTTTTCATGCCGAAGATTTGCTGAAGGCTGGGGACCCTCAACTATCAAACTGTTGTTTCAAAAATTAGCAATTCAGGTACCCAATAGTTTTTTTATAGTGTTAAGTGGTTACGATAGGAACCAGTTATTGAATGATTTCAGGAATGAGCTTCCTCATTCTATTCGTCATAAGTTTTATTTTATTGATCGGATAATTTCCTTGGAGGAATTTGGTAAATATGCTCAGGTTAGTGATTTTACTGTGTCTGCAATGACAAACAGTGATATGCAATCCAGTAGTATTATGCAATCGGCTTCTTGTGGGGCATACCCGATTTTACTAGAGCAAGAAGAGTATAGACTTATGGAGGCTGATGGGTTTAAGGCATTGTTATTTAAAACGATAGATGACGCCTTATTCATTAGAATTAGTGAACTTGTAAGGGATTCAGAAACCCTGATGAAACTTGCGAATAGTAATTCGGAATATTTTAAAAGAGTTGGGTCTCAACAAAGTTATGTGGCTAAACTTAATAATTTAAGCTATCTCTAAAGGATAAATTAAAAGTATCAATGTGGGATAGTAAAAATAGGATTTTATTCATTGGTGTTGGCAAACCTGTTCCAACATTCATTCGCAGAAGATTAATTAGTCTGAATAAGAACGGAGTTAGTACGGTGGTAATTGAACGCGGAGTAAGTTTGCAAAATCAAATTTCATTAGGTAGCCATATTCTTTATTACCGACTAAATGGGGAAATAGGTGAAAGGCTTAAAGTGATTCTTAAGTTTTTATCGCGATGGCGCTTCCTTTTTGGATCCTTAGTATCAGGGAGGAAACACTTCGGTAATATAAGTTGGCGTACAATTATTGAGGAGTCTCAACTCCTTGGACATTCGGCAATTGCGATTATTCATTCACAATGGTTAATGCCTGTCTATAGATTCAATTTATTTAGAAAGCATTATCCCCATGTGCCAATAATCATAAGCGCCCGAGGCAGTCAGTTAACTATCCATTCCTTGAAAAGAGATTCTGCTGAACTAATAGTTCAAAATTTTGAGCAAGCCGATTATATTCATTGTGTATCAGAAGATATGCGAAAGCGCTGCATAAGTCTGGGTGCTAATCCGGAAAAGATATTCGTGAACTACAATGGTATTAATATAGACAAGTTTAAACCCTTAGCAGATCTTGTTTCAACAACTTCATGTTTAAGATTAATTTCTGTTGGTGCGTTGATTTGGAGGAAGGGCTTTTTATTTCAATTATTGGCGCTAAAGGAATTAGTTTCCAGGGGTGTTAATTGTTCATTAACAATTATTGGGACAGGCAATGATGAGGAAGCTATTCGGTATACGGCAGAAAAGCTGGGTGTAATTTCATTTCTTATTATCGAAGGTCAAAAATCTGAAAACGAAGTATTGAAAAGCCTCCAGTCAGCTCATATTTATTTATCGACCAGTGCTGCTGAAGGCTTACCAAATAGCCTTGTAGAAGCAGCCGCATGTGGGTTGCCCATTGTTACTTTTGATTGTGAAGGCGCAAGTGAAATAATTGAAAACGAGGTAAGTGGTTTTATTGTTCCTTTTGGTTCATTGCAATTAATGGTTGATCGGGTAATAGTGTTGAAGGATCAAACCGTTCGAATGAAAATGGGTAATTATGCGCGCGAGAAGATGGAACGGGATTTTGATGAAAGGAAATGGACAGGAGAAATGATTCAACGATATAAATACATATCAAGTCGGTAATCTATGAACCATCGCATCCTGATAGCTGGTTTTGAAATTGGCGGCCAAATGCAATTGTTGGCTGAAGCTTTTCGCAGGCGTTGGTTGCAGGCTTCTGCTGCAGCCTATAACGATGATTTCAGAGGCTATCA
>JBEBJH010000379.1:0-2670 GCA_040079965.1 Cyclobacteriaceae bacterium
GTGTGCAACGGGTTGGTCAGGTAACGGTACAGCGGGGTGTCAAGATGAATAAGACCTTCTGTCGCTAGTTGCAAGGTAACATCCGCCAGCATTGTCTTGCTAAAGGACGCACCATACCAGATGGTGCCCGGTATAAAGGATTCGTTCTTACGTTTATCTCGAACGCCAAAATATCGCTGATAAACAAGTTCATGATCATTGATTATAGATACTGCCAGCCCATGCACATTCGCTTGCTTCATTAAGGTTGTGATGTAGCGTGTAACCGAGTCGGATGGAAGCGTAACGGAATCAAGTCGTTTGATGTTCTTTGTATTTGAAAATACGGCTAAGGGCTTTTCAAGCTTCACCCGGTTGTCCACGCTGAAGTATACATAACAGAAAAAGATTCCGAAAAGCCCGACTAGTGTAGCCAGAATAATCAGCGGATATTTAATCCATTTAGTCATGCCATTCTCAGGTAGATAGTTAAGCTAAGGTAAATCTTTCCCTGGAATCCCTACCCTTGGTGTGTTCGGCACTAATAAATAAAAGGCACGCATCGTCCGCTGCGAGAGACAATGCTTGACATGCAATGAAAAAATAGAGGCAACAATCCAGAGCGTTTATCGTGCGCAATTCTTTATGGCTTGAGAAGCGTAAGATAAGCGTGCACTTGCTACAAATACCAACATGGAGCGAAGGATCCCCCACAGTAGCAGGGGATCCTTCGCTCAAATCGTTTAGTGATGAAGTGCATCTACTTATTTGAGCTCAACTGATTAATAAGTATTGTCATCTTTACCCGCTCTGGATTGGGAACGGATTGTTTTTATGCGTTGGATCCCCATGGTAGCAGCGGATCCTTCGCTCAAAATCGGATTGTGATGAAGTGCATCTACTTATATCAAGTTCAACTGATTATAAGTATTGTAATCTTTACCCGCTCTGAATTGGGAACGGATTGTTTTTATGCGTTGGATCCCCATGGTAGCAGGAGATCCTTCAATTCAGCATCCAGAATCTCGCGCCACAGCGTACACTACATAGCCAGAAACATAGATCTTAAACACTTTTCTGTTATCACTGAAAGGAACAGTATTCCGGTTTACTGTTAGCATAAACGCGTTATCAACACTGGGATGAACCAGACTCCAGGTTTTACCCATGTCGGCTGACCGGAAGATACCATCGGGATGACCGCAGATTAAATACTTGCCGATTTGTTTGATAGATGAAATTGACGCAGAGGGCGGAAGTCCGGCATCAATGGCTTGCCAGGTTTTTCCACTATCCATGGAAAGGCGTATCCTTCTTGATTTGGTTTTCGTGTTGTAGGAGATAGCAGCAAAGCCACCATCGATCCGTTCCACAGCGATACCCACGCCACCCTCATTGATTACTGATTCCCAGTGTTCACCGTTGTCGGTCGAACGCATGATGCCGCCTTGACCAGTGGCGATAAGAACACCTTCTGACTCCACCATATCCATCACCCAGCCTCCATTCTTTACTTGCTTCCAGCTTTGTCCGCGGTCGCCCGATTTGTAAAGACCGTTTTCGCGGCCTAAGAATACCGTCCCGTCAGACGTTTCAAAAACAGTTCGCAACGTTTGTTTATTGAAATTTGTATAGACCGGCAACCAGCCTGCAGCGGACATTTTTTGATAAACCTGGCCTTCATAGTTGTAGGCCATCACTCCGGACCGATTGAAAGCAATCGAATTACTTCGTGGATCAAGACCAGTTTCCTTTTCCCAAACCGGAGTTTTAAGATTACTCTTACTGTGATACATTATTTCGTTTACACGCAAATAGAGATCAGACTCGCCAGCAAAAAAACCTTCAGGCTGTTCATTTTCAGGCAAACTCTGGCTGATGTCCAGCCAGGTCTGGCCGCCATCTTTTGATTGGAAAATGATGTTGGTTGCTCCCGATCCAACCTCATGTGTGGTGGTAGGGTTAAAAGCTGAAAGCGTAAAATATAAAGAAAGCCAGAGAACGAGCTTTACGCTTTCGGCTTTCAGCTTTACGATATTTTCTAGTAGGAAATGCATAGATTTGATTTAATGAAATCAAAAATACAGACCTACCGCATTTATACACAGTTCCATGTGTAAAAATGATGTTAATGATATGTAAAAAGATTAGAATAAGGAGATCCTTCGCTCAAAATCGGATTGTAATGATGTGCATCTACTTATATCAAGTTCAACTGATTATTAAGTATTGTCAACTTTGCCCGCTCTGGATTGGGCACGGATTGTTTTAAATGTTGGATCCCAATAGCAGGAGATCCTTCTCCGCCAGCTGGCGGATCTGGATTGTAATTGGATTGTTTCAATGATTAGAGTATTACTTTTCAATGACCCAAGGCTTCATGAAAAGAGAAACTGTTAGCTAGATTTGCTCGTAAGGCAGCATCCCTGGAATTATGTCGATCCGGATGTTGACGTAGCAGTAGATCTTTGTTATGAATACGATTCCGGCCACAATCAGTTTAAACCGCCAACAATGCATTAGCGAGGAAATCGCCAACAGCATCAGCCATGGTGCCGGCTTCATTGCCGCAGCTATCATCACCCCTATCCTGATTATGGCGGCCATTCCAGGAGGCACAATCGCCATTATCGGAGCCAGTGTCTTTGGTGGCACCATGATGGCACTGTATCTCGCCTCAACGTTGTTTCA
>JBEBJH010000380.1:0-2652 GCA_040079965.1 Cyclobacteriaceae bacterium
GGATATTCAACAAGGGAATAATACAAGCATTTGGTCGGCCTTCCTTGGCGGGATTATTTTTAATGCTGCCAATATTTTACTCACTGCAGCGATTGCTATTGCCGGTATGTCTGTCGCCTTCCCGGTGGGTATCGGATTGGCTTTGGTAATTGGCGTAATCATTAACTACCTCGATGTTCCGGTGGGCAATCCCGTGCTTCTGTTTTCAGGTGTAGCCTGCATTGCCGTGGCCATCGTGTTAAATGCCTATGCGTATAAAAAGCAATCCGGCACTCAAAAAGCTTCTACCAAGGGGTTGGCACTATCTATTATCAGCGGAAGCCTGATGGGACTTTTTTACAATTATGTAGCCGCCTCCATAGCTACTGATTTTGTACATCCCGAAGTCGGAAAGCTAACTCCTTACACGGCCCTGTTCATATTCTCACTTGGTATTCTCGCCAGCAACTTTATCTTCAATTCGTTGATCATGGCGTTTCCGTTTACCGGAGATCGGGTAGCAATTACCAGTTATTTTAAAGGAGCGATTCGCAATCATGTGGTAGGAATTTTAGGTGGTTGTATCTGGAGTTTGGGTATGTCATTAAGTATCCTTGCTTCAGAAAAAGCCGGCCCCGCGATCTCCTATGGCTTAGGGCAAGGTGCCACTGTTATTGCTGCCCTTTGGGGGATTTATATCTGGAAGGAATTTAAGGATGCCCCCGTATCCATTCACCGAATCCTTCAAAGTATGCTGGGGCTTTATGTGGTGGGGCTCATCATTCTTATTTTATCTAGATAGGGCTCGACCGTAAAAGCAATGCTATGCTTACATGGAATTTGAGTTACTAAAGCCTTGCGAGGTCTTAAAAATACAGCGCAAAGCCAACTACCTCTTCCGTACAAGTCGTAATTAAGCTCTTAAACACCAAGAGTGTTGGCAAAAACCTTTAAATAGTGTTAAAATAGCCATTTGTAAATATTACTAATTTATTTAGTATTATCTATTGCTAATTATATTAGTATTTATAATGTTTGTGTCAACAAACGGAACGGCTATGAAAATCATTGAATCGCCATTGGTAGGGCAACGGTTTATTACGGCCCGCAACAAGAGTGGAAGGTTATTTCAGGTAAAGCAGATTTTAAACCAACACCGGGATTTACTGATCACCCGGCTACTGGGCGACATTCCTTATTTCCTTGCTTTCAAGTATCAGGCCCGGGCCAATGAAACCGAGCTGGAAGAAATCAAATCCAAATTGATGGATTTGCAAAGGCGGGATGTTGACCTAACCAACTATGCATCTATCGTTGAGCAGATCAAAAAAAGGACAACCATCAAGCTAAACAACCAGGAATTTTTCAGAGAGATCGACCAACTATTATTAGGATAAACGCAGCCTATGAAGACCATTAAATCTGCCCTATTGGGTACCAAATCTCTGATCGATACAAACCCTGAAGTGCTATTGGTTCAGTTGAAAGAAATTTTAAAAGCTCATCGGGAGCTAATTATTAATCGATTGATGGGTGATTTACCCACGTACCTGGATTATAAGTTCAATGTAAAGGCGGATAAAAAAATGCAGGAATTAGTAAAAGATAAACTGCTGGATTTGAAGAAATCAAATGCAGATCTGGATACCTACGACTCCATTGTACAGCAAGTTCTTAACCGGTCTGTTACCCATCTCACCAATGAACCTTTCTATACCGAAATAGACGAATACTTATCGCAATACATTACAACAAAGCAATTGAAATTTGTAACCAGGTAAGTTGAGGAGAAGTATCAGTTTTTAGTTTCGGATAAAGGTTCCAAAACCACTTTCCCCCGCCAAGGTTGGTATTCTTCACCAACATTCTCCAATCTCAACGTGTTGTGTTGTGCGTGTGTAAGTATCCCCGAAAATAGTACAGTTTAAAAGTATACCAATGAAAACTTTTAAATTGTATAAAAATGAAACGGAGCAAATTCAGTCCCAATCAAATTGCCACCATACTCAAGGAGTTTGATGCTGGCAAAAAAGCCGAAGACCTTTGCCGTGAACACGGCATTAGTAAAGCAGCATTTTACAAATGGCGACAACGTTATGGTGGAATGACCGCCAGCGAGTTGAAGCGGGTAAAGGAGTTGGAAGAGGAAAATGCGAAACTTAAGCGAATGTATGCTGAGCTTGCTCTGGATCTTCAGGCTGCCAAATATTTCATAGAAAAAAAGCTTTAACGCCCTGCCAGAAAAAACAAATGGTTAAAGAATCCGAATTAGAATGCACCATGAGCAAAAGCAGGGCATGCCGTGTTCTAGCACTGAGTCGGTCCGTTTACAGATATCAATCCATTAAAGACGACACTACCTTGATTGAACTGCTGCAACAGAAAGCAGAACAGCATCCAAGGGAGGGGTTTCGGAAGGCGTTCATGCGATTGCGCAATGAGGGCGTAAAAGACAACCATAAGCGTATGCATCGGGTGTATACCAAATTAGGATTAAACATTCGCAGAAAAGTGAAACGCAGGCTTCCTACAAGAGTGAAGTTACCCTTAGAGGTTCCTGAAAAGATGGATTCCACCTGGAGCATGGACTTTATGAGCGATGCATTAGAGAATGGTCGGAAGTTTCGGTGTTTTAAATATTCTGGATGATTATAACCGGGAGGCATTACATAT
>JBEBJH010000147.1:0-12438 GCA_040079965.1 Cyclobacteriaceae bacterium
CAACAAGCCTAAAACCTCAGAATAAAATCTGAGGTTTTTTTATGCAGTCAAATCTAAAGTCGCATGACTGTGATTTCGGATCGAAAAGAAGGTTTATTACTTTCTTTGGTTTAATAGTTGTAGCGTATTTTTGTAGACCATTTTTTAAACTTTGAAACGCTTCCGGAAGATTCTTCTTTATTTCCTGATCACCCTGGCGGTGCTTATTACCGGGGTGTTGATTTCTGTGTTTTTGTTTAAAGACAAGATCATCCGTCAGTTTGTGAATGAGGCCAACAAAAGCCTTAATACTCCTGTAAAAATCGGGAAGATTGATATTTCGATGTTTTCAGATTTTCCAAACCTGGCCATTGTATTTACCGATGTATATGTAGAAGACAGTCATCCGGGTATTTATCCGTTGCTTACCGCTGACCGGATTGCCTTCAACTTAAACCTCCCCGAACTATGGAAAGGAAATTACTCTATCCGGGGCGTTTCGGTGGAGGGTAGTGAAACCAACCTGAAAATCAATGCTGCCGGCAAAGGTAATTTCACGATTATTAAAAAGAATCAGGATGCCGGAGAAGTGGTTCGATTCGATTTGCGCAATGTCAGGTTAAAAGAAACCATCGTTAGTTATCAGGATCAGCAAGCCCGTCAGCACCATGTATTTAATAGTGAAGAGCTGCTCGCTTCAATTGTCGTGGTCGGTGATTTATATCAGATTGAAGCGATTGGCGATGTGCTTACCGAACAAATTGGTATTGGCAATTCTCTTTTTCTTACCAACAAGAGTTTTCAGGTAAATGCCAACGTGGACTATGATGATGATAAGAAAGAAGTTTTATTTAAATCATCAACTCTTACAGTAGGGCGCTCGGCATTTGCCATCACGGGTAACTATCACTTCAAAGAAAAAAATCTGATTGACCTGAAAGCCGAGGGGGAGGATACAGACATTCAAACGTTGCTGTCACTATTGCCAGATGAGACAAGTAAAAAACTAAAACAATATCGTAGCGATGGTGATGTGTTTTTCAATCTTTTCCTCAAGGGTGAAATCAGTGAGCGTAAAAGTCCCTTTATATCGGTTGCCTTCGGATGCACCAATACCACTTTATATCATCCCGACTATAAAACACAAATAAAAAATGCCAACCTTCAAGGCTCCTTTGCCAGCTCATCAATCAATGACTTTTCCAATGCCGAACTCTTTTTGAAAGGAGTAACTGGTGAATTGAATGGCCAGGTGTTCAACGCAGATCTTTCCATTCGCAAATTCGATGATCCCTATGTTACGTTCAAGTTTAAAGGCGATCTGGATGCTGCCTCCATCAACAACTTCTATCCAATCGATGAGGTATATGATCTGGAGGGGCTTCTCTCAGCCGACATCTCCTTTGAGGGGCAAACCTCTTTCTTAAAGAAGAAAGCTACCGTACAAAAAGTTACAACCAGTGGCGCGATCACGATGGATCACATCAATTTTTCTTACGGGAAACAAAAAATTCATTTCCGCGATGTGAATGGCTCCCTGCAGTTCAACAATAATGACCTGGCCTTAAGCAATGTAAGTGGAAATTTTGAAAATAGTGATTTCCTGCTCAATGGGTTCTTTAAAAACATTATCACTTTCCTTCTATTCGAGAATCAACCCATCGGGATTGAAACTGATTTAAAATCAAACTTTCTGGATCTTGATCAATTATTTGCTTTTGGCTTTGGAGAGGAAGAGTCCAAAAACTATCGGTTCAGTATTTCACCTAATCTGCAACTCAATTTCAATTGCGATGTAAAGCATATGAAATACAAACGGTTTACCCCCAGGGACATTAAAGGTGATTTGCTGGTTAAGAACCAGGTGGCTGTTTCGCGCAACATCACTATGAACACCCTTGGCGGGCAGCTAACTCTGAATGGAATTGTGGATGCAAAAAACCCAAAAGCAATTGATGTAATCAGTTCCTTTAAACTGAATGGACTTTATGCTGACAGTATCTTCTATGTATTTGAAAATTTCTACCAGGATTTTATTCAGGATAAACACCTTAAAGGGCGAGTCTACGCGGATGTAGAAATGGAAATGGCTCTGAATGAAAAACTCAATCTCATCTCCCCTACCTTGATAGCCGATATCAGTGCTACCATCAAAAATGGTGAACTGAACAATTTTGAACCGTTGAAAAAATTAAGTAAGTATCTGGACGATGAAGGGTTGAGTAAACTTCGGTTTGCAGACTTGAAGAATGAAATTCATATTGAAAACAAAACTATTTACTTGCCCCAAATGGAGGTGAAGAGCAATGTGACTACCATCCAACTGAGTGGTATTCACACGTTCGACCAACATATCGATTACCGGGTAGTAGCTCCCTTGCGCAATAAAAAGAAAATTGATCCTGATGAAGCCTTTGGTGCTATTGAAGATGATGGTAGCGGCAAGGCAAAAATTTTTTTAAAGATCACGGGCACTACAGATAAATACGAAATCAGTTATGATAAGGAAGCGGTGAAGAAGAAAATTGCCAGCGACCTGAAAAAAGAAGTTCAGGAACTGAAGGATGCCTTTAAGCTAAAAGGCCAAAAGAAGAAGAAAGAATTAGAACTGTCGGATGAGGAGTTTGACTGGGAGAATAATTAACGCTTCTTAAAAGTAAAACGATATCCATAACTCAAGCCTGCCCAGGGCATACCTGTTATGGTATCATCCGTTGTAAAAAAGGGGAAGTAAAGAAGCCCTACGCGAAACAAACTCCTATTTCTTTCGAATCGGTAACCAGCTCTAAAGGTTAAGAATCCATCATCGGCAAATGTGTACCCTGTTCCGAATTCAAAAAAGTTCTTCTGCTTACCAATTAAAGCTGTTACTTCAAGCGGAATGATGTAGGGCTCGTCTTTTAAGTATGTCCCAAAACCAATTCGTGTTACCAGTTTAAATTTTGTAGAAACATCGAAATTCCTATCGCAATTAATCGAATACGCATAGGCATTTCCACCTGCCTCAAGGTAAATTGAATTTTTATAGCCCGCTTCTTGAGCTAAGATTCTAATTGGAACAAGTATCAAAATCGTATAAATAATCTTCATAAGATTTTGCGAACACCAGTAAATATATTTATGCCATAATTGGATCTTGCTCAGATTGACTTAGCCCTGTTCCAATATTCATCCATTTCTGCCAACGTCATTTCACCCATCTTCTTACCATCCTTTGCCGACTCCGTTTCCAAATATTGAAAACGCTTGACGAATTTTTTGTTGGTGCGCTCTAATGCTTCTTCAGGATCGATGTGAATGAAGCGGGCATAATTCACTAACGAAAAAAGAAAATCGCCAAACTCAGCCATGGCCTTTTCATGGTTGATTGTTTCATTTGCTTCGGTGTTAATTTCACGTTTAAACTCTTGCATCTCCTCCTCCACTTTCTGCCAAACCTGTTCTTTCTTTTCCCAATCAAACCCAACACCTCGCGCCTTGTCCTGAATGCGAATTGCTTTTACCAAAGCCGGAAGTGATTTCGGTACACCTTCCAAGACCGATTTGTTACCTGTTCTCAACTTAATCTTCTCCCAATTTTCCTTTACGGTTTTTTCATCTGTAGCTATAACATCGCCATAAACATGCGGATGCCGTTCAATCAACTTATCGCAAATGGAGTTTAATACATCTGCCACATCAAATACACCAGCCTCCGCAGCAATGCGCGCATAGAATACATTGTGCAGCATCAAGTCCCCCAACTCTTTCTTAACCTCCGTAAGATCTCCTTCCAAAATTGCGTCTGATAGTTCATAGGTCTCTTCTATTGTCAGGTGCCGAAGGGTTTCTAATGTTTGTTTTTTATCCCATGGGCAGTTTTCCCGCAGTTCATTCATTACCGTTAGTAGACGGTCAAAGGCTTGTAGTTTAGCTTCCCGGTTGAGGTCAGGAGCAGAAAGTGGTTTTTTTGTCATTGAATTCAAACTTAAGACTCGCTATTTCTGTTGTAATATTGCATCATAAAATCGTAATTCGTAACTCTAAATCGCAATTCTGCATGGCCGTATTTCTGCTTACTCTCGGTGTTTTCGGAATGTTTTTCCTGCTAATGTCAGTACGGCTATTGTTTGTTAAGAATGGTGAGTTTCGTGGCACCTGTGCAACGCAGAGTCCGTTTTTAGCTAAAGAAGGAATCACTTGCGGTTATTGCGGAAAAGTAATTGGTGAAGGCGAGGCTTGTGGCGATCCTGAAAAGGAAGCTTCTGTTATATTACCTGAAATCAAGAAGAAATAACAAGAACAAACGATAGCAGTATTCCCACTGCTTCATAGTCAATTTCGCTGCTCCATTTTTCTTAGCTTTGCAGTCACATTCATAAAATCATTCTGTGACTTTAATTAAATCCATTTCCGGTATTCGAGGCACAATTGGAGGCCCTCCAGGAGAAGCTCTGACCCCACTTGATGCTGTAAAATTTGCTGCTGCTTTTGGTATGTGGATTAAATCCCGCAAAGGAAAGAAAGTAGTGATCGGCCGCGATGCCCGTCCTTCCGGGGAAATGGTAAGTCAGTTGGTATCAGCAACCCTGCAAGGTCTTGGGTTGGATGTTATTGACCTCGGACTCTCAACAACTCCTACGGTTGAAATCGCGGTTCCGGCTGAAAAAGCTGGTGGCGGAATCATACTTACCGCGAGTCATAACCCTGTACAATGGAATGCATTGAAATTGCTAAATGAAAAAGGAGAATTTATTTCAGGCTCAGATGGGGCTGAAGTATTAAAAATTGCTGAGGCAGAGAAATTTGATTTTGCACCCGTTGAAAAATTAGGTACGTACTCACAAAATAATTCATACATCCAAAAGCATATTAACCTTATCCTCAAACATAAATTGGTGGATGTAAAGGCTATTCGAAATGCAAAATTTAAAATTGCTGTCGATGCCGTTAACTCAACCGGTGGAATTGTGGTGCCTCAATTGCTTAAAGCACTGGGTGTAAAAAAAGTAGTTGCTCTTTATTGTGAACCGAATGGAAAATTTCCACACAACCCTGAGCCTTTGCCCGAACACCTTACGGTGATCAGCAAAGCAGTAAAAAAAGAAAAGTGCGATTTGGGTATTGTGGTCGATCCGGATGTGGATCGGTTGGCTTTGATACAGGAAGACGGCAAACCCTTTGGCGAAGAATATACACTCGTGGCTGTTGCCGATTATTATCTAAGCAAGCGAAAAGGAAATACGGTCTCCAACCTTTCTTCTACCCGTGCCTTGCGCGATGTAACGGAAAAAGCAAAAGGGCAATACAATGCCGCAGCAGTTGGGGAGGTGAATGTGGTTACCAAAATGAAAGAGACGAATGCGGTAATCGGTGGTGAAGGTAATGGGGGCATAATCGTACCTGACTTTCATTATGGTCGTGATGCACTAATTGGCATTGCTTTATTTCTGACGCACCTGGCAAAATCAAAAATGAAAGCTTCGGAATTACGGAAATCGTATCCAGCCTATTTTATTTCTAAAAACAAAATTGAACTCACTCCGCAAATCAATGTTGATGAGGTATTAGAGAAAATTAAGACCCGATACTATTCTGAAAAAATTAATACGATTGATGGTGTAAAGATTGATTTTGAAAAAGAGAGAGAGTGGGTTCATCTGCGCAAGAGCAATACAGAACCAATCATTCGCATCTATGCAGAATCTCAAAACGAACAAAAGGCCGATCAACTGGCACAAAGAATCATTCAGGATATAAAAGAAATTATTAAATAAAGTCCACAGACCACCGTTGATGGTCCACAGTAGACTGTTGACCAATTACCCAGAATATGAGAATCTATCTCGACAACGCGGCTACCACACCTCTCGATCCCGAAGTATTTGAGGCAATGAAACCTTTTATGCTGGAGGATTTTGGGAACCCATCTTCCACGCACGCTCATGGACGTAAAGTACGCGCTGCCATTGAGTCTGCACGAAAAAAGATTGCCGAATTATTAAACTGCACGCCCGGAGAAATCATTTTTACATCCGGTGGAACCGAGGCCGACAATACAATTATTCGGAGTGCCGTTGAAACTTATGGACTTAAGCATGCCATCTCCTCTCCGATCGAACATCATGCAGTAACCCATTCCCTGGACCATCTTGTTAAGCAAAACTTAATTCAATTGCACCATGTGAATCTTGATGAAAAAGGTCATGTGAACCTGAAACATCTTGAGGAATTACTGAAAGACTTTCCTAAGGCCTTGGTTTCGCTTATGCATGCAAACAATGAAATCGGAAATCTTCTTGATATGGAAGCCGTAGGGAATCTTTGTCACACCTACCAGGCTTATCTTCATTCCGACATGGTGCAAACAGTTGGCCACTATCGTCATGATCTGAAGAAACTGAAGGTGCATGGAATGGCCGCTGCAGCTCATAAATTTCATGGACCAAAAGGAGTTGGCTTCATGTATCTCAATAAAGACAAGAAGATTCATTCATTTATGCAGGGCGGGGCACAGGAACGTAATATGCGTGGGGGTACCGAAAATGTGTATGGCATCATTGGTTTGGCTAAAGCGCTCGAAATCTGTTATCGTGATATGGATGAACACAAAGCATACATCGAAGGGTTAAAATCACGAATGATCGAAAAATTAAAAGAGGCACCAGGAGTAACCTTTCATGGTGATTCCGCGAACCTGGATCGCAGTTTATACACTGTTCTAAATGTAAGCTTGCCCGAATCGGAAGAAAATGAAATGCTGCTTTTTAATCTGGATTTGCAAGGCATTTCGGCCTCAGGTGGTAGTGCCTGTGCCAGCGGTGCTTCTACAGGTTCGCATGTGTTAGGTGCTCTCTATCCTAATTCAAAACGTGGAGCCGTGCGGTTCTCTTTCAGCAAATACAATAAGCCCGAAGAGATTGATTTTGTTGCCAGTAAGCTATCGGAGATCTACAAGGTTACGGTTTAGCTTACCGCAAACTGGTGACTTCCAAAACGACTAATAATTTCCCTTTCAAGCATTTCCCGATTGGCCGGATGTGCAATGTTCATAAGTGCCAATGCACGCTGGTGCAGGTTTTTTCCATACAGATTGGCAATACCATACTCCGTAACCACATAATGCACGTGGGCCCGGGTTGAAACCACACCCGCTCCCTGCTTAAGAAATGGAACAATCTTGGACTCGCCCTTCTTAGTTGCTGATGCCAAGGTGATGATTGGTTTTCCGCCTTCCGACAAAGAAGCCCCACGAATAAAATCCATCTGTCCGCCTACGCCAGAATATTGATACGTGCCAATGGAATCAGCGCATACCTGCCCTGTTAAATCAATTTCAATTGCGCTGTTTATGGCTACCACCTTGGGGTTCGTTCGGATAACACGCGTATCATTTACATACTCAGCTTCCAGAAAAGCAAATCCGGGGTTATCATCAATAAAGCGGTAGAGTTTATCGGTACCTATGGCAAAACCAGAGACTACTTTACCACGGTGCTTCTTTTTATAAGCATTGGTGATAACTCCACTCTTAACGAGATCAATTACACCATCGGAAAACATTTCGGTATGTACAGCCAGGTCTTTGCAATGGCCCAACGATTTTAATACTGCATCTGGAACCGCACCAATGCCCATTTGCAGTGTTGAGCGGTCTTCTACCAGCTCGGCAACTTTCTTTCCAATGATCAGGTCGGTTTCGGTAATGCGCGAACTATAATTCAATTGAGGCAACGCATCATGCGTTTCTGTAATGGCACTCAGGCGACTTAAGTGCACAAAGCCATCGCCATGGGTGCGAGGCATGTTTGGATTAACTTGAGCTATTACTTTTTTTGCATGCTTTATCGCAGATTTTGCCACATCCACGGAAGTGCCCAATGAACAGTAACCATGTCTGTCTGGTGGTGAAACATGAATCAATGCCACGTCAATTGGCAAAATTCCTTTTTCGAATAATTTAGAAATCTCGCTTAGAAAAATGGGAACATACTCACCGTTTTCTCCATTAACACATTCCCTGATATTTTCAGAAACAAATAGGGAGTTGAAATAAAACCGATCTTTAAATTCTGGCTTTGTCAAATCCAACTCACCCATCGTACTCACAGCAATTAACTCGATGTTTCGCAGGTGTTCAGAATTCTCCGCCAATCCTTTCAATAAAGTCTGCGGTGTTGCCGCGCTTCCATGAATAAAAATCCGGTCTCCCGATTTTACCAATTTTAACGCTTCGGCAACGGAAGTATATTCTAAAGACATGGTATTTTAATCAGGCCGAAAGTTACGCAGGGCTTTTGGTATAAACGGATGATTTATATCAGTTAATTAGTTAATTTTAATCGTATGGCAGCCTCACATTTTGTTTCCTTTATTGGCTCTGGGAATCTCGCCTGGCATCTGGCACCCGCTCTTGATAATGCGGGATTTGTGGTAAAAGAGGTTTACAGTTCAAATCCACAACATGCCGAACAGCTTACGGATCGACTCTACCAGGCAGAGGTAAAAGCAACACTTGATTTTTCCACGAGCGACTCTTCAGTTTTTATTATAGCAGTAACCGATGATGCAATCCGAAAAATTGCGCAAGAAATTATTTTGCCGGATGACGCTATCTTAATTCATACTTCGGGTAGTCAACCGATCACTGAATTGCAATTTGCAGCCACATCACACTTAGGGGTACTCTATCCACTGCAAACATTTAGCAAAAATCGTAAGGTAGACTTTAAGACGATTCCGCTGTTTGTTGAAACACACACAGAGGAAACGGAAAGACTTTTGATGCACCTGGCAAAAAGTATTAGCACCGAGGTAAGAAAGATTGCATCGGAAGAACGCAAAGCGTTGCATATAGCAGCCGTGTTTGCTTCCAATTTTACCAATCATATGCTTACTGTTTCAAAAGAAATTCTTAAACAAAACAGTCTTGACTTTGATTGGCTCAAGCCCCTGATTACAGAAACGATTAGCAAAAGTTTTTACCTGGGACCAGAAGAAGCTCAGACTGGCCCGGCCAAACGAGGCGATTTAGATATTCTGGATAACCATTTAGATTTTTTGAAAGGACAGGATGCCATTGCCGAAATCTATAAGGTGATCAGCCAACATATAATAGACACTCACTATCAGGGGTAATTTTTCAACAATAAAAAAAGGTCAGGAAATCCTGACCTTTCTCGTATAGTTTTTATTGAAATTATTTTCCAGTCTGAGCTACTTGTACTTCTCCCTTAATTGTAAGTTGAACAAACCCGGTTTCTATATTAGCGGTTACAGTAACCGTTTTGCTGAATGCGCCTGGTGAAGCAGCATTGTACGTTGCCTTAATAAATCCCTGACCACCTGGCATAACCGGTTCTTTTGTCCAATCTGGAGTAGTGCAACCACAAGAAGCCTGTACATTGGTTATTACCAATGGCGACTTGCCTGTGTTCGTGAATTTGAATTCATGAGTAGCCGGCACCCCTTGTTTGATTTTGCCAAAATCGTGAGATGTATTATCCCAGGCAAAAACTGCCACATCGGTCTTTACTTCATTTTTGTTAATTGTGGTCGGTGGCACTTGCTGTGCTACAGCAACACTTGCAAAAACCGTTAAAACAGCGATAAAGAGTAATTTTTTCATTTCTTCATTAATTTAGGGTAAACATAAATTGTTCTTTTGAACCTTACAAACATCCGACTCAAAAACCAGACCGCATGTTAACAAAGCCCTAAAAAGTGTTAAGGACTTGTTAATCTTCAAATTACGGCATTAAATACTGTATACCTTTACAAGGTGAGCCGCTTAACCTTACGAATTGTCATTATTCTTGCTGCAGTCAGCATAGCCGGTATTACTGCAACCCAGATTTATTGGGTGCGAAAGGCTTTCGATTTACGGGAAAACCAATTTAATCGCGATGTGACCTCAGCTCTAACCAGCGTGGCTACCAAAATCCTGGAGATTTCTAAAACACCATCTCCTGCAAACAATCCTGTAACTCAGCTTTCCACCAATTATTTTGTAGTGTTGGTGAATGGCCCAATCGATAATAATCTATTGGAGTTTTTGCTGCTTACCGAATTTGAAAAGCGACATATCAAAGCGGATTTTGAATATGGCGTTTACGATTGTATGAATCAATGCATGAAGGGTGGCAATCACATCTCTCCTAAAAAAACCTCCTCCCTTGTAAACTTTACAGAGTTTCCGACCTGGAAAAATGATGGCTATTATTTTGGTGTTCAGTTTCCAATGGTAGAAGCTAATCTTATCAGTCAAATGGGTATTTGGGGATTCTCCTCAGTCGTTCTTTTGATTGTGATTTTCTTTTTTGTGTATACGCTTTTCGTCATTCTCAAGCAGAGACGATTATCAGAAATCCAAAAAGACTTTATCAATAACATGACGCATGAGTTCAAAACACCTTTGTCAACTATTGCGATTTCCACTTCGGTACTCAAAGATCCATCGATTGTTAACACACCTGAGCGCTTGTTAAACTACGCAACCATCATAGAAAACGAGAGCCAACGATTGAAACAACAGGTAGAAAGGGTACTTCAGATGGCCCGGCTTGAAGAGGAAGATATTGGGCTTAAAAAGGAAGAACATGATCTTCACGAATTAATTCAGGAGGCAGTAACAAATAGTTCGTTGGCCACAAAGGCCTTCATCGAACTCCATTTGAAAGCCCCCGATACGAAAATCATAGCCGATAAACTTCATTTGGTGAATGTGATTTTCAATCTCCTTGATAACGCGATCAAATACAATAACAACACTCCATTAATTCAAATTCGCACCTCCAAAATAAATAGCAGCGTCCTTTTTGAGATTCAGGATAATGGAATTGGGATCAGGCCCGAAGATCAAAGGAAAATATTCCATCGCTTTTATCGTGTGTCCACAGGGAACCTGCATGATGTGAAGGGCTTCGGCCTCGGCCTGAGTTATGTAAAACTAATTATAGAGGCACACAACGGAAAAATTACAGTTGCCAGCGAACCAGGCAACGGAAGTTGCTTTTCAATCGTATTACCACTAAAAAAGCATGAGCGTAAAAATTCTATTAGTGGAGGATGATCCAAACCTGGGATTTGTCATTAAAGATAATCTGGGGATGAAAGGGTATGAAGTAACCCTTCGTAGCAATGGAGATGATGGCTTACGCACATTTTCAGAAAAAGAATTTGATTTATGCATCCTGGATGTGATGATGCCAAAAAAAGATGGCTTCACACTAGCTCAGCAGATTAGGGAAAAGAACCAAAACGTTCCGATTCTTTTTGTTACAGCTAAATCAATGCTTGAAGACAAGATTACCGGGTTTCAGAGTGGCGGAGATGACTACCTTATTAAGCCTTTTAGCATAGAGGAACTTTGTCTCCGAATTGAGGTGTTTCTTCGAAGAAGCAATTTGCAGCCCAAAGAAGAATTCAGCATTGGAGCGCTCCGGTTTGATTGTCATAATTTCACACTTCATCACAATACCGGAGAAAAAACACTTACCCAAAAAGAAGCTGAAGTTTTAAAACTGCTTTGCCAAAATAAAGACCGCGTATTAAAGCGTGAGGAAATCTTAAAAGCCGTTTGGGGCAATGATGATTATTTTCTGGGACGCTCGATGGATGTTTTTATTTCCAAGCTCCGCAAGTATCTCAAAGAAGACCCGCGTGTTCAGATTGTAAACTATCATGGGGTCGGTTTTCGATTGGAGATTGACCCGGCTTAATAAATGAAAGTATTAAGAGTTCCCGATTTATCAGATTAGTTTTCCAATCAGATTATCTACTGTCATTCCCTCGGCCTCAGCCTTAAAATTGCGAACGATGCGATGACGAAGTACGGGTCGGGCTACTGCCTGTACATCTTCAATATCCGGAGAGTACTTCCCGTTAATTAAGGCATTACACTTTGCCCCCAGCACCAAATATTGTGATGCTCGCGGGCCTGCACCCCATTCCAAAAATTCAGTGGCGAGCGCTGAACCGTTAGGGCCCGGCCGGGTAGCCTGACTCAACTTTACTGCGTATTCCACTACGTTATCAGCGATAGGTACTCTTCTCACTAAGTGTTGAAACGAAACAATTTCCTCAGCGGTAAGTACTTTTGAAACTTTTAGTACATCATCCGCAGTCGTGTTCTTTACTATTTCAACTTCTTGCTGGTACGAAGGATAATCCAGAAAAATATTAAACATGAAGCGGTCCAGTTGCGCTTCCGGCAAGGGATAGGTTCCTTCCTGCTCAATGGGATTTTGTGTAGCTAATACAAAGAATGGTCGAGGTAACTTGTATTGATTTCCTGCAATCGTTACGGCATATTCTTGCATCGATTCCAAAAGGGCTGCCTGCGTTTTAGGTGGCGTCCTGTTAATCTCATCCGCTAAAATAATGTTAGCAAAAATAGGGCCCTTCACAAATTGAAAGTTCCGCTCCTTGTCCATGGTTTCGGCCCCTACAATATCCGATGGCATCAGGTCAGGTGTAAAT
>JBEBJH010000148.1:0-12422 GCA_040079965.1 Cyclobacteriaceae bacterium
ATCATTGGTACTTTGTTCTGCCATCCGCGTGAGCGAATTTTCGGCCATAAGCCGAATCGGAATTCCTCCCAGCGTAAACGGAACTGCAGCAAGCGAAAGTTTCTTTATAAAATTTCTACGTTTCATTCAGATCATTAGTAAAGTTGATATTCGGGTGATTGCAACAAAGCGTTGAAGAGGTTTTCCAATTGCCTTCTTACCACTTCCATGTCTACCGGGTTATTCCATCGAAATGCCCAGGCACCTTCAGGGTCGGCATCAATTTGAGGTGATTTTAAAAAGGCAGTGAGGAAATAGTTCATGCGTTCAGCCGTTAACCCTGCATTATCATCTAGTGCGGGATCAAAGGTTAAGTTCTCTGCCTGTGGTAAAAAGTACTTAGCTAATTCAATGATCAGGCTACGGGCATTGGAGGCTGTGGCATTACTGATGTTTGCTTGAACGAAAGCGACCACATCTACGCCCAACGCACCTGGCATCATTTGATTTTCAGAAACCAACTGCCGGATGAAATCATATCGTTGAGTAAGATAGTTGGTAGAAATCCAACTGCGATGATAAATTGGGTATTGATGATATGCATCGTACCCGGCTACATCGAAGGGTTGATAAAAATGCATTCCCATCTTCTCTAAACTACGAATGAGTTCTCCGGTTTTTTCATAATAGGAGGCTGCACTGGCTATTGGATCGGGCAATTGAATAGTAAAGATGCGAAAGGTGCCGACCATAAGATCAAGAGGCGATTTTATGATCCCCCCAAAGGTATCATCACCCACACCTGCAGCGGCATCATAGAAGTGCTGACTCTGGAATAGATCTTCAAGTACAGGTTGTATTTTATAACCACTGGCAATAAAGGTATTCGCCAATTCTGCGATAATAGTGTCGTCAATAGTTTGTGTGATGTCGTGATACACGAAGAACCGATAGAGCCTCCGACAGAAGTTGCGTGCTGTTTCAGGTTTTGAATAAATCAATTCAATTAATTGACTGATTTCATCCTGAGCACTTGCCTCGGTGGCATTGGTACCAGAAAGCAATAATGGATCAGGTTGAATGGTAGCATTGCTAAACCGCTCGCTGAATTGCTTCACACTATTGTCGTGTGCATTGGCATTGGTGGTACTACCTCTTACTTTTCCCCGAGGTAATTTTATCGAACCGGCCAAATCCAGATCAACGGTAGTATCAAGCGTTGAAAAGGTTGTGTCCAATTCCCAACCAGATAGAACCTGGGCAGCAGCCCGCACATCTTGCTCTTTGAAATTAAAGTAATCTCCGGGTACAGTCGCGGGTGGGAGTGTGCCTTCCAACCCGCGGCCAATGGAGTATAACTCGAGGAGTTCGCGACCGTAGTTTTCATTTACACTGCCATTAACATTCAGGTTGCCATCCAACAGGCGCAACATGGCATTGTCAATGCTAATTTTCTTGGTGAGTTCTTTAACGTTGTAGTCTATCCCTAAGGTCTTATCGAACGAAAATTTTCGGAAGAGTTGATTCTGAAAATAAAGTGACCGACTGTCATCTACCTTGGATTGAACAGCTGTCAGAACGGTATGTAAAAAGAAAACAATTTTCTCGCGCGTGCTGTAAGCCAGATAATTAGCAGGTGGAACACCTGTTCCCAGCATTTGGCCAATAAGCCAGCCTTTAAAAAATTCCTGCAGGTCGCCATCGCCACTGTTTGCATCGGTAGTTCCGGATAAAACCCACTCGGTACCAGTTTCCGGATCAATAGGTAACCCAGGATCGGGAAGGGGTTGTTGAAATAGTAAAGTAACAGCCTGACTTGCCGTAAGGGTAGCAAATGAATCGATCTGCAATTTGGTGGGCCCAAACGTGGCCCGGTGTAATAAATGTGCGGCCCTTTTATAACCAAGTGGACCGCCAAAGGATGGTAATGGCATGGGAAAATATTATCTCGACAAGTTAATCCTTCTATCGCGAAGATTAAATGGGTTTTCCTGTTAAATGGCTGATATACGCGACCGTTGTATTAATTTTTCCTTAATCTTGAGTTACCCAACTTTTACTTACCTTTTAAATGTATGAAGATCATTGAATGTCCGCGCGATGCCATGCAGGGTCTGGAACAATTTATTCCGACCGACCTCAAGGTGGCCTATATTAATCAATTGTTAAAAGTGGGCTTTGATACCATCGATTTCGGAAGTTTTGTTTCTCACAAGGCTATTCCCCAAATGCGCGACACAGCCGAAGTGCTGGAACAGCTTGACTATACTCAAACAGGATCTAAACTACTTGCCATTGTGGCCAACCCGCGGGGCGCGGAGGAGGCGTGTAAGTATAAAGAGATAAATTATTTAGGGTTTCCACTTTCTATCTCGGAGACTTTTCAACAGAGAAATACAAACAAATCAATCGGTGAGGCACTTAACACCGTCAATGAGATTCAGGACTTGTGTAAGAAGTACAATAAAAAGCAGGTGGTATATATCAGCATGGGGTTTGGTAATCCGTACAGTGATCCCTATGAGGTAGCCATCGTTGAGCAGTTTACCGATATTCTCGTTACGCTGGAGATTGAAATTATATCGCTGGCTGATACCATTGGAGTTTCAGAACCAACCCAGATTGAATATTTATTTAAATCGCTGACAAAGAAATTTCCCAGGATTGAATTTGGCGCTCATCTTCATTCTACTCCTGAGACTCGTTTGGAAAAGATTGAAGCTGCTTATCGTTCGGGTTGCCAGCGATTTGATGGTGCGATAAAAGGTTTTGGTGGTTGCCCAATGGCCAAGGATGATCTGGTTGGAAACATGGCTACGGAAACAATTTTATCGTTTCTTGATTCGAAGAATGAAGCTCCTGAACTGAATCGAAACGAGTTGGGCATTGCTTTACAAATGGCAGATCAGATCTTTCCTCATTAGCTAACGATCGAGTACACAGATTTTACTTCAACGCGAACATCTTTCCCGGTAACGACTTCACGGCATTTTTAAATTCAAGAGTGAGCAGCAGGGATGCCAGTTGACTAGGCGGCAACGATGATTTGAAACTCAACTCATCTATCATTACCGGAGCTTTCCGATCTTTTAAAATCTGAATCACTTTTTGTTCATCGGGTTCGAAAATGGTGAGATCAAGCGTTGTCTGAACAGCATTACTTTCAGCCGACCAATTCATAATGTATTCAAGGTCTTTCACAGATGTGTATACATTGGCCTTGTTTATTTTGATCAACTTATTACAGCCTTCGGAATACGTTTGACCAAGATTACCGGGCACAGCAAAGACATCTTTATTATACGTGTTAGCGATATCGGCAGTAATCAACGCACCCCCTTTTTCTGCTGCTTCCACTACGATCAGTGCATCGCTAAGCCCGGCAATGATTCGGTTGCGCGCTGGGAAATTATGTGCATCCGGTTTGGTGCCAAAATGGTTTTCGGTTATTAAACCGCCCTGATTGAGCATTTTTTTTGTGGTGTCTTTGTGTGCGGCCGGATAAATAATATCCATTCCACTTCCCATCACTCCAATGGTGGAGAGTCCGTGCTTGAGTGCAAACTTGTGGGCATGAATGTCAATTCCATAGGCAAGACCACTGATGATTAATGCTTGATGCGGCACCAACTCCTGGCAAATTTTCTCCACCATTTCTTTTCCGTACTCAGTAGCCTGCCGGGTTCCTACAATTCCTACCGTCTTGGGTACGTTCAGATTTTGGTTTCCTTTATAATAGAGCAGGGCCGGGGCATCTTCAATAGCCTTTAGCCGGTGCGGATATTTTTTGTCTATGAAGAGTAAAATCTCAGTGTCTTCCTTCTCCGCTTTTCTCAGCTCTTTTTCAGCTTCGTGAAAAGATTTTTCATTGATGATGGCATCAGCGGAAATCTCACCTATTCCAGGAATCTTGAGCAGCTTGCCTTTAGAAGTCTTAAATGCCTGTTCGGCCGAACCACAATAACTGACTAACTGCTTGACTAAGAAATCGCCAATGCCGGGAGTAAAATGTAATGCCAGAAAAGAAAGACGTTCCTGATCCATGAATTCAAACGTGAATTCTGAAATTAAAGAATCTCAGTAATAATTGGGAATTTGTTTTAGAGTTTTTCGCGGATCTGCACAAGAAACTGACGCACCTTTTTAAGGGATTCCATCAGATCCATCTTATCGCGAACTGATTGGCTGTCATTTTTAAGCATTTCCTTGGCACCTTGAAGCGTAAAGCCTTTTTCCTTCACCAGGTGGTAGATGGTTCGGACATGATCAATATCATCTTTGGTGAATTGCCGATTACCTTTGCGATTCTTCTTCGGTTGGATGAGATCAAACTCTGATTCCCAGAAGCGTATTAGGGAGGGGGCTACATTAAACATCTCGGCTACTTCACCGATTGAATAATATATCTTCTCAATTTCTTTTTCTTTATACGCCATGAGGGACAAAGGGGCCTGGGTTCAATCGCTTTTGATCAGCGATCTTCATGCAAAGTAACAATTCTTTAAACTTGAAGCAACGTTGACTATTTTTTTTATCGACAAGCTATTCACATCATTTTGTGGATTTAAAAACCCACCCCGAATCATCTATTTCCACACCACATTCCGGAAAATCCTCTTTGGTTAACTGCTGAATTCGCTTTAAAACTTGCTTTTGTGAATCTATTTTCACCGATGAGCGCGGAGTTTGGTAGGTAGAGGTTATGTGTGCCTTTAAAAAATCTCCTGTCGAGTTGGTGTACACCTTAATAATAGGAGACCATCCGTTAATACCCGATACGTTGATCCCACCATATGTGCAAAAATTCCCCATGCTATAGGCTACAAACCGGTTCTTGTAGACTTCTATGGCTCGGGTCACATGCGGACCATGTCCAAAGACGATGTCTGCACCCTCATCAATTAACGCATGAGAGAACTCATATACATCACCGCGGTCTTCACCATAGAAAATTTCATGGTTACGTGGCACATGCTGGTGTTGCGGTCCTTCGGCCCCGCCATGAAAGGAGACAATGACGATATCGGTTAGTGAATCGAGATAAGAAACTATTTTTCGGGCTGCCGGTAAGTCATTAATGCTTTGACAATTGCTGTTGGGAGCAAAGGCCGTGAAGCCATAACGAATTCCGTCTTTTTCAAATACAGTAAAGGGCTGATTGAGCTGACCAGCATGAATGATACACGCTTCTTCCAGGCTTTTCATACTACTTGTCTTTCCAATCTCTCCGAAGTCGCCAGCGTGATTGTTGGCCAGACTCATAATATCAAAGCCGGCATTCACCAGGTTTTGAACATAGCTAACCGGGCTGCGAAAAACATAACAGACTTTTGGATCGCGACAAGTTTTGGCGGTACCTCCATCATCTAAAAGCACTCCTTCCAGGTTTCCCATCGTGATATCAGCGCTGGCAAGGATTGGTGTTACTTCCTTAAAAAGATCAGTACCATCGTTGGGAGGAAGTGCTCCACCGTTTGGGTAATTACTACCCATCATGATGTCGCCAACCCCAATAACAGTAATTGTGTCTTTTTTTTGAGCCTGGGCCCATGTCATTGGCATCAAAAGCAAAAAAAGAATTACAAACCTCGTCATACAAAAAATTAAGGCTGCAAATAACGGGAGAAGTCTCTTAAAGGGAAAGTGATAAATGAATTAATCCAGCGAACTGGTGGCCCTGCTTCCGAGCTCAATCAACTTTTCATACTCCTTATTGTTAAGGTCACGCTGAAAAAAATTGATTGGATTAATGGGATTGTATTTATAAAGCACTTCATAGTGAAGGTGAGCGGCTACGGACAGCCCTGTATTCCCCACGTAGCCAATAACCTGACCACGCTTAACGTGTTCACCCTTACTTACAATATAATGAGTCATATGTGCATAGCGGGTCTCAAACTGATAGCCATGATCGATGTACACCACGTTGCCATAGGAAAGTGAACGCTGAGCCACACTTACCCGACCATCACCAGTAGCGTAGATGGGACTACCAACAGGAGCTGTAAAATCCAGACCATTGTGTGGTCTCGAATAGCCTAACAACGGATGCATACGAAGGCCGAATATGGTATGAAGGTGAGTAAGGTCTTTATTGCTTACAGGCTGGATGGCCGGCCGGGAGGCCCACATTTTTTCTTTGCGGGTTAATTCATTCATCAACTGTTGTAATGATTGTGCTTCAATGTCCAGACGGTTCTTAATCTTTTCCGCTTGTTCATAAGCTGTTCGGATCAACGGGTAGGGAATTGATTCGCTCGCTTTTTCGCGACCACCCACACCGGCTTCCCGTTGCGACTCATCAAGGGGTTCCAAATCGAGAATGACCCGATAATTTTTGTCATCGTTGTGCTCCAGTGCGCTCAATTGATTCGAGGTCCGCTCCAATTGCCTGTACAAAACCTTCCACTCTGTTTTTAATTTCTGATTTTTTTCTGCCTGCAAGGTTTCGTCAACCAATGGGAACCGGTAATTGAAATAAATCAAGCCCGCCATGCCAATCAACAAAGAGATACCCAAAAAGACCAGCAGCTTTCTTCCTGCCACTTTCGGAGAAATAACAACGGGTTCGTATTTACACGTTTCGTTATTATATATGTATCTCACCTTAGCCATTAGTCAAGTGATTGATTTTGTTTTTTACTATAGCCAACTAATGCCTCATATTCTACCGAAGCAAGTCCTTCCATAAAGAACTTGATGGGATCAAGGTTCTTTCCGTCTTTAATCACTTCATAATGAAGGTGTGGGGCAATAGATCCGCCACTGGATCCAACAGAACCTATCGACTGCCCTTTTTTAATGGATTGTCCTTGTCTCACAGTGATGTCCTCAAGGTGACTATACCGGGTGAGGTATCCATTGCCATGATCTACCTCAACATAATTACCATAACCTGCAACAAGGTCACTTTTTTTGATCATAACAATTCGGCCCGGCCCGGCCGCTACTACCAGTGTGCCACGTGGAGACGCAATATCAACCCCATCATGATGGTAATGACCTTTGTGGAACGGGTTGATACGGGTGCCGAAACCTGAAACTACCTTAGCCACTTCAAAATTATCCACAGGAGCAATGGAAGGAATAGCTGTAAGAAGAGTCATGTCTTCTTTTTTGATGTGAGCTTCAGAGCGAAAGAAGTGACTGCTGGTTTTGGCGGATTGGATTAACTCAGAAAATCGTTGACTTAATTGATCAATAGACTCATCAAAATCTCCGGACCCAGCCAGCAAAAGTTCTTCTCGCTCTGGATACACGGGCTCAGACTCCTGCGGTAACTTGGTTTCGAATAGTTTTTGATAAAGCGCCACATCCTTCGCTTTTAGTTCAGCCAGTTGCTGATTGGATTCAAGAAGTTGTGCCGTAAGCAACATCTTATGCTCATCCAACGCCTTGTTCTCAGCTCTTAATTTTTTCTCGGAAGGAGTTTCTATAATTAAGTTTTGTAGGAGAACCAAACCAACAAAAAAGAGAAAGCCAAAGGTGAGGTAACTGAATAAAGTAATCACCACGTTGAAGATCGAAATCTTCACGCGCTCATAGCGGAGGGTTTTGGGGTTATAATGAAACTTGCTACCGGCCATTACTTCATGATCGATTTTCAGTGTTTACTTTTATATTGATCCCAAGGGGATTAATTTTGCTGTTTATCATGGTTTAGAACCTATAAATATAGAGAAAAACCTCAGTGTACAAAGTAAAAATGGGCTTAGAATTAATGGATTCAGCAACAATCAGACGGAAATTCCTCGATTTTTTTGAAAATAAGGGTCATAAAATAGTGCCTTCGGCTCCCCTGGTGCTTAAAAATGACCCAACCTTGCTGTTCACCAACTCGGGTATGGTGCAGTTTAAAGACTATTTTTTGGGCAACTCAATACCCCAAAGCAAGCGTATTGCCGATACACAAAAATGTCTTCGCGTAAGTGGTAAGCACAATGATCTTGAAGATGTCGGGCTCGATACTTACCATCATACCATGTTTGAGATGTTGGGTAACTGGAGTTTTGGCGATTACTTCAAGCAAGACGCGATCTGTTGGGCGTGGGAGCTTCTCACTGATGTGTATCAACTCCCTAAAGAGAGATTATATGTAACTGTGTTTGGTGGCGACAAAGGCGACAACCTTCCGGTAGATGAAGAAGCTAAAGAGTTGTGGAAGAAATTTGTCAGTGAAGATCGTATCCTGCACGGAAATAAGAAGGACAACTTCTGGGAGATGGGTGAGCAAGGTCCGTGCGGTCCGTGTTCTGAAATTCATATTGACTTGCGATCGGAAGACGAAGTAAAGAAAAAGTCAGGGCGCGAGTTAGTGAACAGTGATCATCCACAGGTGGTGGAAATCTGGAACCTGGTATTCATTCAATTCAATCGCCTTGCTTCGGGTGCTCTTGAGCCATTGCCCGACAAGCACGTAGACACGGGTATGGGTTTCGAACGATTGTGCATGGCGATTCAAAAGAAGACTTCTAATTATGATACGGATGTGTTTCGTCCGCTAATGGATTTCATTGCAAAAGAGGCCGGAGTTACGTATAGCGGTTCTACTCCTGGTAAAGGACCAGCGAATGAGAAGCAGGATATTGCCATTCGCGTGATGGCGGATCATATCCGGGCCGTATCATTTGCAATTGCTGATGGACAATTGCCTTCCAATACCGGAGCTGGCTACGTGATCCGCAGAATTTTAAGAAGGGCAGTTCGCTATGGATTTTCTTATTTGAATTTCAAGGAACCATTCTTACACAAGTTGGTGCCAATCTTAGCGAATCAATTAAAAGAAGTGTTCCCGGAATTACATCAGCAGTTGGATTATGTAAGCCGTGTAGTGCATGAAGAAGAGGTATCTTTTTTGCGGACGCTTGACAAAGGATTAAAACGAATTGAGAATCTTGACAAAACTATTTCGGGAACTCAGGCTTTTGAACTGTATGACACCTTTGGTTTTCCTTTCGACTTAACTTCATTGATCGCTCGCGAGCGTGGATTTACCGTAGATGAAAAAGGGTTTCAGGAGGAGATGGCCAAACAAAAGTCCCGTTCCAAGTTAGCTGCTGTTAAAGAAACCGGGGATTGGGTACTGGTGGGCGAAGATGTGAAGTCCGAGTTTATCGGGTACGAACACCTGAAAGCTGAATCGCGCATTGTGAAATTCAGGAAGGTGAAGCAAAAGAATAAGGAGCTGTTTCAGCTGGTACTTGATAAAACCCCGTTCTATGCCGAAAGCGGAGGCCAGGTAGGTGATACGGGTATAATCGAGTCGGCCAATGAAAAGATTATTGTTGTTGATACAAAAAAGGAGAATGAATTAATTGTTCATTATACCGAAACCTTACCTACAAATCTGGAGGGAGTCTTTTTTGTTTCCGTACATGAGAGTAAGCGCAGACTCACCATGAGCAATCACTCGGCTACGCACTTGCTGCACGCTGCCTTGCGCCAGGTGTTGGGTAAACATGTTGAACAAAAGGGTTCGTTGGTCAATGAAAAGATGTTACGCTTCGACTTCTCGCACTTTGCGGCCATGACGGAAGAAGAACTGAAGAAAGTGGAGGACATCGTCAATAATAAGGTACGCGAAAATGTAGCGTTGAATGAACAGCGCAACGTACCCATCGAAAAAGCAAAGAGTTTAGGCGCGATGGCTTTGTTTGGCGAAAAGTATGGTGACTTTGTTCGCGTTATTACGTTTGATCCAAAATTCTCGGTAGAACTTTGCGGAGGTACCCATGTGTCCGCAACAGGAAATATTGGCCTCTTCAAAATCGTATCCGAGAGTTCAGTGGCTGCAGGCGTGCGCAGAATCGAAGCCGTGACTGCCGATGGCGCTGAGCACTATGTTAACGAGGGACTTACTTTGCTGAATGAAGTAAAATCAATTTTAAAGAATCCAAAAGATCTACTTGTCTCAGCCAAATCGTTGATGGAAGAGAAGCATGTGCTAGAGAAGAAACTAGAAGTTCTCTATCAGCAACAGGCAAATGTATTGAAAGATGAGTTAGCCCGTAAGGCAATAAAGTCGGGTGGATACACATTAATTTTAGAAAAGGTAAGCGTACCCAATGCCGAGGTGCTGAAGAATATCGCGTATGCCTTACGCAATCAGTTTGATGATCTCCTGATGATACTTGCTGCTGATGTAGATGGGAAACCCCAGGTTTCGGTAATGATTGGAGAGAAGCTGGAGGCAACCAAAAAATATCATGCAGGCAATATGGTGAAAGAATTAGCGAAGGAGATTGATGGTGGTGGTGGTGGTCAACCTTTCTTTGCAACGGCTGGTGGTAAAAACCTAAAGGGTTTGGACGCAGTCTTAGAAAAATCGCGTAAATTGTTGGGCCAATAATTTAATCGTTATGAAGGTGCAGGTGTATTCAGATGTAAGTGAGAAGAAAAGTGTAAAGTTAGACCAATCACTGTCGCCAAAGGAAAGTTTGATTCGGTGTCTGGACTTACTTGACTTTAATCGTGCGTTAGTTAAATCGAGCAAATTCACTTTCAAAAAGAAACAGTATAAGAGTATTAATTGGATTGAATTGAGTTTCCTGAAGAAATGATAAATAACGAGATTCGAAGTTCCCTTCAAAAAACATGTTCTGCGCTCAATAACAACCACGTAGAGTATCTACTCATTGGAGGTGTTGCTGTAGGTTTTTATGGGTATCAACGAATTTCAGGACCTGGATTTCCAGGGCGACCGGAAATTGTCCATGACATTGATTTTTGGTATAAACCAACAGTTGCGAATTTTACCAACCTGGTGAAGGCTTTGGATGAATTAGAGATCGACACCACAACATTGAAGAGTATTGTTTTCGATTCGAAGAAGACTTTCTTAAGAATACCTTTCGATACCTTTAAAACAGAGTTTCTTCCACAGATTTCTGGATTAACCTCTTTTTCAGAATGTAAGAAATCAGCTACCAAAATAGAACTCGATGGAAATGAAATTTTAATAATCTCGTTAAGTGATTTATTGAGGAATAAGGAAACTGTTGCTCGCGAAATTGACAAGCAAGACATCGAAGAGCTTAAGAAGAAGAACCCGCCTTTATAAATTTAAATGAACAAAGCAGTACTCGAAAAATATACGGTAGTTATCGGCCTCGAGGTGCATGCGCAGCTGTTAACGAAAAGTAAAATCTATAATTCCGATTCAACGGCTTATGGAAGTTCGCCCAATACCAACATTGGTGTAATTACATTGGCTCATCCTGGAACATTACCAAAACTCAATAAGAAAGCGGCTGAGTTTGCAATAAAGATGGGTTTGGCCTGTCATTCGGAGATTTCGCGGTGGCAGATTTTTGATCGCAAGAATTATTTCTATCCCGATTTACCCAAGGGCTATCAACTTACCCAAGACCGTACCCCCATTTGCAAAGGCGGATATATCACAATCTCTACCAAAGCAGGCGAACAGAATGTTTCACTCAATCGCATTCACATCGAAGAAGATGCGGGTAAGTCTATTCATTTGGATAATGAAACTGATACACGTGTAGATTTTAATCGAGCCGGGGTGCCTTTGATCGAGATCGTAACAGAACCTGTTTTGAGAAGTTCGGAGGAAGCGTATGCCTTGCTTGCGGAAATCAGAAAGCTGGTGCGCTACCTCGAGATCTGCGATGGCAATATGGAAGAAGGTTCCTTGCGCTGTGATGCGAATGTTTCCCTGATGCTGAACTATGCAAAGGAGTATGGCAAGAAAGTGGAGATAAAAAACATGAACTCAATCCGCAATGTACAGCGGGCTATAGATCATGAAGCCGAGCGTCAGTTTGCACTCCTCGAAAGCGGTGCGGCTGTTGTCTCTGAAACCCGCACCTATGATCCCGGTACGGGAAACTCGTATGGAATGCGCACCAAAGAAGAGCTAAATGACTATCGCTATTTTCCAGATCCGGATCTGAGTCCGTTGGAAGTTTCGGAGACCTGGTTGAATGAGTTAAAACAATCCATGCCCGCTTTGCCGTGGGAGTTAAAACAGAAATTTATTTCTGTTTATAAATTACCGGCTTACGATGCCCAGGTGCTTACAGACTCAAAAGAGATGGCCCTATACTTTGAAGCGATTTGTGAACATACAAAAAATTTCAAAGCTGCATCAAACTGGATGATGGGTCCTGTTAAATCTTATTTGAATGATTCAAATCTCGAAGCCAATCAACTTCCCATCAAGGCTGCAGCATTAGCTGCGGTAATCACCTTAATTGATGAAAGTAAGTTGAATTTTGCCGTGGCTTCGCAGAAATTATTTCCTGAATTGTTAAAGAACCCCCTTGCTGCACCACTTGAGTTAGCTCAACAGTTAAATCTGATTCAGGATAGCAATGCGGATTCGATCTTGCCCGTGGTGGAACAAATCATAAAAGAGTTTCCGTTGAAGGTAGAAGAATATAAAAAAGGCAAGACCGCAATCATCTCTATGTTCCTGTCTC
>JBEBJH010000149.1:0-12418 GCA_040079965.1 Cyclobacteriaceae bacterium
TAGTAGCATCGCTCACCACGTCTTGTAGCATTGCTCGCCACTACTACCAACATCGCTCGCCACGTCTTGTAGCATTGCTCGCCACTACTACCAACATCGCCCGCCACGTCTTGTAGCATTGCTCACCACGTCTTGTAGCATCGCTCGCCACGTCTTGTAGCATCGCTCGCCATGTCTTGTAGCATCGCCAGCCACGTCTAACTACATCTCTAGCCAGAGGGCTTGCCTGCCGGTAGGCAGGAACTACACTGCGGATGGTGTGTAGTAGCATCCATCGCCAGTAGGAACTACATTGGGGATGGTGACTAGTAGCCTCGCTCGTTACGCTGGTGGGTTGCATCTCCAACGACTACCGATATCGCACCACGCCTAATGACCACTCACAGGAACTGCGGGACCTCACCCCTTTCCCCTCTCCATCCCGATAGCTATCGGGAGAGAGGGGAAGAGTTAACTTTATGAACGGTGAAAACAACGCTTTCCGTTCTTTTTGCCTTTTATCCAAACCAAAATAATTCTGGGTCTTTCCTGTTGGCGAGAGTATATTTGTTGGAAGTCCATGTGGACACATATGATTCAGGTACCAATACCTTATTAAATCTATTCCCATGAATTCACGTAGAGTATTTTTAAAAAAAATTAGCGCAGCGGTAACCTTGCCACTGGCGCCTGCCTTTGCCAACGCATACATTTCACGCGAGCCTTGGCAGGGTCCGGTATTGAAAGTGGCCATCATGGGCCTGGGCAGTTATGGTACACGAGTGGCTGAAGCCATGTTGAGTTGCTCCAAGGCAAAACTTACAGGCGTTATCAGCGGCACGCCATCCAAAGTAAAAGCGTGGCAGGCCAAGTATGGCATTGCCGAAAAGAATTGCTACACCTACGAGAACTTCGACCAGATAAAAAACAATGCCGACATTGATGCAGTTTACATCATTACACCCAATGCGCTTCACCATAGCCAGGCACTGCGCGTAGCCAAAGCGGGCAAACATGTAATCAGCGAAAAGCCCATGGCATTAAACGCGCTGGAAGCGCAAGAGATGGTAACTGCGTGTAAACAAGCCAACGTGAAATTACTGATTGGCTACCGTATGCACTTTGAAGCAAAAACACTTGAAGTCGTGCGCATGCGGCAGGCGGGTGAATTTGGTAAGCCATTATTTTTTCAAGGGCTTACCGGCTTTCGCATTGGTGACCCAAGTCAATGGCGACTCTCCAAAAAGCTGGCTGGCGGTGGTGCCATGATGGACATTGGTATTTATTCGGTGAATGGAGCGCGTTATATGTTGGGTGAAGAGCCCACGTGGGTTACTGCACAAGAAACCAAAACTGATCCTCAGAAATTTAAGGAAGGCGTAGATGAAACCATTCAGTTTCAGTTTGGCTTTGCCAGCGGAGCGGTAGCCTCCTGTCTTTCGACCTATACCATGAACAATCTTGATAAATTCTTTTTAAACGGAGAAAAGGGATTTGCTGAACTACAACCTTCTACAGGCTATGGGCCTATTCAAGGCCGCACTCACCTGGGGCCACTGATGCAGCCCCATGTAACCCATCAAACCACACAAATGGACGAGATGGCAGAAATTATTTTGAATAATAAAAAGCCCATCGTTCCTGCGGATGGAGAAGAAGGACTAAAAGACATGAAGATTGTTGATGCGATTTACCTGGCCACTAAAACAGGCAAGCGAATTGATTTGAAACTTTGATAATATTTTAACTATAGCTGTCCAAGCTGAGACTCACACAATGACACCCGCTTCTTTCGAGGTGTCATCGCGGGCAAGTTAACCTCACCTTAACCATCCTACCGTTCTATAAAACGCGACCCGCGATCCCAAATACGGTTATGTTGAAAGAACGATCGAAAGCAACAGCTAGGAAAACCCTTTACTGGATTGCGGGTCTCGTTGAAGTAGGTCGTAAATAAAGATGTTTTCGCCTCGCCCGCAATGACACATGAGTTGATTGCTCACAACTTTTTAAAGCCGTGGGCTGGCAGGCTTCAAAGGCTTTTCAAAATTGTTGGCTCCCTTCACCTTTACTTTTCTGCGAAACACTTTATCGTGGCAGGTGGCATAGAGAACGTCAAAGTTCGGCCCACCAAAACAAAGATTAGAAACCTGGCCTTTAGTTTTAGGGAGCGGGATGATGGCATTCACCCGACCAAGCTGATCCAGTACCTGGATGCCGCTAAGGCTGGTAACATACACTCTTCCATCCCGATCACACTTCAGCCCATCGCTCCAGGCATTTTCATCTACATCGCGCACATGCAGCCATCCGTATTTTTGTTTATGCAATAATGTGCCATCGGGTTGAATTTGGTAAACCCAAACCCAATGCGAAGTTGACTCAGTTACATAAAGTTGCGTTTGGTCGGGCGAAAGACACACCCCATTCGCAAACCGCAGACCTTCATCAACTACAACCCGTTCACCCGTGGGTCTGATCAGGAATAGTTTGCTTGGGCGTTCGCGGCCATCAGGTGAAGTCAGATAAATATTACCATTGAAAGCAACCGTAAGATCGTTGCTCGCAATTTCATCGGCCACTACTTGCATGGTGCTTGCGTTTTTATAACGCACCACTTGTTTCGAGGGCGGATCAGACCAGCCCCCGGTGTTGGTGAGCATCTCTCCTGCAGAAGTGAATGTGGTGCCGCTGGCTTTTTTGGAATCAGCAATAAACACTTCAGGCTTGCCATTAGCGCCTACCTTATAGGTTTTAGCATTGGGAATGTCTTGAAAGAAAACTTCGCCTTTATTATTTACAGCAATTCCTTCCGTGAAAGCATACCCTTCGCCAACCAATTCCCAGCCTTCATTCGCCATCAGGATGTCATTCAGAAACGGGTTGCTGGTTGCTCCGGGTATAACAGGTTTCGGATGGTCGCGCCACAACCAGCGCATAGCGTCAGGAAAAATGGCTGTGCCGTGGGTGCCGTTGTGTGCGCCTTCGCCCCATACATGTTTAACGTCATACCCGGAGAACGTCAGGGCCCGTTGCATGGACTCGTTTGCCTTCCACCAATCGCCTGCGTAAATGTTGAGATCGTTGGAACCATCTTGCATGAAAATGCGAATGGATTTAGGCTCATGCTTGCGCACCAATATATCGTAACGGTCGGCACCGCGAAGGCCGGTATACGTTCCGATGGCGCTAAACACTTTAGAGAATTCTTCCGGACGTTCCCAGGCCACGGTAAAAGCACATACTGCTCCGCTGCTGCCACCGCCTATGGCACGATCGTTACCATTTTTAGATAATACAATCGTGCGACCATCGGTGGCCTTTTGCGATTCTACAAACGGAAGAATTTCTTCCAACAGGAAGCGGGCGTAGTTATCATTCACGCCATCGTATTCAAAACTCCGGTTGAACCTGTCGAGGGCTGTTTCCTGGTTTTGTGATAAAACTTTTCCAGGTGTTATGAAGATGCCGATGGTGACCGGCATTTCCTTACTGGCGATCAGGTTATCAAAAACGGTAGGCGCCTTCCATTGAACGCCATCCTGGTTCACATAAACACACGCTGGTTTGTCGGCCCGGTATTGCACCGGAATATAAACACTCACCTCGCGCGAAGTGCCAGGGAATATTTTTGAATTCGCGAACGTAAATTTCAAAATCTCGCCCTTCGGGATTCCGGTTTGCTCCACAGAAGCCCGGTCGACCGAGTAAGTTTCGGTGTTGCTTTGGGCAAACAGTTTTCCGAAAACGATGAAGAAGAAACAGGCTACTATTATTTTCATGATGCTCAGCTTGTGGTGATTTGGTAAAGCAATTTATGCAAATACAGGGGGAACCTATAGATTAGTTTTAGGTAGGTGATAACACCGGCTACAGCAAAAATTCAAAATAACGGCAGCAATCCTGGTCCGCCAGCTTGTGGAGAAGGATCTCCCAATTAGTTGAGGATCCTTCGCTAAAACCAGTTAGTGACGAAGAATGTCATACTTATTTAGTTTTCCTTAATGATTAATACCCTTCATCTTTATTCGCTCTGGATTGGGTCTGGATTTGGATTTTGCACGTGGTCGGTGATCACCGATCCATTAACCATGTTCATAATTTTTCCTTCAAGCATCGTCTCTCAACGAGGGCGATGCGAGGTGGTTCGATGCTTGGCATCAATTGGCGCCTGTTGGCGGATTGTCTGGCCAACGCTCTCAAGTTTCATACTATAAAATTTAAAACCAATCCTGAGCGGTCAGCTTAGTCTCATTCTTGTATGAATCGTTTACGATGGTACAACTTGCTAATTGATCGAAGTATACTGTAGCGAAGGATCTCCAAATACAGATGTGCGTTTTCTATTTGGGGATCCTTCGCTCTGCGTTTTACTTCCGAAGAAACCTTCTTTATTACAGAGGCTTTTTATAACAAAACCCTTCCAATAGTTCGCTCAGGATTGGACCTGTTTTGTTTGTGGCTCGGTGATAACACCGACCACAGGCAAAGAATCGTCTCTCAACGAGGGCGATGCGAGGTGGACTGGAAGAATCGAACTAACTGCGCATGTTAATTTGAAAGCATAACTAAATCCGCCAGCTCGGTTGTTTGTTGGTCAGGAAGACCAACAAACAGGAGCAAAGAAGTAATCATTTCACAGACTCTTCACATACTTTGCACAACCCTCCATGATGGCCGGGTTGGATTCCATCTCAACAAAAATGTATTCCAGTCCGCCCACTTTCGAAGCGACAAAGAAATCCTTCCAGTCGACCATGCCTGAACCCATGACCACTTCCTTCTCATGGTCATTCGGAGCGTAGTCCTGCAGGTGCGCAGAGATGAAACGGCCGGGGAATTTCCTGAAATAATCCTGGGCCTTATACCCCGAGGTGATGGCCGCAACCTGAAACTGCATCTTAACCAATGCTGGATCGAGGTGTTCGAGCATAAGATCATACTGCGGACGGGAGTCTAGTTTCTCATCAAACTCTCCGTTATGGTTGTGGTAGCCGGCAACCAGGCCGCCTTTCTTTACCAACTCACCAAAATGATTCATTTGTTCGCAGCGCTTCTTCACCTCATCGGAGGTCTTGGCTATAAGTCCGCCTGAGCAAACCATGTGTTTCAATCCCAACTGGTTCGAAAATTCGATCCGCTCAGCGAGGCTGTTGTCATCCATAATCTCATCCCACGTGAAGTGGCAACTGGTGGACTCGAGGCCCGAGTCGTTAGTAATCTTCTTCAGTTCCTTGCCTGAGTATTTGACCAGTGGAGTGAAAGGTCCCTGATAGCCTTTGGGGCTGCACCATTCCACATTCCGGTAGCCATAACTGGCCAGCCTGGTCATCGTCTCATGAGGTTTAAGGGAGATCTCATCCCGAAACACATACGACTGAAAGCCAAGGGGCATATTGATTCCTTTGGCATCCGCCATACTGAATACTGAGGCGGGGATATGGGAAAGCAAACCGGTAGCGGCAAGGCCGGCAGCGGCATTACCAAGAAAAGATCTTCTGTTCATATGAGGTGTGGTTTAACTAATAATAAAGTTTTTGACAGGCAGGGTTTCGAAACTCCGTCTTCACCCATTGAAACGAAATTATGACAAAGTCATGCCTTTAGCAAGAAACTAAAACAACAACGCAACAGATTAATGATAATGGGAGGATTACAGTTTTAGTAGGTTGACCTCACCCAACCTACTCCGCTTGTTGGCGGATTCGGTTGGCAAGCAGGGAGTGGGGAAGAGTTATTATAAAACAATTATTTTTCATATCTGGGGAAAGGCCTCACCCAACCTCATCCGCTTGCTGGCGGATATGGTAGGCAAGCAAAAGAGAGGGAGTGATGCTAATGATTGATTTTTCCCATACCCAGGAGGGGTAATATGTTTATAGCCATGGGCTTTAGCCCATGGGTTAAGTAGCATATTAAGAACGCGCCACTGGTTAGGTTGATCTGGCTTCGCACCAATTGGCGCGAATTGATGAATGGTTTTAGAGTGATTTCAACTTTGAAGATTTATTGGATCACAGGCAGAGTGAAAAAAATCTCTTGTTCTTTTTGCCTTAGACGCAAAAAGAACCAAAAAGGTCAAGGCAAAAAGATGCTTCCCCACACATGCTAACACACCACCCCGCTTTTCGGCCGGGCCACCGCTCTCAAGTTTCATATTAAGGTCTTCCAGCCTATTACGAAGTAGATAATTTTAAATTAACATGCCCAATTAACTATCCTTGGTGTGTGGATGTGCACGAACAGCGCGGCCCACTCGAGGCCTGTGCGGTGGTAAGGCGGCTAGCAGCGCGGAGAGGGGCAGTGTTCGTGCTGGCATTTTCTTTTGTTACTTTTCTTTTGTGCATGCAAAAGAAAAGTAAGGCTCAGTCCGCTCTCAAGTTTCATTACTGAGATTAGACAATCATGAAGGAGTCGAACGAACTAAGTGTGCTTGTTAAGTAAGCGATCAACAATAACCAAAGGAATCACTATTTCAAAATAAAATTGTAATCCAATCCTGAGCGGTCAGCTTCGCGTCATCTTTTTTTAATGTTTGTATAAAACCACAACCTACTTATTAACCGAAGCTTACTATAGCGAAGGATCCCCAAATAAGAAGTACGTTATCTTGATGAGGAGATCCTTCTCCGCCAGTTGGCGGAGAAGGATTAGACCTTTGATTAGGGGGAACAACCAAAAAACACGACCAGGCAGGCCCCACATGATAGGAAGAAAAAAAATTACCTGAAGTTTTATGGAATTGTGCGGGCCGGTGCATCCTGCTACAAAAAACTAACAGATTATGAAAACAATACCCATTGCCAGCACGCGCTTTTTGAAAGTGGCCGTTGTGATGATCATCATGACGGTAGTTTCCGTCCCGATAGCTATCGGGATGAGTGCCGTGAACCCCGAACGTTCAGCCTCGGAAAAAAGCACCGCCAAAGATCAGAGCATTATGATTGCCTTGCTGCTCGATACCAGCAACAGCATGGATGGTCTTATTGACCAGGCCAAATCGCAACTGTGGAAAATTGTAAATGAACTGGCTGCCGCAAAATGCGGAGATGGTTCGCGACCCCGCATCAAGATTGCCTTGTATGAATATGGCAATGACGGACTGCCTTCTTCGGAAGGATACATCCGCCAGGTGAGTGGCCTCACCAACGATCTTGACCTGATCTCTGAAAAACTGTTTGCCCTCTCCACCAACGGGGGCAACGAGTTCTGCGGGCATGTGATTCAAACTTCGCTCAACCAGCTTGCGTGGTCAACGTCTGCTGCCGATTTGAAAATGATTTTTATTGCCGGCAACGAGCCATTCACGCAAGGCTCGGTGAGTTACCGACTGGCGTGTTCGGTGGCCAAAGAAAAAGGTGTGGTAGTTAATACCATCTACTGTGGAAATTTTGATGAGGGCCTGCATTCCAACTGGAAAGATGGCGCTGACCGGACCGGTGGCAGCTACATGAGCATTGAGCAAAATCGCAAAACCGTATTTATAGCTACTCCTTACGATTCAAAAATTGCGGAATGCAATGATCGTCTGAACAAAACTTATCTATACTATGGCAACTCGGGCCGGGAAAAGAAAGAGTCTCAGGCTGCGCAGGACAAGAATGCAGAGAGCTATGGCCAGGCGAATAAAGTTGAACGTGCGGTGTCCAAGAGTACGCATGCGTATCAAAACTCTTCATGGGATTTGGTGGATGCCGCGAAAGAAGATGAGAGTGTTGTTACCACGGCTCCTGCGCAGCAATTGCCAGAAGAAATGCAGGGGATGAGTGCCGGAGAACGCAAAGCGTATGTTGCTGAAAAAGCGGATGAGCGCAAGGCTGTTCAGAATGAAATTCTGGAGCTGAACAAAAAACGTCAGCAGTATCTTGCTGCGAACATGCCTGCGGAAGATGAAGGATCGATGCTTGATGTAACGATGATTAAGGCGATCCGTGAGCAAGCGAAGGATAAGGGGTTGGTGTGGAAGTAGAGGTTTGATGGGTTGTTGCAGGTGGTTGATGATAACATCGACCACCTGCAAAACTGATTTTAGAACAATTGGATTTTTAGTGCTCCACGGCCGCATGGCCGCGTCCACCGCAACGGAGCTGAATTAAATCTCACGCCATTCCATCCGCACCTCCCGCGATTAAATTAGGCTCCTTATGCGGGGACTGGAAGAATCGATCGAGCTAACTGCGCATGTTATTTTTGAAAGCTTAACTCTAAATCCGCAATCTGGCGGATTGCATGTTTGTAGCCACGGGTTTCAACCCATGAGGGAAAAAATTTAGTATCATTGCCTGCACATTCATGAAGTCTAAAATCCCTTTTGAATTTGTACTCGAAGAATTGGATCGGATTCATCCACGGGTGAAACCTATGTTTGGTTGTTATGCCATTTATACAGGCGAGAAGTTGGTTTTGATCCTGCGCCAGCGAAACGATTTTACTGACGACAATGGTGTGTGGCTGGCTGCTCTACACGAGCATCATGCCAGTTTAAAAAAAGAATTTCCCTGCATGCGTTCCGTACGGTTACTGGGCACAGCCGAATCAGTCTGGCAAAACATTCCTGTAGATGAAGATGATTTTGAAGAATTAGTTCTCAAAGCCTGTCGACTGATTTTAAAGGGTGATGTTAGAATCGGGAAAATTCCAAAACCAAAGAAAAAGAAAGGTTGATACAGGAAGTATCTGCTTTGAAGTAATTGCCAAAACGCGGAGTGCCCGGGGCGGGAGTCTTCGCTTGGAAAAAGGTTCGTGGAGACACTATTACAAAACTCATAAATCTTGTATATATTAAATAATAATATTAGCTCCTTTTCATAATTTACCTTTATGATCCCTATTAGAAATATTCTTTCCCCAGCGTTCTTCATTTTTGTATTGGTACTTTTTACGATTTCGGTATCTTATTCTCAAAATGAATGGAAGCAACTCCCAAACGGATTCTATGGAGGTCATGTTATATCACTGGCCACTGTAGATGAAACTATTTTTGCCGGCACCTTGGGTGGATTGTTTCGGTCTTCTGACAATGGGAATACGTGGATACGTATAGGTGAAGGTCTTCCAGGGCAATCGGTATATTCAATGGTCACTGTATCTAATACTTTATACGTAGCACTCAACGGTGGCGGACCTTATTTATCTGATGATCTGGGAGAAACATGGCAACCCATTATTATTCCGGAATCAAAAATAATTGGGAAATTAGTTGCAATAGGAGAAACCCTTTATGGAATCTCCGGTGATGGACTTTTATTTAGTTTTACACATAGCCAAACCAACGCAACCGAAATTAATACTGGAGTGGAAGGAGTAAGTTCACTTGAATCTAGCGGCACTACGTTATTTCTGGGGAGTTATAGTCATGGTTTATATTTCTCTACCAATGCCGGAAGTACATGGACTAAATACATTGATTATCCTGGCATTAATGGTGTATTCGCCCTGGATAGCGATGGTTCAGTAATTATTGCATGGACTAACCTCAGCATGCTTATTTCTACCAATGAAGGGGTCCACTGGACCAGTATGAATAACCCTTACATCGCCAACACAATCCACGTAATGAACAACAACGTTCTTCTTGCTGGCACGGTGGAACATGCAAGTATAAGTTACGATAATGGGTTTTCGTGGATTGACGCACCGAACCTGCCGGGTATGTCGTGCATTACATCCAATACGGCCGGTACCTATGTGGGAAGCTTTTCAGGGATTTTTCGATCGTTAGACGGAGGCACAACTTGGGACGAAGCAAATACAGGAATCACTAGCGCAAATGTGCGTTCTGTTGTTATGCTTAATAATAAACTCTTTGCATCCAGTTTCAATATGATTTATCGCTCCCTTGATTTGGGCAACTCCTGGCAAAGGTTAAATACCCCCATACCTTATGGCCAAGGCATTATGAGTTTGCATGTTAGCGGACCTAATATATTGGCAGGCACTTTTAACGAAGGAACATTTGTTTCTTCCGATGAGGGCGTAACATGGAACCAGGTAAATTTGGCCGGAGCTACAAGTTTTGCGCAACATGGAACGGATGTATACGCCAGTTCTATTTCAGGAATATTTGTATCAAAAGACTATGGAATGACCTGGAGCTTTTTTTCAAATGTTCCTTTTGCTAATGTAATAACAGTTCTTGGAAATGATTTATTTACGGCAACGAGTACGCTTCAACGCATTTCCCTTACCAATGCCAATCATACACCGGTGGAATTTACTGCTCCGCAAAATATTACTTCCTTCGCCACCATTAATAATCAACTTTTTTGCGGTTCCAATGTGGGAGTTTTTGTTTCGAACGATAGGGGTGAGACTTGGACAACTCTTAATAATGCGTTATCAGGAAACTATTTCGTTAGTGCGCTTACTACATTTGAGGATTACTTGTATTTAGGCCGACCGGGCCAAGGTGCACATTACTCAAGGAATAATAGCGGCTTTTGGACTGATTATAATGCCGGATTTCCGTCAATGAGTGTTTACCTCATGAGCGATATTTCTAAGCTAACGGTCCTTGGCGGAAAACTATATGCTGGAACTTCAAGCGCTGGAGTCTGGTCGATTTGCCCAATCTTAAAAGCTGCCACTATAACTCCTGCAAATATCTTAACCCAAACTCCAACTCTAACCAGCAGTGCGGAAAATGGTAATCAGTGGTACTTCAATGGAGCTGTTATCAATGGAGCAACCAATCAAACCATCATATTGGATAAATCCGGAGTGTATCATGTGGTGGTGACTACACCGGCTGGATGTAAGACCCCACCCTCAGCTGAATTTGAAATCTCAATCTGTCCACCTTTAGAGGCGCCCACCATTACCGTTACAAATATTCTTTCCGAAACTCCTACCCTTACCAGTAGTGCGGAGAATGGTAATCAGTGGTATTTCAATGGCACTGCTATCAATGGAGCAACCAGCAAATCCATCACAGTTGATGAATCGGGCGTGTATCATGTGGTTGTGATTACACCATCCGGATGTCAGAGTCTACCTTCAGCTGATCTGGAAGTGTCTATATGTCCACTCTTAGAGCCTCCCACCATAACCATTACAAATATTCTTTCCGAAACTCCCATACTTACCAGCAGTGCAGAAAATGGTAATCAGTGGTATTTCAATGGCACTGCTATCAATGGAGCAACCAGCAAATCCATCACAATCGATGAATCGGGTGCATATCATGTGGTGGTGACCACACCAGCGGGATGTCAGAGTCCACCTTCAGCAGTTCAGGAAATTGTAATTGTTGGCGACATTTATCCCTTAAAGAGTTTGGGTTTGGACTTTCATCCAAATCCTACAAATCAACAATTGAATATTGACTTGGTCAATTTTGAACCGCATCAACCTTTAGTAATCGAAATTTTTGATTTACAGGGTAAGGCACTCGTAAAATTAAATGGATTTGGTGGACAACTAATTCTACACGAAACCACGTCCTATTCATCAGGCATCTACATAATAAGATGTACTCAAGGAAATTCTGTTTATACTTCAAGATTCATTAAACTGCCATAGAAGTTTATAGTGTAGTCCATGTTGGGAGACTGGTTGATGATCATCGATTCACCTAATCACAATTTATTCAACACATATTCAGTTACGGTGGCCTTACCTTTAACAAGCCATGCTAAGCCAAATAAAAAAAGCATGACGGTCTCCAGCCAAAATACCAGGCGCGTAGATGGTTCATCGGCATCTGCCATCAGCATGTTAACAAACAGAATGAGCAGCATTAACAAAATGCCGAGGCCACACGCCAAATAAATTCTGCCCTCCGGATTTTTTATAAACTCTTTATCTGCATTCCTTCTGAAATTGACGATGCAAAAAACAGACATCGCCACGAAAAATAAAGCGGCAAAAATCAAATGCAGAGTACCCGCAATATCCGAGGCAACAAAAATGTGAATATTGTCTGTTATCCGCTGATCCGAGCCGGTTGGAAATACTACAATCAACAACGCACATACAGCTGCAGATTTTGAAAGCAAGCCATCACTCAACCACGCAAACTTGTCCTGCGCTTCTTTTTTGGAATGGCCCTGATAACAAAAGAGAAAAATGGCCAGCGTAATCAGGATGCCCGTAAACAACGGCCCGGCTGTAGTGTAGTAAAAGTGACTGATGGAAGATTTCAGGTTAGCGCCTGCTGTGTACGCACTGCTGGGAATTGATGGTAAATTTATTATTCAAACCAACTTTCATTTTTCGCTATTTGTCCAACTGCTTTAACATGCTTATTTGCATACAATCTACATGATCTTTCTGCGAAAGATGCAATTACACGTGGGTAATTTATTGATTCCGCCATGATTAAATTTGCGATTTCAATTGGCAATTCCTTAATTCCATTTCTAAAGCGATTATTGTAATAAAAATGATTCTCTTCGTAATTTATAGCTGTCGCGTAAGTTTCTTTTACCTCATTTAAAAC